>NZ_AFWD01000016.1:0-161516 GCF_000222565.1 Vibrio sp. N418
TTCTCGCTTCTCGCTATTTAATCGCGAACATTGAACCGAAGTTGAAACATTGGAACCACACATCAAAGCTGGTGAAACCAATTTTCGCGAAACGTTCTTTGTGCTCTTTCTTCGAATCAGGGCGCATGACATTTTCAATCGCACTGCGCTTTTGGCTGATCTCTAGTTCGCTGTAGCCGTTAGCACGTTTGAAATCATGGTGCAGGTCGATCAGCAGATCATTAGCTACTCCGTCTTCAAAGACAAACTTTTCAGATAAGATCAAAATGCCGCCAGGGCGCAAACCGGCATAAATTTTTTCAAGTAGCGTATAGCGATCCGCTGGAGAAAGAAATTGCAGCGTGAAGTTTAATACCACTACCGACGCATCTTCAATTTCGATATGGCGAATATCCGCTTCGACAATTTCAACCGGGGTATCACTGCGGTAAGCATTGACGTGCAACTTGCAGCGTTCAACCATTGCCGAGGAGTTATCAACGCCAATGATCTTGCAGCCTTCTTGCTGGATGTGACGACGCATTGAAAGCGTTGCGGCACCTAACGAACAGCCGAGGTCGTAGATATTACTGTGTGGTTTGGCAAAACGTTCTGCCAGCATGCCAATCGCTGAGATAATATTGCTGTAGCCCGGGACGGAGCGCTGAATCATATCAGGGAAGACTTCCGCGACACGTTCATCAAACGTGAAATCACCAATTTTATCGATTGGGGCCGAAAAAATGGTATCCGAATTGCTCTTAGGGTTCATAAGTTATCTCGCGCTATTACGACTAGCATGGAAAAGGGCGCGTATTTTATGAAAATTTCACGCCTGTGTCATGTATTGCGTTATGGCGAGCAAAAATTGCCTGCAAACCGCTCTAGTTAAAACATCGCCAGCTGGTTGTCACCATCATTGACTGGAAAGGTGGAGAGGTTGGGTAAAGCGCATTGCTGCTGCAGTTGTTGATATAATGCAAGTGCAAGCTCCGGCGCCAAAACATTGTCTGGGGTGTGCACCATCAAATAAGGTTGCTTTCCTTGCTCGATCCACTGAGGCAGTTTACTCAGCCAAGGGGCAAAGAATTCGAGGTTGGCGTCTACCTCTGGGTGGCCAATAAAACGGATCATTGGGTTATGGCTTGTTGAGATGGCATGCACCGGGACACGGGGCTTTTTCTTTTGCGCGTCGATGATCTCCGCGTTATTCGGCTCGGCGGAAAAGAGTGGGCGGCTATCAATAATAATGCGGTCAATTCCGCTTTCCATCAGCCATTGATTAAAGCGTTTCTCATCATCATTTTTGGCAAAAAAGCCAAGGTGGCGCACTTCAACACCAAGCGGGAAGTTGGGCGGGAACAGGGCACAAAATTTTTGCAAAGTAGGCAAGTCTGCCGGGGAAAATGCCGCGGGCAGTTGAATTGTCCATTGACCTATACGCTCGTGTAGAGGCGCCATAACGTGCATAAAGTCTTTTAGCTGCGCTTGGCACCCTTTGAGCATCTGCTGGTGCGTAATGGCTTGAGGTAGCTTGAAAGTAAATTTAAAATTGTCATGGCTGGCGGCGTGCCAGTTACGTACCGTGTGGTTATTGGGGGTCGCGTAGAAAGTGGTGTTCCCCTCAACGGTATGAAATACCTGAGTGTACTTTTCTAGCCGCTCAGCGGGCTTGGTGCCGGAGCCATAAAAGCTCTGTTGCCACTGATTGTGTGACCACATAGTGAGCCCAAGTCGAATCGGTAATGACGTCATAATCTCGCTTACAAATTTTCCACTGCAGATACTTTACGAGACTTTTGCCGAAATCACTAATCTCGGGCTATAATCAGCGCCAATTTTCGTCATTGATGCCGTTTTACCCCTTAGCTGGTTTAAAAAGCACCAATAGACAGTAAATCGCAATAAATTGTATGTTGAATAGTCGATTTTCCGTCGCTTTCAGCGTATAAATGGAACTTTGCTCTGTCGATATTTTTACGCTCGACAGACGGTATTAACAAAATTAGAGAGATTGGGAATTTCATTATGCGTACCCATTACTGTGGTCACCTGAACAAGTCCCTTGCAGGACAAACTGTAGAACTTTGCGGCTGGGTTAACCGTCGCCGTGATTTAGGCGGTCTTATTTTTATCGATATGCGCGATCGCGAAGGTATCGTTCAGGTAGTAGTTGATCCAGACATGGCTGATGCTTATAAAGTCGCAGAGCAACTACGTAATGAATTCTGTATCAAACTGACGGGTGAAGTACGTGCACGTCCTGACAGCCAAATCAATGCTGGTATGGCAACAGGCGAAGTGGAAATCCTTGCTTCAGGTCTTGAAATCATCAACCGTAGTGATGTGCTTCCTCTAGACTTCAACCAAAAGAACTCTGAAGAGCAACGTCTAAAATACCGTTACCTAGACCTACGTCGTCCAGAGATGAGCGACCGCATCAAACTACGTGCAAAAGCATCAAGCTTCGTACGTCGTTTCCTAGATGAGAATGGCTTCCTAGATATCGAAACACCAGTACTAACCAAAGCAACACCAGAAGGTGCGCGTGACTACCTAGTACCAAGTCGTGTACACAAAGGCAGCTTCTACGCATTACCTCAATCACCTCAGCTATTTAAACAGCTGCTGATGATGTCTGGTTTTGACCGTTACTACCAAATCGTTAAATGTTTCCGCGATGAAGATCTACGTGCTGACCGTCAGCCTGAATTTACTCAGATCGATATCGAAACTTCTTTCATGTCAGCTGAGCAAGTACGTGAAAAAACAGAAGCAATGATTCGTCAAATGTGGCAAGAGCTGCTCAATGTTGATCTGGGTGAGTTCCCAATCATGTCATTTGAAGAAGCAGCACGTCGTTTTGGTTCAGATAAACCAGACCTACGTAACCCACTTGAGCTTGTAGACGTGGCTGACATCCTGAAAGATGTTGATTTCAAAGTGTTTTCAGGCCCAGCTAACGACGAAAAAGGCCGCGTAGCGGTAATTCGTGTTCCTGGCGGTGCTGCACTGTCTCGTAAGCAAATCGACGAATACACCAACTTCGTGGGTATCTACGGTGCGAAAGGCCTAGCGTGGATGAAAGTGAACGATCGCGCTGCTGGCTTCGAAGGCGTGCAGTCTCCAGTGGCTAAATTCCTAAACGAAGAAGTGGTTGCTCAAATCCTAGAGCGTACTCAAGCAGAAACAGGCGACATCATCCTATTCGGCGCAGACAGCAAACGTGTTGTGACTGAAGCAATGGGCGCACTACGTCTGAAGCTGGGTACTGACCTTGAGCTTACTGATAAAGCAGCATGGAAACCGCTATGGGTTATCGACTTCCCAATGTTTGAAGAAGATGACGAAGGCAACCTACATGCAATGCACCACCCATTCACTTCTCCTCTAGGCTTAACAGCTGAAGAGCTAATCGCAAACCCAGCGTCAGCAAACTCAAATGCTTACGACATGGTTATTAACGGTTACGAAGTTGGTGGTGGTTCAGTACGTATCCACAATGCAGAAATGCAATCAGCAGTATTTAGCATTCTAGGTATTGAAGCGGACGAGCAAAAAGCGAAGTTTGGTTTCCTACTTGATGCTCTAAAATTCGGTACGCCACCACACGCAGGTCTTGCATTCGGTTTAGACCGTCTAGTGATGCTGCTATGTGGTACTGATAACATCCGTGATGTTATCGCGTTCCCTAAAACAACAGCGGCTGCGTGTCTACTGACTAACGCACCAAGCTTGGCAAACCCAGCATCTCTAGATGAGCTTGCGATTGCAGTGACAGCTGCTAAAGAAAAATCAGCGGAATAATATCTGCCTTGATTCTAAAAGCCACTTCAAATGAAGTGGCTTTTTTGTTTTCAGCGTTCCAAACAAGTTAAAGTCTCAACATTCCGCAAGTACTTTAAGCAAAGAGCGTTCGTAGCCACAATCCCCATGGTGTGGTTATTCCTGCTGTGAGGTATTTAATCTCACCATTTTTGATGATGGCAATGGTTGGCGTTACGCGAATACCCCACTCACGGCTAATGGCGCCTTGTTGATCGTTAATGACGCTAAAGTGGTACTGCTTAGCATCGAGATAGCTGTGTATACGCTCATCCTTTCCAGATGAAAGTGCCACGGTGACCACGGGATAATCGTCAGTAAACCAATTTATCGTCGGGCTAACCCATTTACACGCTCCGCACCATGTCGCCCAAAAATAGACGATCACCGGCTGATCATTTTGACTCATTGCATTGACATCAATGAGTTGACCATTGATATCGAACGCTTGGATTTCAGGGGCTTTTCCCTTGGGCGCAGCATTGCTGTGGTAGAAATCCATCGCATACGACGCAACTGCAATAATAATGACGGCGAAAAACAGCTCTCTTAACCAGTATCGCCAACGTGGCTTTTTATTCTTTTCGCTCATGTTAGTGACTCGCTTGAACAATGGCTTTAATGACATCTTTTTCAGATAATATGACCGGTAGCGCAATACCTTGTGGTGCATTAGGGCCATAAACAATATTAAACGGCACGCCATAGCGACCATTGCTGTGTAAGTACTGCGTCACGCTGTCATTTGGTCTTGTCCAGTCACCTTTCATCAAAATCATGTTGGGCTGGTTGAGAGCTGTATAGACGGGATCTTGCAAGATCACGCCGATCTTATTGGCTTTACAGGTGATACACCAATCGGCGGTAACATCGACGAATACCGTTTTGCCTTGGGCGGTGAGTTGAGCAATCTTCTCGCTACGCAGCTTTTGCCAGTTTAGATCATCAACGGTTGGGGTGGCCCAATGATCGGCGGTTAAACTACCAATCACTAACATCGTTCCAGCCCCGAGAGTGAACATCGCGATGAGTGGAATAAGCACCTTGCGACCATATTTTTTTACTAGCCATATCAAGGTGAACAGAGTAATGCTAAGGCCAATCAGCCAGGTGACCATTGCGCCCCAAAATGGCGATAGCAAACTGGTTAGCCAGTAGCTAGTCGCTAACATCATGATGCCGAACACGATCTTGATGCGGTTCATCCATGCGCCTGGTTTTGGCATAAATTGAACCAATTTGGGCACGATAGCAAAGACCAACCACGGCGTGCTCATACCAATACCCAGCGCAATAAAGATAACCCACAATTCGTAGAGACTAGCGCCTAACGCGTAGGCGACCGCTGTACCGAGAAAAGGCGCGCTACATGGCGTTGCGAGCAATGTGGCAAACATACCTTGCACAAAATGGCCTAAGTAATTCTGCTTTCCTTGCTTTGCCACCCATGTATTGAGGCTGGATGGTAGACGAAATTCAAATAAGCCCAGTAAATTGAGCGCAAAGAGCAAAGTGACCGATAGCATCAATACGATAAACGGCAGACTTTGAAACTGAATTCCCCAGCCCACTATGCCACCTGCCATTTTGAGTATGGTAAGCATACCGGCAAGAAGGCCAAATGAGGTGATAATCCCCAACGCTGAAGCGAGAAATGATGCTCTGACTTGTTGTGGCGAAGCGCTGTGTTGCAGTGCGATACTGTTGAGTTTGAGTCCTAACACCGGCAAAACACACGGCATAATATTGAGAATCAGCCCACCTAATAGCGCGAACGCGAGCATGGTTATCATGCTGGTGGTTTGGTACTGAATGGGCGTAGTACCAACGGTGCTTGTTAGCTCAGTCGCAAAGGTGGTATCAGACACGGTAATTGCAATCGGTTTATGGCTGAGGTCAGCATGGCCTTTCCAGTTACTGACGGCGAAAATCGCGGTGAGCAGGTTGTTTTTCTCATCGGAGTGTTCGCCAGTGTGGTTGGCAATGATCAATTTCGGTGGCGCGAAAAATTCATTCTCTACCTCTCGTCCATCGGCGAGAACCAGCGGAGATTGCCAGAGATTTTTATTACTTAATTGCACGACTAACTGTTGCTGCTCACCATCCCAATAGCTCGCCATAACATCGATGTCAGTATTGGCTCGAGGACTCTGGCTGAGGCCTTGATTGAATAAAAACATCGCCTCTTGGTCGAGATGTAATGTTTGGGGATTAATCGCAAGCTCGATTGGATAATCGGTGATAACGCAAATATCAGTACAAGAAGGCAAACGTAAACGAGCACTTAAATGTGCTGGTTGATCGGCGTGCGCTAAGGTAATTGTTAGCGGAAAGGCAACATGAGATTTATAGCCTAAGGTTTGAATACCCAACTGCTCAAAATAGCGAGGGACAGGCCAGTGCCAATCGATAGATTCGATATTACTAGAACTCGACCAATTCAGTTCAGGCGCAATACCAGCTTCACCGGGACTGCGCCAATAGGTTTTCCGTTCGTCAGCAAGCTCAACATCCAGCACGGCCTGAACCGTGTTGTTACGGACATCGGACTGCCCCGTCATCATTAGACGTAATTTCACCGGGGGATGGGCAGGATCGCTGATCCAGCCAGTAGTTTGCGCGGCCGCCATGTGGGTAAAGAAAATGCTCATACATAAGGCGATAAATAGACTCGCCTTGGATAAAAAAGCACGGAATGTTGTCATCGTTGTACCCGCAGAACCAAGGGTAGGGCAAGACATTGTTGGTTTTTCTAACACAAAAAAATCTCCAATAAGTAATAAAAATATACGAGCTTATGTAGAGAATTTTTATTCTTGGAATACGCACTGTGTCAGGTGCAGTCGTCGTTTGGGCTGACGAGTTTGATTTGCTGCGCGAGGACGAATGGGCTCGATTAATCGACCACAACAATATAGCAGTAAAAAAAGTACTATGAATGGTGCGAGCCAATCAGTTTTAGACGGAATAGTCGGCAAGGTTTGGCTGCTTGAATGGCAAGGATCTCCGCGGCCTGCGAGTGCTTTGTTCAGGACGGATTCGTCTTGGCTTTCAGTAAACACACTTTGATAGAGTGATTGCCACTGTGTTTGTGGCTGATCAGTGGTGCTAAACAAACGAGAGCTCTCGCTTTGAAACCATTGGTTTGCTTGGATTAAGGTTTTATTCAGGCATGACAAAGCGACGAGGCTAACGAGAAGTAGCACCCAATGGTTAAAGCGGTGTCGTCTAACGGTGAAAATAGAAATAATTAATGACAAACAGATTGGAATAGCCTAAGCGTCAGCCTAGAGAAGATAACGAATAGATTCAAGCGCCGAATTGTAAAACGGCATGACTGATTGAGTTCATATTAATGAAGCACAGATGAGTCAGTCGTTTAATCTGCCGTTTAATCTAAGGGGGGAACTTAAAGAGTGATCTCTTTCCATTCTCCTGGCTGTAAGTCACCCAGTTCAATCTCACCAACTGAGTAGCGAATTAAACGCAAGGTTGGGAAGCCGATATGCGCCGTCATGCGGCGTACTTGGCGATTGCGACCTTCAATAATCGTTAGCGCAATCCAAGTGGTTGGAATGTTGGCGCGAAAACGTACTGCTGGAGTTCGCTCCCATACGGCTGGTTCGCTCATCACTTCGACTTTTGCTGGTAGAGTCATACCATCTTTCAACTCTACGCCCGCGCGCAGCTTATCCAAATCTGCTTCACTTGGCGCACCATCAACTTGTACCCAGTAGGTTTTTGGCGATTTAGAGCTGGGCTGGGTCAGTTTAGCCTGCAAAATACCATCGTTGGTTAGAACCAATAGGCCTTCACTGTCGCGGTCCAGACGACCTGCTGGGTAAACATCTTTCACATCAATAAAATCGGCTAAGGTTTTGCGACCTTCACCATCAGTAAATTGGGTTAAGGTGTCAAAAGGTTTGTTGAACACCAGCACCTTACGTTGGTCCGGAGAAATACGAGGTTTGCTTGAGGGTGTTTTTTTACGATGCGTAGAGGAATGCGTTTTATTACGCGAAGGTCGCTCATCGCGTTTGAAACGATTTGTCGTGCGTTGAGATGATTTATTTGAAGACGAACGACTAGAGCGTGCCTGCATGTTAACTACCCTGCAAAAATGTAAATAAAGTGTGTCGATTGGTTTAAAGGCTATACGGTTTAAGCTATTATTTGCGCGCCGAAATCTGGATTGGCGCACAAGATAATAGACTATTATCGTAGTTTTGTTTAATTATAACGATTAGCTCTCATGGATTTTGCCAAAATTGGCAGAGAATTAAAGAGACGAACAAATCGTAAGCAAGTGAGGGGATGAAGCATTAACTTGCCAGCGAACACATACTCAAAGTCACTCATCCCACAGGCTTTGTTAGAACAATAGGGAAATTTCATGCCTACAGATAAACCTACAATCATTTATACCATTACTGATGAAGCACCCGCATTAGCGACTTACTCGCTATTGCCAATCATCCAATCATTTACTGCTTCATCAGGTATTGCCGTTGATACCCGTGATATCTCTCTTGCTGGGCGTATTATTGCTAACTTCCCAGACTACTTAACTGAAGAGCAACGCATTGGCGACGCACTCGCTGAATTGGGCGAATTGGCAAAAACACCACAAGCCAACATCATTAAATTGCCAAACATTTCAGCGTCAGTTCCGCAATTGAAAGCAGCGATCAAAGAGCTACAAGCAAAAGGCTACCAGCTACCAAATTACCCAGAAGAGTGTCGCAACGACGAAGAAAAAGCGATTCAAGCCACTTACGATAAGATCAAAGGCAGTGCGGTAAACCCAGTATTGCGCGAAGGTAACTCTGATCGTCGAGCGCCTCTTTCAGTGAAGAATTACGCGAAGAAAAACCCACACTCAATGGGTGCGTGGTCAAAAGAGTCGCTTTCTCATGTGGCGAGTATGGATGACAAAGACTTCTTTGGTAGCGAAAAATCAACCACAGTAAATGGTGCAACCAAGGTTAAGATTGAATTTGTTGCTGCGGATGGCACAAGCAAAGAACTGAAAGCGCCGTTTGCAATTGAAGATAAAGAGATCATTGACTGTTCAGTGTTGAACAAAAAGGCATTGGTTACCTTCTTTGAAGAGCAGATTGCCGAAGCTAAACAGCAAGACGTTCTACTGTCTTTACACCTTAAAGCGACCATGATGAAAGTCTCTGACCCAGTGATCTTTGGTCATGCCGTAAAAGTGTACTACAAAGATGTATTTGCTAAATATGGCCAGCTATTTGAAGAGCTAGGCGTTGATGTGAATAACGGCCTTGGTGATGTGTACGCGAAAATCGCAACATTGCCAGACGCACAGCAAGCTGAAATTGAAGCGGCATTGCAAGCCGTCTACGAAACACAACCACCATTGGCGATGGTTGATTCAGATCGTGGTATTACCAACCTACATGTACCAAGTGATATTATTGTTGATGCCTCTATGCCAGCAATGCTTCGCTCATCTGGTCAAATGTGGGGGCCAGATGGCAAGCAGAAAGACACCAAAGCGCTAATCCCTGATCGCAGCTACGCTGGTATCTATCAAGCAGTTATCGACTTCTGTAAGCAATATGGTGCGTTTGACCCAACCACAATGGGCAGCGTACCAAACGTGGGTTTGATGGCTCAAAAGGCGGAAGAATATGGCTCACACGATAAGACGTTTATCTTAGATGCGGCCGGTACGGTACGTATCGTTGATGCTTCTGGCACGGTGCTACTAGAGCAAAGTGTTGAGGAAGGCGACATCTTCCGTATGTGTCAGGTAAAAGATGCACCGATTCAAGATTGGGTGAAGTTGGCGGTAACGCGCGCTCGCGCAACCAACGTACCAGCCGTCTTCTGGTTAGACGAAGCACGTGCTCACGATGCTGAACTGATCAAGAAAGTAAATGCCTACTTACCGGATTACGACACGGCTGGCCTTGAGATCAAGATCCTTTCGCCAGTTGAAGCTTGTCAGTTCTCGCTTGAGCGTATCAAAGAAGGTTTAGATACCATTTCTGTAACCGGTAACGTATTGCGTGATTACCTCACGGATCTATTCCCAATCTTAGAGCTCGGCACCTCAGCGAAAATGTTGTCAATTGTCCCGCTTATGAATGGTGGTGGTCTGTTTGAAACGGGAGCGGGCGGTTCAGCGCCTAAACACGTACAGCAGGTCGAAAAAGAAAACCACTTACGTTGGGATTCATTAGGTGAATTCTTGGCACTAGCGGCTTCTTTAGAGCATTTGAGCACAGTGTCAGGTAACGCGAAAGCACAAGTTCTGGCTGATGCACTGGATAAAGCAACTGGTGAATTCCTCGATAACAACAAGTCGCCATCACGTAAAGTGGGTGAGTTGGATAACCGTGGCAGTCACTACTACCTAGCCGCTTATTGGGCACAAGCTCTTGCAGCACAAACCAGTGACGCTGAATTAGCGGCTGAATTTGCTCCAATCGCTCAAGCGTTGGTTCAAGGCGAAGGGCAAATTGTTGCGGAGTTGAATGGCGCGCAAGGTGTTGCGGGTGATTTAGGTGGCTACTATGCATTGGTTGATGCACAAGCATCGGCATTAATGCGTCCAAGTGCGACACTTAATGCGATTATCAATGGCTAGTTCGTTACGCTAGTGATGATAATGAATAAGAAACCCGCCAAAGGCGGGTTTTTTTCTTCTATTAAATCATTACATCGGCAGCGACTATTTTGCTAGTTGAGCTTCCAGCGGAGTAACGATACTTGCGTGGTAGCCTTTAGGACCTTCTTCTACTTCGAAAAAAACTTGTTGGCCAGCTTTCAGAGTACGATAGCCATCCATTTGGATCGTGGAATAGTGTGCGAATACGTCGCTATCATCCCCTTCCGCACAGATGAACCCAAATCCTTTGGCGTTGTTAAACCATTTTACTGTACCTGTAGCCATGCTATACATCCCTCATGCATTTTTTACTTAACGTTGTGAAACTGACGCACTCCAGTACGTCAATATGATAGTGAATATCCATTCAGGCGCTGCCGAAATTTTAAGCCACTATTTTTCCAGAGTAGTCAATGATAGAGTACAGTCAATAGTAAAAAGGTATTACTTGCTAAATATTTACACACATTCGCGCTTCATCTTTTACATTTTAATAACCGTTTTCACGACGGTGACATGAAAGTTTGAATGAATTTAGTGACTTTAGATGCGTTTTTAGTCAGTTGTTAAGTATTTATCTCTACAAGGAAATCTTTTATTTGCAGCGATCCCATTGCTGCATTAGTCTCTAAGTATGGGGTTTTTAACTGCAAACGTTTTTTGCTCTTACTAAGAGATCCATCCATTTATTCCGTATAACGGAATGTTAAAGTAACTAATGAAACTGTCTAGACAATACAAATCATGAGCAAGCATTTTGAATGGGTAACTCCAGACTCAGATCTTCTGGAGTTAGAAAAAACAGAAGTTAAACCACCATCTATGTATCACGTTGTTTTAAATAATGATGACTACACACCGATGGACTTTGTAATTGAAATTCTTGAGCGTTTCTTTTCAATGGATATCGACAAAGCAACGCAGATCATGCTCCAGATTCACTATGAAGGGAAAGCAATTTGCGGCACCTTTACTGCTGAAGTAGCAGAAACCAAAGTAGCGCAAGTTACAATGTATTCAAGGGAAAATGAACACCCGCTGCTTTGCACTATGGAACAAGCTTAACGCTTGATCGAACAATTTGAATTGTTCTTTGAGGAGGTCCCTATGCTGAATAAAGAATTAGAATCGAGTCTCAATGGCGCATTCGCTCGTGCCCGAGACAAACGACATGAGTTTATGACGGTCGAGCACCTCCTGTTGGCATTGTTAGAAAACGATGCAGCGCGAGATGCCCTCACGGCTTGTCAAGCTGACATTGATGCACTTCGCAACGAGCTTGATGTATTTATCGATCAAACTACGCCTCTTATTCCTGAAAACGATGAAACACGAGAGACGCAACCAACCTTGAGTTTCCAGCGCGTACTGCAACGTGCCGTTTTCCATGTTCAATCGTCAGGACGCAGCGAAGTGACGGGGGCGAATGTGCTGGTCGCGATCTTCAGTGAGCAAGAGTCGCATGCCGCTTACCTTTTAAAGAAAAACGACGTAAGTCGTTTGGATATTGTTAACTTTATTTCTCACGGCATTACTAAGGGCAGTGGCTCAAACGATGAGCCGTCATCTGATTCCTTTGGCAGTGATGCTCCGGTTGAGGAAGCGAATGGTGAAGAGCGTTTAGAGAGCTTTGCACAAAATCTTAACCAAGCGGCGAAACAGGGTCTAATCGATCCCTTGATTGGTCGTGATAAAGAGCTCGAGCGTACGGTTCAAGTTTTATGTCGACGTCGTAAAAACAACCCGCTGCTGGTGGGTGAGGCTGGCGTTGGTAAAACCGCCATTGCGGAAGGTTTAGCTTGGCGTATTGTGGAAGGCCAAGTACCAGAAATCATTAAAGACAGCGTAATTTACTCGCTGGATATTGGTTCGCTACTCGCCGGAACTAAGTATCGTGGTGATTTCGAAAAACGTTTTAAAACGATTTTGAAACAGCTGGAAAAAGAAGAAGACGCGATTCTATTTATCGATGAAATCCACACTATTATCGGTGCTGGTGCTGCGTCAGGTGGCCAAGTGGATGCGGCGAACTTGATCAAACCTCTACTGAGCAGCGGTAAGTTACGTTGTATTGGCTCAACCACTTACCAAGAGTACAGCAACATTTTTGAGAAAGAGCGTGCCTTAGCGCGTCGCTTCCAAAAAATTGATGTAGTTGAACCATCGCTGGATGATACGACTAAGATCTTGATGGGTTTGAAACCAAAATACGAAGCGCACCATGAAGTTCGTTACACCAACAAAGCGCTTCGTGCTGCAGTTGAGTTATCAGCGAAATACATTAATGAGCGTCATTTGCCCGATAAGGCGATTGATGTCATTGATGAAGCCGGCGCGCGCAGCCGTTTAGCACCAGCAAGTCGTCGTAAGAAAACGGTAGGCGTAGCGGATATCGAAGCGATGGTCGCTAAGATGGCACGTATTCCTGAAAAATCAGTTTCATCGTCTGACAAAGAAGTGCTACAAACACTAGAGCAGAAAATGAAGATGATGGTATTCGGCCAAGACAATGCCATCGAAGTGCTGACTGAAGCGATCAAGTTAACGCGTGCTGGTTTGGGCGCTGACAACAAGCCTGTGGGTTCATTCCTTTTCGCCGGTCCAACCGGTGTGGGTAAAACGGAAGTCACGGTACAGCTATCGAAACTATTGGGTATTGAACTGCTACGTTTCGACATGTCGGAGTATGGCGAGCGCCACTCTGTGAGTCGCTTGATCGGTGCGCCTCCGGGCTATGTTGGTTATGATCAAGGTGGTTTGTTGACGGATGCGGTACTAAAACACCCTCATTCAGTTGTCTTGCTCGATGAAATTGAAAAAGCCCACCCAGACATCTTTAACTTGCTGCTGCAAGTGATGGATAACGGTACGCTGACAGATAACAATGGTCGTAAAGCTGACTTCCGCAACGTGATTTTGGTACTGACAACCAACGCTGGTGTACAGGAAACGGAAAAACGTTCTATCGGCCTGGTGCAACAAGATCACAGCCCAGATGCGATGGCGGAAATTAAGAAGGTATTCACGCCAGAATTCCGTAACCGCTTAGACAACATTATGTGGTTCAACAGCTTAGATGAAGAGGTTATTCATCAAGTGGTGGATAAATTCATTGTTGAGCTGCAAGCACAGTTGGATGCTCGTGGTGTATCAATGGAAGTGTCTGATGAGGCGCGTAAGTGGTTGGCGGCGAAAGGCTACGATAAAGCGATGGGTGCTCGTCCAATGGGACGTGTGATCCAAGATAAACTGAAAAAACCACTGGCGAACGAGCTGTTGTTCGGTGCATTAGTGGATGGTGGCTCAGTGAAAGTGACCTTGAAAGATGACGAACTTGAGTTCTTCTTTGATCAAGAGAAAGAGGCTGTTGCTCACTAAATTCACACCAGTATAAAAACCAAAGCCAGAGCAAATGCTCTGGCTTTTTACTGTGTGCGTATGATGCGTGCGTATCGAGTAGAGATTATAACGCCAACGACTGACGAATAGCCTGATAAGCGTCATCGACCTCTGCGGGGACGGGTTGCTCTATTTGAAAACCTTTAGCTGGATAGCTCTTAATTCGCTCAAAGTCGCCCATCATGGCTTCGAGCACGGTAAATAAATCAATCTCTTCAGTAAAGTAGTCGCTAAAACTATGCTTGGTCGAGGTTACCGTGACATGCTCAACTGGCAAGGGCCATTGTTTGAGGAACGTTGCATAGGCTCGTCGTTCCATATAAGGCTTTTGTACCAAGATGAAACGGGTAAAATTCAGCTTTAATTCTTGTAGACGCTGAGCGCTGAACAACACATTTTCACCGCTATTGGTTGAGTGCTTTTCAATGATAATGTCTTCTGCAGGCACGCCAAGATCTTGGGCGATGGCGGCAAAGGTTTCGGCTTCACTTTGGGTAAAAACGCCCTCGGTTAAGCGACCAAAACCACCGGAAAAGAGAATTTTTCCGGCCAAGCCTTGTCGATAAATCTGCGCGGCGAGCTCGGCAACCCTTGGGTCATTGCTGCCTAAGACAAAGATACAATCGGCAGGCGTGAGATCGTGGTCGAGTTGCATATATTGCCACAGAGTATCAATGTGGCGGAACAGCGGGATGTTAGTGCTCACTATACCTTTCCTTACAATAGCTCTAGAGTATGTTGGAAGTGAAAACGATAACCAAGCTGACAGATCTTGTCTGCGCTCACCAGCTTGTCTTCATTATGCACGATGGGAGGAAGCGCTTCATCACGACCGGCACGTTGCAGCGCCGTTTGATAAAACTCAGCCTTGTTGGTGGTGTTAGGGGTGGTGGCATTGACCACATCGGCGGAAAGATTTAAGGCAGCAAAACTTACCGCGCCAACCGCGTCAATTTGATGCAGCATGTTGGCGGGCGCGCGATCGCTAACTTGGCGCAGCTTACTTGCAAAGTTGGCCGGATTTCGGTTGGGACCCAGTAAGCCACTACAACGGACAATCGCGTACTCTAAGCCACTATCGATGAGTGTTTGTTCCGCTTCCAGCATGATTTTGGCATTGTCGGAAAATGCTTCGTTGTGTGCAGCTAATTCGATCGTGGCTTGTTCTTCATGCATGATGCCAGCGCAATCAGGGTAGACCGTTGTTGAGCTTACCATGACTACTTTCTGCACCTTTAGTTGTAGCGCGATGCTAACCAGTTTATGCCAATATTCTGCATATTCACGGCCTTTTCCTCGACGAAATCCAGGAGGGAAACAGCCAATCAATATATCAAGTTGCAGCGGTTTCAAGATCTGAAGATTATTTTGCAGATCATCTTCCAAATTGAGTTTTATGCTATCAAAGCCTAGTTCAGTTAATGCCTTACAGCCTTGTGACGTTGTCTTGCTGACGGTAACGACATGGCCTAAATTTGCTAAAAACTGCGCAAGAGGCTGACCAAGCCATCCTCCACCAATGATCCCTATCTGTTTCATCATTCACCTCCGTTTAGCTTTGTTTTTCTGCGTTGAGCAACATTCGCAATTGATGGCGCATAAAGCTGTGCGCGGGGCAATGGCTAACCGCTTGATGTTGGATCACATCGATATTGGCATGCCATGATAAATTTTCGAATTGAGAACGTAATTGAATCAATTTACCGCTTTCCAATGCAGGCAGTGCGATGTGCTTTGGCAACATCCCCCAGCCAAAACCACTACTGATCAGTTCAAGTAAAATATAGTGGCTATCAGCGAACCAGACTTCTGGGCTGTGTGCATGTTGAAAGCTGCTCATTTCGCTCGATTTAGACCGTATCACGATTTGTCGGTGCAATCTAAGCATATCAAGGTGTGGCACAGTCTCCTGAGCCAAAGCGTGATGGCTTGCCACATACACATCAAACTCGACACTGCCAAGCCCCTCAAAGTCGATATTATCGTCCAGTGACACCTCATTAAACATAATCCCCATCGTGGCACGCTGTTGTTTGACAAGGGCAATAATATCGATGCTTGAAGCGGTCAAACACTCAAACCTTAATGTAGGGTAGCGTTCGCATACGGCAGTGAGCGCAGCTGACAGCTGTGTCATTGGAATACCTTCATCAAGTGCTAAGGTAATGTCTTGAAAATCAGTATGCTCTAGTTGTTGGGCGCAGTTCAGCAAGCGCTGATGTTGAATCAGAGAGGCTTTGGCGTAGGGCAGCAGACGTTGCCCATGTAAGGTGAGTTTGGGATAACGTGAGCTGCGATCGAAAAGTTCAAAGCCGCAATCTATCTCAATATTCATCACATGCTGGCTGATGGCGGATTGTACCTTATGGAGCTTTCGAGCCGCGGCAGAAAAAGATCCTTGTTCCACTGTGGTCACAAACGCTTCGAGTTGCTCAATACTAAACATATCACTTTTACTGATGGTAACTAACTTTTTAATATCTTAATTGTAGATGAAAATGAGCGCCATCGGAAAATGAACAAAGAGTTATCTCATGCAAACTAAAGAAAGAATCTTCCATGCTGTGAGTTTTGAAATGATTGCACTGGCGATTATCATTCCAACCACCGCTTTGATTACGGGCAAGACAACAGGCGATTTGGCCATTGTTGGTGTTGGTTTAAGTCTGTTCACTGTGGTGTGGAACTACTTCTACAATATCTTGTTTGACCGCTGGTTTGGCAGTGAGCGAGCAAATCGCTCATTGGCACTACGAATTGGCCATACCTTTGGTTTTGAAGGAGGGTTAATTTTCTTATCGGTACCGACCATTGCATGGTTTTTACAAATTGGTCTAGGGGCGGCGTTATTACTAGAAGCTGGATTCTTAGTCTTCTTCTTTTTCTACGCGACGGGTTTTAACTGGTGCTATGATCGCCTGCAGCCATATCGTGCAATATTTGGTCACAAAGCTGCGCTGTAATACGGTAGAAGCCGTAAGTCAAGATGTGGCAATAAAGTACAGTGATTAAAAAAGAGCACCTTGGTGCTCTTTTTTTGCGGATTACTTTTGAGTGCTTAATACGCGCAAAATTCTGTCTGCGTTTTCGGCTACTTCGATACCTTCATCGGTCAAGTAACCACCGTCTGGTAGGGTGCAAAGTCCCTTGTCAAATAAACGTTTCACAGCTGACTGCATATCTTCTGATGCATCGCTATGAACTTTAATGCCAGTAGCTGAGCTACTAATGTCGAATTGCAGTAGCAAATTAAGTTCTGATAAATATTCTGGCAAGTATTTCATGGTTTGTTCCTTATAATTAGTACCAACACCCATATACCGTCACGAGGAGGTTTATTTCCAATTCGCGATCTTGTGTTACGGGGTACTCTAAAAGTACTGCTAATACGGCTTAGAAACAATGCTCTACGATAAGAATTGTTAGGCAGCCCAAAAAAGAAGATTTTTGCATAACAAATACTATTAATATGAAAAATTAGCCTATACAGGAAAAAATGCCAGAAAATAAATCGAACAATAAGGTAATAGTATGATTTTGTTCGGCTTATTGCGAATTCTATTAGATAAATTTACCAATTTTTATAGTATTGGTGACAGATTAAAATCTTGCTTTAAATCACATTTAAAACATTTTAAGTTAACTCAAAAATTAGTACTTGAATTTGTTTTTAATTAGGGGGATTATCCGCGGCCTCCAATCCCTGCATCAAATTGTTACGCTACGACTATGAATCTTAATCAATTTGACTCTTTATTGCCGCCACAAATGGCTGAGCGCGCTGCTGAAATTGGCCTAGGCAAAGCAACCAAAGATCCCGTAAAGTCTTTTTTACTCGCAATCTCTGCCGGTATTCATATTGGCATCGCCTTTATTTTTTATACAACGGTCACTACCGGAACATCGGAGATGGCTTGGGGTATGACGCGCCTCATAGGAGGTATTGCGTTTAGCCTTGGTCTGATTCTCGTTGTTGTAACGGGTGGTGAATTATTTACCAGTTCGGTATTGACTCTCGTTGCCCGTGCTAGCGGCAAGATTTCTTGGGGAATGTTGTTTAAGAACTGGTGCGTCGTCTACGTAGGTAACATGATTGGAGCGGTACTTCTGGTTGGCTGTATGCTGATGACCAAGCAGTACATGTTCGATCACGGCCAAGTTGGGTTAAACGCCATGGCGATCTCCCAACATAAATTACATCACGGCTTTTTGCCTGCAGTTGCACTGGGCATAATGTGTAATGTGCTGGTGTGTATTGCTGTCTGGATGACCTTCAGTGGGCGTACATTGACCGATAAGATCATGGTGATGATTCTGCCTGTCGCGATGTTTGTTTCTGCGGGTTTTGAGCACTGTATTGCGAATATGTTCCAAGTACCGATGGCAATTGGTATCAAGAATTTTGCGCCAGCGGAATTTTGGCAGATGACTGGTGCGAATATCGCCGACTATGCCGATCTGAATATGGTTGATTTTATCATCAACAACCTGATCCCCGTGACCTTGGGTAACATCATTGGTGGCGGCGTATTTGTTGGCATGTGGTACTGGTTGATTTATCTGCGTGATGATCAACATTGATATTGTTTCACCATCTTTTATTTGAAGGCTCGCATTGCGGGCCTTTTTATTTATCGCGACAACATCTATCAGTTACATCCATGGCTCATTCCCATCAGGATTCGCAAAGCGTTAGAAATTTGGGCAAGACAAATCCTTTAGAGATTGGAATGAATAGAGGTTAAACCGCTTAGATGATCAGAGAGTGATGTTGATTGGTATTAATATCCTCCCATTGGAAAAGAGGCACTTCCTTAGGTTTATCAATCAGCCAATTACGTTGGTCTTGTCGTTGGCTCTGGCAATCGTACATACGGTTACCATGGGTGGTATAACAACGTGACTGCACTGGTATTTCAAGTTGCATTAATTTTCCCTCACCTCAGATCTCTCTAATGGCAATTCTTGCCGACAGAGTGAAAGTGTAGTGGTGGTTTTTTACGCAACGATGACATGGATTGTAATGAAAATTCGCGATGTTAAATAACTGCCTACAGTGTTATCCACAGATTCTGTGGATAAGATCTTAAATTGCTGGTGGGTAAAGTGATTTGTAGGTTAATTGTTGTGCGGCTTGGCCAGTATGCGACCGTTGTTATTGATGCATATGCGTACCGCTAGCGATAAGGTTGCCGTAGTTGAAATCGATAACACAACAAAAATAGCCACCATGATCATTAGCTGGTATTTGATGGCGATCATTGGGCTTGCCCCGCCCAAAATTTGTCCTGTCATCATGCCGGGTAAAGTAACAATGCCCATGGTGCTCATACTTGCGAGAGAGGGCGCGAGAGACTTTTGAATCGCTTCACGAACAAAAGGTAAACTGGCAAATTTTGGTGACGCACCAAGCGCAATCGCGCCTTCGTATTCCGCTTTACGTTGTTCAAAGCTGGAGAATAGATTTTGGAGCGCGACAATGTTACCGCTGAGTGAGTTGCCTAGTAACATGCCTGCGAGGGGGATTAGGTATTGAGCATTGTAAACAGGTGTAGGGCGGATCACAGTCAAGCAGATCAAGGCCAATATAGGCAATAAACCGATCAATAGGCCCAATGCGGTAGGTAAAAGCAACATTTTTTTCGGTAGGTTTGTTTTACTAACAATGGCACTCGCACCAATCAAAAGCATCACTAATAGCCAAGCTAAATTGATGGTGAGACTGTTAATTTGAAATAGATATTCAAGGTATAGGCCAACTAAGAACAGTTGAACAAACATTCGACCTATACTGACAAACAGTTCTTTTTCGATGCATAACTGTAGCTGCCGACTGATCATTATCGGGATTAAAAGAGTAGATAAAAAGAGGGTAAGCGTTACCCAAGGGATGTCGACGACTGATGCCATAATACCTCTCCAAATGACGAGGTTAGTCTACCTTATTTGGTGATGTAAGGCGTACTTAAATACGATTAAAGTAATGATATCTTCAGGTTTTTTAATTATCCTTTCGTTAACGCAAATGCAACATTATGGGTAAATAATAGCCAAATTTGAGCTAAAATTGAGAATGCGGAGCGCTTGATATTGGCTAAAAATGTTATAAATTTCCGACATTAAACCCATTAATATTTTTACATAAGTTCATGCATATTTTCACATGAATCCTTAATTAAACACATATCTGTATCAGCTCAAAAAAGTATGCAATAACGCCGTTTCTAAAGGAGTAATTGATTGAACCCTACAAAGAATATGGTCTAGAATTTTCCTTAGAAACAGTAAAACAAATAGTCCCATTTTTAGGGCTAACCAAAAACACTAAATACACAATAGGCAAATGTATGAGTGATGTTAACAAAATTGAAAAAGGCGAGAAGCTTTCGTTGGAGTGGAAATCTTTCCTCTTCATCACAGTGATTCTCTTTCCAATTCTTAGTGTCGCATTCGTAGGCGGTTACGGATTTATCGTTTGGGCACTGCAAGTGTTCTTCTTTGGTCCTCCTGGCGTGCATGGCATGTAAGCCTTGGCTCACAACGACACTTCTATATAAGAATTTTAAGAGAGCAAATCATGAAGAGTATGATTATTAAACTGTGGCGCACCATGTCGCGTCCTGCGGTTCATATCAGCCTAGGTGTGCTGACAATGGGCGGCTTTATCGCTGGTGTTATCTTCTGGGGTGGCTTTAACACGGCACTAGAACATACCAATACAGAAAAATTCTGTATTAGCTGTCACACAATGCGTGACAACGTGTATGTAGAGCTTCAAGACACAGTGCACTGGAAAAACCACTCAGGTGTTCGTGCTACGTGTCCAGACTGTCACGTTCCACATAACTGGACAGATAAGATCGCACGTAAGATGCAAGCTTCTAAAGAAGTATTTGCACAAGTATTTGGCAACTACGACGAACCGGGTGTTTTCGAAGAGCGTCGTATCGAACTTGCTAAACACGAATGGGATCGTTTCTCTGCAAACAAATCTCTAGAGTGTAAAAACTGTCACAACTACGATTCAATGGATTTTGAGCAAATGTCTCCGACTGCTCGTATCCAAATGAAACAAGCGGCAGAAAAAGATCAAAGCTGTGTTGATTGCCATAAAGGTATCGCACACAACCTACCTGCGGGTATGGATAGCATCGGTGGTATCGTTGGTGATCTTGAAGGCTTGACTTCAAACACTAACTACGATGTAGGTCAAGAATTGGTAAGCGTTCGTCACCTTCCAATTTACTTCGATGATAAAGGTGAGAAAGAAGCAGGTCTTCTGAATCCAGCATCGATTGTAAAAGTGATTGCTGACAAAGGCGACTACGCTGAAGTTGAAATCGACGGCTGGCGCAAAGCGAAAGGCTTTGGTCGCGTAATCCAAGCTGATTTCGGTAAAAACATTGCAGTTGCGTCTCTACTTAAAGAAGCATCAACTGACAGCAACGTAGTAACCACTGGCGAGAAAAAAGTGGATGAACTAACCGGTCTTCCATGGGAAAAAGTGGCGGCAAAAGTATGGATTAAGAAAGAATCTATGCTGAACGACATCACTCCTGTATGGGAAAAATCGGCTGAAGCGTACAAAACAAACTGTTCAGTATGTCACACCCAACCAGCTGAAGCGCACTTCGATGCGAACACTTGGCCTGGTATGTTCGACGGTATGCTTGCGTTCGTTAACCTAGATACCGATAGTGAAGCATTGATCTTGAAGTACCTACAGATGCACTCTTCAGATTTTGCTGAAGGTCACCACTAATACGCGTCGGATGGAGTAATTTAAATGGCAATTACACGAAGAAGTTTTCTTAAGGGCGTAGCAACAACAAGTGCTGCGTCAGTAATCGGTCCTAGCCTGTTAGCATCAGCTTCAGCTAGTGCTGCTGAGACCACGGGTACTTGGAAAGTAACCGGTTCTCACTGGGGCGCGTTCCGCGCCCACATCTACGCGGGTAAAGTTCAAGAGATCAAACCAATTGAACTAGATAAAAACCCAACTGAGATGTTGAACGGTATTAAAGGCATTATCTACAGCCCATCACGTGTACGTTACCCAATGGTGCGTCTAGATTGGTTGAAGAAGCACAAATACAGCGCTGAAACTCGCGGTAACAACCGTTTTATCCGTGTAACTTGGGATGAAGCTTTAGACTTGTTCTACCGTGAACTAGAGCGCGTTCAAAAAGATTACGGTCCGTGGGCTCTGCACGCAGGTCAAACAGGTTGGAACCAAACAGGTTCATTCAACAACTGTACTGCGCACATGCAACGTGCGGTAGGTATGCATGGTAACTTCATCACCAAAGTAGGCGACTACTCAACGGGTGCTGGTCAAACCATCATGCCTTATGTACTAGGCTCGACTGAAGTTTATGCACAAGGTACTTCTTGGTCTGAAATTCTTGAGAACTCAGACAACATCGTACTTTGGGCAAACGATCCAGTGAAAAACCTACAAGTAGGTTGGAACTGTGAAACGCACGAGTCATTTGCATACCTTGCACAACTGAAAGAGAAAGTAGCCAAAGGTGAAATCAACGTTCTTTCAGTTGACCCAGTGAAGAACAAAACTCAGCGTTACCTAGAGAACGATCACCTGTACATCAACCCAATGACAGACGTAGCGTTCATGCTAGCAGTAGCTCATGTGCTTTATAATGAAAACCTATACGACAAAGAGTTCATCGCAACTTACTGTCTAGGTTTTGAAGACTTCATCGGTTACGTTCAAGGCGAAACCAAAGATAAAGTTGTTAAGACTCCTGAGTGGGCGGAAGAGATCTGTGGCGTTAAAGCTGACAAGATCCGCGAATTTGCTCGCATGCTAGTGAACGGTCGTACACAGATCCTGATGGGTTGGTGTATTCAACGTCAAGAGCACGGTGAGCAGCCATACTGGGCTGCAGCAGTTGTTGCAGCAATGGTTGGTCAAATCGGTCTACCTGGCGGCGGTATCTCTTACGGTCACCACTACTCAAGTATCGGTGTTCCATCAACTGGTTTTGCTGGCCCTGGAGGTTTCCCTCGTAACCTAGATACAGGTATGAAGCCAAAATGGGACAACAACGACTTTAACGGTTACAGCCGCACAATCCCTGTTGCGCGTTGGATCGACTGTCTACTTGAACCAGGTAAAGAGATCCGTTACAACGGCGGTAAAGTGAAGCTTCCAGACTTCAAGATGATGGTAATCTCGGGTTGTAACCCATGGCACCACCACCAAGACCGCAACCGTATGAAGAAAGCATTTATGAAGCTTCAAACGGTAGTAACGATTGAATTTGCGTGGACGGCGACGTGTCGTTTCTCTGATATCGTGCTTCCAGCATGTACTCAGTGGGAACGTAACGATATCGACGTATACGGTTCGTACTCAAACAAAGGTTTGGTTGCGATGCACCGTCTAGTGGATCCACTATTCCAATCTAAGACAGACTTCCAAATCATGAGTGAGCTAACTCAACGCTTTGGTCGTCGCGACGAGTACACTCGTGGCATGAGTGAGATGGAATGGATTCAAAGCCTATACAACGATTGTAAAGCAGCGAACGCTGGTAAGTTTGAAATGCCAGAATTTGCTGAGTTCTGGGAACAGAGCGTTCTAGATTTTGGTGTTGGTAAACCTTGGGTTCGTCACGCGGATTTCCGCCAAGATCCTGAGATCAACCCACTAGGTACGCCTTCAGGCTTTATCGAGATCACTTCTCGTAAGATCGGTCGTTACGGTTACGAACACTGTCAAGAGCACCCAATGTGGTTTGAAAAGACAGAACGTTCACACGGTGGCCCTGGTTCAGATAAACACCCGTACTGGCTGCAATCTTGTCACCCAGACAAGCGTTTGCACTCACAAATGTGTGAGTCTGATGAATTCCGTGCTACTTACACCGTTCAAGGTCGTGAGCCGGTTTACATCAACCCGCTAGATGCTAAAGCTAAAGGCATCAAAGACGGTGACTTGGTACGCGTATTTAACGACCGTGGTCAGCTAATGGCTGGTGCTGTACTAACAGACAGCTACCCACGTGGTGTAATTCGTATCGAAGAAGGTGCATGGTACGGTCCTCTAAGTGAGAAGATCGGTGCTATCGACACCTACGGCGATCCAAACACACTAACGCTAGATATCGGTTCTTCTGAGCTAGCTCAAGCAACGTCTGCAAACACTTGTATCGTTGATTTTGAGAAGTTCAAAGGCAAAGTACCACCAGTAACTTCATTCGGTGGCCCAATCGAAGTTAACTAATCATTAGTTAACCCGCGATAGCGAAACACAAAAACCAGCCTTCGGGCTGGTTTTTTTATGTCTGTCTAAAATGCATTCGCTCTATTAGGTGAAGTATCTAGTACCAAATGACCATAAACAGCAAAACGTGATTGGACTAACAGTCTTGATCTAAACCAACATAGATTTCATGGTTTGGCGGTGTTGTAATGCTGTTTATAAACAAGCTTGGCAAATACTGAGTTTTTCGTTGCAGTGATTGTAATAGGGAAGAAAGATGCAGAAGCGAATTACCATTGATGGAATGCTGGATCTGCATATCGCCAATAAGGATGTTCTGGCGACTTACGACAATCATGAGGTCCACTTTACTTACATTGGTCTTTCCAATGATCGTGTCAGTGAGCGGTATTTGCTGTTTTCTCTTGATTACCACATCGAACCGCAAGCCATTCTCTATGGTGACGGTTTTCAAATGCACAGCCAAGTTTGTGGTCGGTTAGAGGACTTACGTGATATTGGACTGGGCCAAGATAATAGTTCGACCTACCGTCTCTACCCTCGTTCAGAAGCGAAGCGATTCTATAATCATGTGATCGTCTCTGACTCACTTGGCTACACCTTGTTTGGTTTCACTTCTTGTCATCGTTTTTCGGGTTATTTTCAGTTTAGTGAGATGAACGGTATCCATAAGCTAAGTGCCTATCTTGATGGCGAAAACACGTATCCGCAAGATTGGAGCAGCAGTCAATTGGAATCAGTGTTGGTATTACAATCGGCCAACTTGCAGGATCTCTATGCTCAATATGCCGACCGCCTCGCGGTACAACATCCGCCACGCCGACAGAACAGCAGTGCAGCTCCAATTGGATGGAGCGGTCACCACGCTTATGATATGGCGGTTAACGATCGCCAACTTCAAGCGAATTTAAATGCTTTGCCCACCCTGTCGAATGCGGTTGAGTACGTCTTGATTGATGAGGGTTATCAAGCGGCGATCGGTGATTGGCTCACGCCGTCAGAGCTCGGTGGCATTGATGTCAAACAGCAGATTAAGCAGATCCGCGCTGCTGGTAAAAAGCCAGCAATTTGGCTCGCGCCTTTTATTGCTCAGCAGCAATCCGAGTTGTTTAAACATTACCCTGATTGGTTTGTGAAGAACGAAGCAGATCGCCCACTCAAAGCGGAAGAGATCACTCATGCTGGATGGCATTCAACGCCATGGTACATACTTGATATGACCAATCCTGATGTGCAAGAACACATTGGGAAAGTCGTGCGTTATATGCGGGTAGAGTGGGGAATTGAACTTTTCAAACTCGATGCTTGTTACTGGGGCGCAATCAAAGCTCAGCGTTCGCAAACTGGTTTGACTGGGGTTGAAGCTTATAGAATGGGGATGCAAGCCATCACTGATGCTGCTGATAGTGCCATTGTAATGGCTAATCATGCGCCGCTTTGGCCGTCATTAGGTATGGTTGATGTGATGGGGATTGGCGCTGAGGTAGTCCGTGATGAACGGCGCTTTGAACAACATGCCAAAGAGGTATTGCTGCGCAGTTGGCAGCATCGCCGTTTGTGGAAAGTTGATCCTGATAGCCTGGTGCTTATTTCACTACCGAACCAAGGTACTGAGCGTAAATATTACGATTTTCATCGCACAGTTCATCTCGCGTGTGCGGGCGTATTGATCTTGGGCGACCCGCTGGATGAGATGACCGCATTTGCTAAGCAAAGCATCGACAAATTAATTATTCGCCTGCAACACAACCAAGAGGCGGTCCGGTTTTCTACGCTAAACCTTCAACATGGTTCATTAGCCTTAACCGCGAACAACGATCTTCATTGTTTGTTCAATTACCAACAACCGGCACGAGAGGTTACCTTAGCGGCTGACCATCCTGTTGATTGGCATGACTTTTGGACCGGAGAAAAGCTCAATCAACAGCCCATCCAGGCATTCGAAATTACCCTCGAGTCAGGATTGTCAGCACGCGCCATACTTACCGTGGGTTAAACTCGCCAATCTGTGATGCCTGCTATACACTAGGCGCCAAAGTAAGGCATTGATTAGGTTTTAGTATGTCTATTATCTTGGGGATTGACCCAGGTTCACGCATTACCGGCTACGGTGTGATTCGGCAGCAGGGGCGTCATCTGCAATATTTGGGCAGTGGCTGTATCCGCACTTCGGAAAAAGAGTTGCCCGGCCGACTTAAACAAATTTACGCTGGCGTGACGGAAATCATTACTCAGTTTCAGCCGGATGTATTCGCGATTGAACAAGTGTTTATGGCGAAAAATGCCGATTCAGCGTTAAAGTTAGGACAAGCCCGCGGTAGCGCGATTGTGGCTGCCGTTAACGCGGATTTACCGGTGTATGAATACGCAGCAAGGCTAATTAAACAAGCCGTGACGGGCACCGGTGGCGCAGATAAACAACAAGTGCAACACATGGTGAAGCAGATGCTCAAATTGCCTGCATGCCCACAAGCGGATGCGGCGGATGCTTTGGGTGTCGCAATTTGTCATGCCAATACCAATAAAACCTTAGTCGCCTTAGCGGGCAAAGCAACCAGTGCCCGACGGGGTCGTTACCGTTAAGTGCATTTTTGAACCTTGCTCGATAGCCAGTTTTTACTGGCTATCCATCCAGTTATTTATTATTATCAAACCAAACTTTATTACACTAGGTACCTACCGTGATTGGACGTCTCCGCGGCATTCTGCTGGAAAAGCAACCTCCTGAACTCCTGATTGAAGTCAATGGCATTGGCTATGAAGTACAAATGCCAATGAGTTGTTTTTACGAGTTACCCAACATCGGTGAAGAAGCGATTATCTATACGCATTTTGTGGTGCGTGAGGATGCGCAGTTACTTTATGGTTTTAATACCGTGAAGGAGCGAGCGTTGTTCCGCGAAGTTATTAAAGCCAACGGCGTAGGGCCAAAGCTTGGTTTAGGCATTCTTTCAGGTATGACGGCCACTCAGTTTGTTGCCAGTGTCGAGCGTGAAGATATTTCAACCTTGGTTAAATTGCCGGGTGTCGGCAAGAAGACGGCAGAGCGCCTAGTGGTTGAAATGAAAGACCGCCTTAAAGGTTGGAGCGCGGGTGACTTGTTTACCCCATTTACCGACGCAGCACCGTTGGATAACAGTACCGGTTCGTCTCAAAGCAACGCAGAAGAAGAAGCAGTGAGTGCACTACTTTCATTAGGCTATAAACCAGTACAAGCATCTAAAGTGGTTTCTCAAGTGATGAAGCCAGGCATGACCAGTGAAGAGCTGATCAAAGATGCTCTAAAATCGATGGTGTAACGGGGATAATTCATGATTGAAGCAGACCGTTTAATTGCACCCGATAGCCCGATTTTTCGTGATGAAGACGTTATTGACCGTGCGATCCGTCCGAAAAAGTTGGAAGACTATCGTGGTCAAGATCATGTCCGTGACCAGATGGAGATCTTCATTCAAGCTGCAAGATTACGCAATGAGCCACTGGACCATTTGCTGATTTTTGGTCCTCCGGGTTTGGGCAAAACCACCTTGGCTAACATTGTTGCGAATGAAATGGGCGTAAATATTCGTACCACTTCTGGCCCTGTGTTAGAAAAAGCGGGTGATTTGGCGGCATTGTTGACTAACCTTGAAGAAAATGACGTGCTGTTCATCGACGAAATCCACCGCCTCAGCCCAATGGTTGAAGAGGTCCTTTATCCGGCGATGGAAGACTACCAGTTAGACATCATGATTGGTGAAGGCCCGGCCGCGCGCTCAATCAAAATTGATTTACCGCCTTTTACCTTAATTGGCGCCACTACGCGTGCTGGCTCACTGACCTCCCCATTACGTGACCGTTTTGGTATTACGCAGCGACTAGAGTATTACCAAGTACCGGATCTACAGCACATCGTTCAACGCAGCGCCGATTGCTTAGGCTTGTCGATGGAATCGGAAGGCGCACTTGAAGTTGCGCGCCGTGCTCGCGGCACACCGCGGATTGCCAACCGCTTACTACGTCGTGTACGAGACTATGCTGAAGTGAAAGGGGACGGTCATATTAGCCCTGACATCGCAGACAAAGCACTCAATATGCTCGACGTCGACGCACAAGGCTTTGACTACATGGATAGAAAGCTATTGTTGGCGATTATGGAAAAATTTGGTGGTGGCCCGGTAGGTTTGGACAATATGGCAGCTGCGATTGGTGAGGAAAAAGACACCATCGAAGATGTACTAGAGCCTTATCTTATTCAGCAAGGCTACCTCCAACGTACCCCGCGTGGACGAATTGCCACCGATCGCGCTTACTTACACTTCGGAATCGATAAGTAAACTTTGATTACCGATTTGATCGCATCCACTCAAGTGTTCGTAAAAAAATACAATAAATTGTGAATACTTGAGTGAGTTTGTTTTGGTTTTCTTTTCCAAAATTGCGCTTTGTGGCATAGGTCACATTTAGTAAATCTTACCTAATACTCTCTAAGTAGCTGAAAATGATGGGTTGTTAACGATTGATGTTGATCGTCTTTGGTTTAACTTCGCGTTTTTGCCATCTTCCACTTGTATAGTTGCTAAACTCTTGACTTAGATCAAATTGATGCATTTCTGTTCGAAAATGCAAATTTAATCTTGATGCAGATCAAAGCGAACCTTTGCTATAAACCTTTTGAAACATTGGTCTTTTCACAGTAATATTAGTGATAGCTATATTAGCTGATGCTTAACAATTAACTAACCATTGCGGTACATGTTTGTAACAACAGTGATGTTTTATAAACAACTCTCGAGTTTGTTCAACTATTGAGGTGCCAAAGCAATTAATGTAGAGCGTGTCTTTCAGCCGACACATAGGAGTTACCATGATTGACATAGTTGATCTATCGCGGTTGCAGTTTGCTTTAACTGCGATGTATCACTTCCTATTCGTACCACTGACCCTAGGTATGGCATTTCTGCTTGCCATCATGGAATCACTGTACGTAATGACCGATAAGCAAATCTATAAGGACATGACTAAGTTCTGGGGTAAGCTTTTTGGTATTAACTTCGCCCTTGGTGTGGCTACAGGCCTAACCATGGAATTCCAGTTTGGTACGAACTGGTCTTACTATTCCCACTATGTAGGTGACATCTTCGGTGCACCACTGGCCATTGAAGCCCTCGTTGCTTTCTTCTTAGAATCCACTTTTGTAGGTTTATTCTTCTTTGGTTGGGATCGACTGACAAAACGCCAGCACTTAGTGGTGACGTGGTTAGTTGCACTTGGTTCAAACTTCTCAGCACTTTGGATTTTAATTGCGAACGGCTGGATGCAAAACCCAGTTGGCGCAGAATTTAACTTCGAAACCATGCGTATGGAAATGGTGAGCTTTGCTGATGTGGTATTAAACCCAGTTGCTCAAGTTAAATTCGTTCACACGGTAGCTTCTGGCTACACATGTGGTGCAATGTTTGTTCTTGGTATCAGCTCTTACTACCTAATTAAAGGTCGTGATATCGCCTTTGCACGTCGCTCATTTGCGATTGCGGCTTCGTTCGGTATGGCTGCAATTCTTTCAACAATCGTACTGGGTGATGAATCTGGTTACGAGCTAGGCGAAGTTCAAAAAGTGAAACTCGCGGCGGTTGAAGCAGAATGGCATACAGAGCCAGCACCAGCAGCGTTCACGCTATTTGGTCTGCCAAATCAAGAAACGATGGAAACCGACTACGCGATTAAGATCCCATACGTAATGGGTATTATCGCTACGCGTTCTTTCGATGAGCAAGTGACGGGTCTGCACGATCTTCGTGATGATCACGTCGACCGTATCCGTACAGGTATGTACGCTTACGAATTGCTAGAAAAACTGCGCGCAGGTGATAAATCTGAAGCAAACATGGCCGCTTTCGATGAAGTGAAAGGTGACCTTGGTTACGGCTTACTGCTTAAGCGTTACACTGACAAAGTGACAGACGCAAGCGAAGAGCAAATTCAAGCGGCAGCGGACGATTCAATCCCTACTGTTTGGCCACTATTCTGGTCATTCCGTATCATGGTGGCATGTGGTTTCATCATGCTGTTCGTCTTTGGTGCTGCATTCCTACAAACTTGCCGTCAGAAGATTGAGCAAAAACCGTGGGTTCTTAAAGCTGCACTATTCAGTATTCCACTACCATGGATCGCAATTGAAGCGGGCTGGTTTGTCGCTGAATACGGTCGTCAACCATGGGCAGTAGGTGAGATTCTACCAGTTCACGTTGCCGCATCTGCTTTGACTGCCGCTGAGATATGGACTTCGCTATTCGCAATTCTAGCGCTTTACACAGTGTTCTTGATTGCTGAAGTTTACCTAATGGTTAAGTTCGCACGTAAAGGACCGAGCAGCCTGAAAACAGGCCGTTATCACTTCGAGCAAAACGCTGACTCTGTTGAAGACAAAGTTAGTCGCCAAGTAGAAGCGTAAGGAGAAAGAATATGTTTGATTACGAAATCTTGCGATTCATCTGGTGGGTACTGATCGGTGTGCTTCTGGTTGGTTTCGCGATTACGGATGGCTTCGATATGGGTGTGGGCGCGCTTGTACCTATTATCGGTAAGAACGACAGTGAACGTCGTGTGATGATCAACTCGATCGCACCACACTGGGATGGTAACCAAGTTTGGCTTATCACTGCCGGTGGTGCATTGTTCGCGGCATGGCCACTAGTGTACGCAACGTCGTTCTCTGGTTTCTACCTAGCGATGATCCTAACACTTGCAGCGCTTTGGCTACGTCCAATTGGCCTGGATTACCGTTCAAAAATTGAAGACAAAAAATGGCGTAGCACTTGGGATATCTGTATCTCAATCAGTGGCTTCGTTCCACCAATCATCTTCGGTGTTGCGTTTGGTAACTTACTGCAAGGTGTACCGTTTGAACTGAGTGATTTCATGATGCCGACGTATCATGGCAACTTCTTCGGTCTATTGAACGGATTTGCACTACTGTGTGGTTTTGTTAGCTTGTTCATGATTTTGATGCAAGGCGCAGCTTGGCTTCAAATTAAAACAACCGATGATGTTCATGTTCGTGCACGTAATGTAGCGCAAATCATGGGTCTTCTAACGGTTGCGACGTTTGTGACTGCAGGCTTCTTCATCCAAGATATGGAAGGCTACGTTATTAAATCTGTGATTGACACTGGTGCTGCATCGAATCCACTAACGAAAGAAGTGGTTCGTGAAGCGGGTGCATGGATGAATAACTTTGAGGCTTACCCAGCAATGTGGGCGGCTCCTATCCTAGGTGTTGCTATGCCATTGCTAGCTGTGGTTGCTTCTCGCTTTGAAAAAGGTGGTTTTGCGTTCCTATTCTCAAGTCTAGGTAACGCTGGCATCATCTTCACTGCGGGTCTATCAATGTTCCCATTCGTGATGCCATCAAGCCGCGTACCAAGCCATAGCTTGACAATGTGGGATGCGACTTCATCTGAACTGACTTTGAACCTAATGACTGGTGTTGCATTTGTAATGGTACCAATCATTCTTGGCTACACCACGTGGACGTACTACAAAATGTTCGGCCGCTTGGATAGCAAGTTCATTGAAGAAAACAAAAACTCACTTTACTAAGGAGCAATCACTATGTGGTATTTCGCATGGATTCTAGGTGTACTACTTGCTTGCGCATTCGGTATCATCAACGCTCTTTGGTTAGAGCATTCAGAAATGATGGATAAAGACAGTGAGTGATCTCACTGAAAAGGTGGCAAAAATACATGCCCCTTTGGATAAGACCCTATTAAGGGTCTTATCTCTGGTTTTAGGTTTTTTCCATGTTGCGATGGTGATGTGGGATCCTCATGCGTATTCAGAGGCGATTGGCGGCTTTAATGCAGTCATTTCACCGCTGATGATATGGGCGATTTGCTCAAGCATGGTGTTTGGTTTGTCATTCAAACCACACAACTGGTATTGGCAAATTCTGTTTAGCCCATACTTCAGTTTGTCGATCCTGATTTACCTAACGATTATTTACGTTTCGTAATAGATTAGCCTGAAAAACCATCAGAAAATCATTTAAATAGCGCCACTTTTGATAAGTTGGCGCTATTTTTTTGTCTAAGTTCTGAAATCGTCGATTCGCCAGTGCACATCCGCAGCACAGATGGGGTATAGTAGTCGTTAAGTGTACAAATTTTAGAGTGTTACCGTGGAAGCAGCCCCTCATGGCTTTGAATGGCCAGTGACCGTTTATTACGAAGATACCGACGCCGGTGGTGTGGTTTATCATTCAAACTATCTAAAATATTTTGAGCGCGCACGAACGGAGATGCTTCGCAGTGTTGGCGTATCACAACACGCATTGTTGGAACAAAACATTGGTTTTGTAGTCCGACATATGGACATAGACTTTTTACAAGGGGCGCGCCTTGATGATCAGCTCGTAGTGAGAACGACAATCGCTGAACTCAAGAAGGCCTCTTTGACCTTCTGTCAGGAGATCGTCAATCCTGATAGTAAAACATTGTGTAGAGCAATGGTTAAGGTAGCATGTATCGATAATCAGAGGATGCGACCGACTGCGATTCCTCAAGCAATTTATATGGAGTTTTCTCGAAGTGACCGCTGATATTTCAATTCTTGACCTGTTTTTGCAAGCCAGCTTGCTGGTAAAAATGGTCATGCTGATCCTACTTGGTATGTCGATTGCCTCATGGGCGATGATCATTAAGCGCAGCAAAGTGCTTTCTCAAGCAACCAAAGAGACAGAAGCCTTTGAAGATAAGTTTTGGTCTGGCACCGATCTTTCAATTATTTATCAAGCGGTAAACAAGAGAAAAGATGAACTCGCAGGTACCGAAGAAATTTTCTATGCTGGCTTTACTGAATTTGCCCGTCTACGTAAATCCAATGCAAATTCTCCAGATTACATCATGGAAGGCACAGGCCGAGCAATGCGCGTGGCGGTCGCCCGTGAAGTGGATGATCTGGAAACCAATCTGCCTTTCCTAGCAACAGTCGGCTCTATCAGCCCATATATTGGTTTGTTTGGTACGGTATGGGGCATCATGCATGCGTTTATCGCGTTGGGTGAAGTGAAGCAAGCGACCCTGGCAATGGTTGCACCGGGTATCGCAGAAGCCTTGGTGGCAACGGCAATGGGTCTATTTGCCGCAATTCCGGCCGTAATGGCATACAACCGCTTAAGCAACAAAGTGTCAAAACTTGAACATAACTACGCGACGTTCTCAGAAGAATTTCACAGCATTTTGCACCGCCAAGCGATGGCTGGCAGGGAGTAACGCATGGCGGGTTATCAACCTAAAAAGCGTAAAATGACATGTGAAATCAACGTGGTGCCGTATATCGATGTCATGTTGGTGTTGCTAATCATTTTCATGGTGACCTCACCCTTTGTAACACAAGGTGTTGAAGTTGAGCTGCCAAAAACGGCGGCGGCAGAATCGATGCAAGAAATGGCGGAAGATCCGAACATCAGCTTTATTATTGTTGAAGTGGACCGTGATGGTAACCTCGGATTAAGCGTCAATGATGAAGAGGTGATGCGGGGTATTTCACTGCAAGATTTGATCGTGCGAGTGAAAGCTGAGCTTAGTATCAAACCTAACTCACCGGTTGCGGTGGGTGGGGATGCAGCTACGCCTTATGCGGAGATTGTATTGGTTTTAGATGAGTTGGGCCGAGCAGGGATCCCGAAAGTGGGCCTGCTAACGGACATCAAGGAATAAGTTCAATCACTCCATGAAAGACAAAAAGCCCAATAAAAATAAACTCGGCAAACCAATGGTTATTTCGTTTGCCTTACACGCAGTCTTACTTGCTGCGTTGCTTTGGGGCGCGGATTTTACGATGTCGAAACCTGAACCTGTCGGGCGAATGGTGGAAGCGGTTGTGATTGACCCAGCCTTAGTGCGTAAACAAGCACAACAAATTCGCGAGCAGCGAGAAGAGGCGTCGCGCAAAGAGCAAGATCGCCTTGATAAACTACGTCGTGAAAGTGAGCAGCTTGAGAAGAACCGCAAAGCGGAAGAAGAACGCATTCGTAAACTGAAAGAGCAACAAGTCAAAGAAGCGAAAGCGGCGCGTGATGCGGAAAAACTACGTAAGCAAAAAGAGCAAGAACGCAAAGTTGAAGAAGAGCGTGTTCGTAAAGAAAAAGAACGCGCGGTAAAACTTGAGCAAGAGCGTAAAAAGAAAGAAGAGGCAATACGTGTAGCGGAAAAGCAGCGCTTGGAGAAAGAGGCTGCGGTAGCCAAAGCAGAGCAACAACGTATTGAAAAAGAAGCGGCTGCAGCGAAAGCAGAGCAGCAACGCATCGAAAAAGAAAAAGCAGCAAAAGCGGCGCAAGAGGCCGCCGCTAAAGCTGAAAAAGAACGCATAGCAAAAGAGAAAGCGGCAAAAGAAGCGGCAGAAAAGGCACGTAAAGAAAAGCAACGTTTAGAGCGCTTGGAGCGAGAACGCAAAGAGCAAGAAGCCGCGATGAACGATATTTTTGCTGGCTTGGAATCAGAAACGGAACAAAATAGCGCGGCGCGCAATCAATTTGTTGATAGTGAAATTTCGCGCTATGCCGCGATCTACACACAGCTGATTAAGCAAAATTTGCTCGTGGAGGACTACTTCCGGGGAAAGTCTTGTCGAGTTAACTTGCGCCTTATTCCTACCGGAGCGGGGGCTATTGTCGGAAACTTTAGTATCCTTGATGGTGATAGCCGAGTTTGCTCAGCAACGAAACGTGCGGTAGCTCAAGTGCCAAGCTTCCCACTGCCGACAGATGCGGATCTAGTCAACAAACTAAAAAACATCAATTTAACCGTTGAACTTTAAATAAAGGATTAGCTTGTGTTAAAGCGACTGATAATAGGATTCTCGCTCGTGATTGCGAGCTCGGTTCAATTTGCCAATGCGGCTCTTGAACTGGTCATCACAGATGGTATTGATTCGGCCCGCCCGATAGCTATCGTGCCATTCAAATGGGAAGGTGCTAAGCCTCTACCACAAGATGTGTCAGCGGTGATTGCTTCTGACTTGCAACGCAGTGGTAAATTTAGCCCAGTGCCGACCAGTAAAATGCCACAAACCCCTTATAACGAAAGCGAAGTCAATTTTGACGCCTGGACACGTCTGGGGGTTGACTCATTGCTAACGGGATCTATCACACAAGATGCCAAAGGTGATTATGTGATTAATTACCAATTGGTCGATGTTGTACGTGGCCAGTTAACGCAAGGTCAAAGCAAAGCGTTGGGTGAAGATGGTGAGTTAGTACTGTCTAAGGATCACGTTTTGTTTAACAAACGTGCCACGGTGCCAGAGAGCCGTTTGCGTGAATACGCACACCGAATCTCTGATTTGGTTTACGAACAATTAACGGGTGAGCGCGGTGCATTTTTGACCCGCATCGCATATGTTGTCGTTAATGACAAAGAATCCTACCCGTATCAATTACGCGTCGCAGATTATGACGGTTACAACGAACGTTTGGTGTTGCGCTCAAAACAGCCATTGATGTCACCGTCTTGGTCACCAGATGGTAAAAAGCTTGCATACGTTAGCTTCCAGAACGGTCAAGCTGAAATCTACATGATGGATATCTACACCGGTGAACGTGAGAAACTTACTTCATACCCTCGTCACAATGGGGCACCTAAGTTCTCTCCAGACGGCAAGACATTAGCCTTGGTATTATCAAAAACCGGCAGCTTGCAGGTTTATACGATGGATATAAAGACGCGTAAGCTCACACAAATAACGCGTGGTAGATCAAATAATACAGAACCATTTTGGCACCCAGATGGGAAATCCTTGATATTCACTTCTGATCGGGGTGGTAAACCTCAGATTTATCAAGTAAATTTGGCTGGCGGTGATACTAGCCGCATAACATGGCAGGGCAGTCAAAACTTGGGTGGTCAAATTACCCCTGATGGACGCTTTCTCGTAATGGTGAATCGCAGCAATACTGGTTTTAATCTTGCCAAACAAGATCTTGAGACTGGTGCGGTGCAGGTTTTAACCAAAACATTGTTAGACGAGTCGCCGAGTATTGCCCCAAATGGTGGAATGGTTATCTATAGTTCGATTTATAACAAAACCAACGTCTTATCGATGGTTTCTATAGATGGGCGTTTTAAAGCTCGATTACCCGCAACAAACGGACGAGTCCGTGCACCTGCGTGGTCACCGTTTTTGTAGCAAATAAGTATTTAAAAGTAAGGAAAACATAACAATGCAACTTAACAAAGTTCTTAAAGGGTTACTCATTGCACTACCTGTTCTAGCAATGACAGCATGTAGCTCGAGCGATGATGCTGCAAACGCGTCTGGCTCAGAAACGAACAACGGTTCTTCTACAACAGTAGTAACGCCAATCGATCAGAATGGCCAACTATCTGAGCAAGAGCTAAAAGATCAAGTAATGCAAGCTTCAACTATCTACTTCGCATTCGATAACGCAACTATCGCAAGCGACTACGAGAAAGTTCTAGCACTACACGCTGCTTACCTAAGCTCTAACCCAGCGCTTAAAGTAACCGTTGAAGGCCACGCAGATGAGCGCGGTACTCCTGAGTACAACATCGCGCTAGGCGAGCGTCGTGCTCAAGCGGTATCTATGTACCTTCAAGCACTAGGCGTAAATGCTGACCAAATCGCTATCGTTAGCTACGGTGAAGAGAAGCCTCTAGTACTAGGTCAATCTGACGAAGCTTACGCTAAGAACCGCCGCGCAGTTCTAGTGTACTAATTCGGGGATAACCTCATGTTCAGTAACTTAAAGCATGTCTTTTCGCTTACGTTACTGGCCAGTGCAGCGAACCTTGCGTTCGCTGCACCAGCCCCAGTAGCAGATATTGGCGGCAGCACCAGTAGCTCTAGAACATTCTCTAGCAACGAAACGGATATTCAGCGTTTAGAACGTTTGCTAGAAAATCGTAACCGAGTGCAACTGCAAATGCAGCAGCAATTGGACACGATGTCGCTCGAAGTGAGTGAACTTCGTGGCCAAATTGAAAAGAACAACTATGACATGCAGCAAATGTTGCAGCGTCAAAAAGAGTTGTTTGTTGAACTTGATAAAGTTCGCCAAGAAGCAAAAGCTGCGCCCGCGATCGTCGCTGATGTGACAACAACAGAACCTGTTGAGTCGAAAGGCACATACAGCAGCAATGTTGATGAACAAACCGCCTATCAAAATGCAGTCGATTTGATTCTTAAGCAGCGCGACTATTCCGGTGCGATAAGCGCTTTTGTTCAATTCCAAAAAGATTTCCCAGATTCAACGTTTACCCCTAATTCACATTATTGGCTCGGCCAACTTTATTTTGCTAAGAAGCAAGATAAAGAAGCGGTGAAAAGCTTTGCTGCAGTGATCGCTTATAAAGATTCGAATAAGCGCGCTGATGCGCTAGTGAAGTTAGGTGATATTGCTGAGCGCAATAATAACGTTGAGCAAGCAAAGAAATACTATCAACAAGTGGTAACTGAATACCCAGATAGTGCTTCTGCAAAAGTTGCGCAGCAAAAGCTCAACTAAAGGCTAATTGACGAAAAAAGGCGCTTATGCGCCTTTTTTTTATCCCTCTTTTAACGCCAAACAGCTTTGATTCTTGATGTCGATCGGAGTTACAATGCTCGAACTAACGGAAGTTGCGTAGAGCAAAGCAATGAGTCACATTCTAGATAAAATCGATACTGTTTACCCTTTTCCTCCTAAGCCAAAGCCATTGACGGCTGAGCAAAAGCAAGCCCATATTGCCAATATCAAGCAACTGCTGATTGATAAAGATGCCGTGCTGATTGCCCACTATTACACGGATCCCGAGATTCAGGCATTAGCGGAAGAAACGGGAGGTTTTGTTGGTGACTCATTAGAAATGGCTAAGTTTGGCAACCGCCATCCTGCCAGCACCCTGATTATTGCTGGTGTGCGTTTTATGGGCGAATCCGCCAAAATCCTTACGCCAGAAAAACGCATTCTAATGCCAACACTTGATGCAGAATGTTCATTGGATCTTGGTTGTCCTGCAGACAAGTTCTCTGAATTTTGTGACGCACACCCTGACCATACGGTTGTGGTTTACGCGAACACCTCTGCGGCAGTAAAAGCTCGTGCAGATTGGGTGGTAACCTCCAGTATTGCCCTTGAAATCGTTGAGCACCTAGATAGCGAAGATAAGCCTATCATTTGGGGCCCAGACCGCCATTTAGGTTCATACATTGCCAACAAAACTGGCGCAGAAATGCTGTTGTGGCAGGGCGAGTGTGTGGTTCACGATGAGTTCTCTGCTGACGCACTGCGTAAGATGAAGAGCGTTTATCCTGATGCTGCGATTCTTGTTCACCCTGAATCACCAGCAAGTGTGGTTGAATTGGCAGATGCTGTTGGCTCAACTAGCCAATTGATCAAAGCGGCAAAAGAGCTGCCACAGCAAAAAATGATTGTCGCGACTGATAAAGGCATCTTCTTCAAGATGCAGCAGTTAGTGCCGGAAAAAGAACTGATCGAAGCACCAACAGCAGGTGCAGGTGCGACGTGTCGTAGCTGTGCACATTGCCCTTGGATGGCGATGAACGGTTTGTTTGCGATTGAGCAAGCGTTGAGTGAAGGCGGCGAGCAGCATGAAATCTTTGTTGATGAGGCATTGCGCGTAAAATCGCTGATCCCATTAAACCGTATGTTAGATTTTGCTGAACAGCTTAACTTGCAAGTAAAAGGCAACGCATAAGCTACGATTGGTTTAAGCCAAAATCACCTATTAGCCAGCCTCGTGCTGGCTTTTTTACGCCTGAGGTTTGCTACCTAACTTAAATGCAACAACGGATTTTAGCCACTTCACCAAGTGCGCCATTTTTGTCTTACACTTCTCAACAATCTATTTTTGATGCCAAGCAAACTCGAAAAGTCGCGTTAGTTCTGCATACAATAAGTAGAGTTATCAATCGAACAAAGCTAAGACAAGGAAATGGTATGGCGATCTGGTTCTACTTACGGCGCAAACTGCGCTCCACCTTGTTTGATTTGAGTACGCGAAACTTAGCCATCCTTACACTGCTTTATGTCATTCTGTCGTGGTTGCTGCTGACTCTTGCCGGAGAAGAACAGCTCACGGGTAATTTATCTAATTTTATCTATTACTTAATGGTGACAGCTTCAACGGTAGGGTATGGCGACCATTCACCGGTAACGGATGGTGGCAAATGGGTCGTGGTGTTGTTTGTGATCCCCGGTGGTTTGGCATTATTTGCCTCTATTCTGGGACGAGTTGGCTCAAATTTAGTCGAATATTGGCGGGCAGGCGTATTAGGGAAGCGAAGAGTGAATACACACAATCATATTTTATTACTGGGCTGGAATGGCCAACGCACCTTGCATTTGATTCGTATGTTGCAACATGAAGAAGAGGGGAACAGGCCTATTGTGTTGTGTACTCGCTCTGAGATTGAGAATCCGCTGCCTGGTGAGATCGGTTTTATCAAAGTCAGCAGTTACACCGATAGCCAAGAAATGAAAAATGCGAATATCGAACAGGCAAGCTGCATCGTCGTCGATAATCTTGAAGATGACATAACGCTCTCAGCATCGCTCTATTGTGCCAACGTTAATTCTAGTGCCCATCTTGTCGCTTATTTCAAAGATGAGGCCCTCAGCTCGCTACTGAGCCAGCATTGCCCAAATGCAGAGTGCATTCCAGCCGTTGGTGCTGAGATGCTAGCGAAAGCGGCGGTGGATCCCGGCTCAAGTGCATTGCATCAAGAGTTGCTTGCTTCTACGCGGGGTATGACTCAGTACTCAACTTATTACCCACAAGAGGCCGCAGCAGTCGAGGTCGAAGCGGTGTTTCTCTTTTTGAAAAAGCAGTACAAGGCAACCCTGATCGCATTGGAGGGCGAGCAAGGCATGGCGCTCAATCCTGATCTGGATGTTGAGATTCATCCTGGGACTAAGCTGTTTTACATCGCCGATGAGCGTATTGAGCAGATCAATTGGTCGAACCTTTAGGCTGTGCTATCCGCTGACTTTAGTGATGAAATGATGTTTTTTTACTGAAAAGAAACCTCTGGTGTAAAAAAGGCTTCCAATCGGAAGCCTTTCTCATCTTGAATCAGTGCCACATGTGCGGATTACTGGTCTGCTTCAACCAATTGCATGCCACGCATCGTTAAGCCAGAAAGCATGGTTGGGGTCGCGTTGAAGATCTCTTCAAACTGCTCTAGACCTTCGATGCCTTGTTCAGCAATCGTTGCGAGTGACGTTTCTGGATCGTACAGCATGCTTAGCGACAGCAATACACCACCGAGTAGGGCGTTTTCTGGGCTATCTTCAGGCATGATTGACTCCCAATCATCGCGCGATAATTGCCAGCCTTGTAGGAAGCCTTCGCAGAAATCGCGCGTTGCTTCTGTCACGATCTCTTCTTCGTCTAATACGCAGCCTTCAGGCCACTGCCATTGATTGTTTAACAATGCTGGACGATAGTTATTCCATAGCGCGATCACATGTTCAATATAACTCTCTAACAGCTCACCGTCGCTAAATGGTGCAACTTCTTCACCGCCCCATAGAAAAGGGAGCCACTCATGCGGATCAAGCGTATGCGGTGCAGCCGCCATTGCTGTAACAAAACCTTGAGTTTTGGCCTGATTAATCAATTTTTCTTGCAGTTCAGGAAGGGCGAGAATGTCTTGTAGAGTCAAAATGAATACCACTACTTAGGTTGTAAATGTTGATATGGATATAGTAACAGCACCTTTGCGACAAAAATAGGTTGCTGTTACTCAGTATTGACTATAATTTTATATAAACGTCAAAAATTCAGTTGGTTATGGTTAAGAGCTCGTCACTAAAACGGAAAAGCATATTTGCCCTTGGCTTGTACCTTGCGTTCGTCGTTGCGACGGTAGGGACAGTAAGCTATTTGGTGGTAGAGCCTCCGGTTCGCGATCAACTTGTTATCAATCTAGATTCTCGCTCAAAAATCATCTCCAGCCAGATTGAAGCCCCACTAGAAAGTTCGTTAAGTGTTTTACAAAGCATCGTTAGCATTGGGAACACCGGTTATGACCAATCGCTGCAAGTTGAATTACTCCAATCACTCTTTCAAGTTATTGATGGTGTCACCACCAGTGGTGGACTATGGCCAACACCCCATTCAGTCAATCCCCAAGAGGCCTATTTAAGTCTATTCTTCAATCGTGCGATTGATGGCAAGGTCGATAGAATCCACGCTTGGAACAACGCCCAATCTGGTGGGTACGACAAAGAACCTTGGTATTTGTCGTCCGTCGATAAACCACTTGGCACGGTGTCGTGGTCACCCGTGTATATTGACCCGTTTACACACGTACAGATGATAACCGCTTCTTCGCCGTATTTCGTTAAAGGTGAATTTGCTGGTGTCGCGACGATTGATGTTTCGTTGGTCACGCTAATCGACTTTGTGCGTAAGCACGCTGAACAGCATGGTCTTGGTGTGATTGTGCGCGATGGCTTTGGTGATGTGATCGTTGAGCATAATTTTAATGTCGCGGAAGATATTTACATCAGTCGTCAGCAGTTTGGTAGCTTTCACTGGACGATTGATGTGGTTAATGCCAATCGTTTAGTGGCAGATCAAGTCTATGATTTAGTCAGTAAAGTGGAAAAGGGCATTGTGCCAATCATGCTACTTTGTGTGTTGTTTGGTTATGTTCTTATCAGCCGCTTTATCATTGAACCGATCACACTGATTGCACAAAAGGTAGATGACTCTAAAACTGGCGGAATCATCGATATTGGTTATCGCAGCAATGATGAGATCCAACATCTTATTGAAACCTTCAATGAGAAGACGGTGTTTCTTGAGCAAGAAAAGAAAAAGGCACAGGCCTCTACTCGCGCGAAGAGTGCCTTTTTAGCGACTATATCGCATGAAATCCGAACGCCAATGAATGGCGTGCTTGGTACCGCACAGATTCTACTTAAAACGGATTTGAGCGACGAACAGCGTAAGCATTTAAAAACGCTTTATGATTCTGGCGACCATATGATGTTGCTGCTAAATGAGATTTTGGACTTTTCGAAGATAGAGCAAGGACACCTTGAACTTGATAAAGCCCCGTTCCCGCTGGAGTCGATCGTGGGGAGCATCAATAGCGTCTACTACACCTTATGTTCTGAAAAAGGCTTGGATTTCAACATTCACAACGAAGTGAGTAAAGATCGTTGGTATCTCTCTGATAAAGCTCGCTTGCGCCAAGTGTTATTTAACTTATTAAATAACGCCGTTAAATTTACCTCTCATGGTTTTGTCGATGTGCACTTTTCGGAGGTCACGCTGGATGGTCGCAATTGCTTAAATATTCGAGTGTCCGACTCGGGTATCGGTATTGATCGTGCGGCGCAAAAGAAAATCTTTAATCCGTTTGAGCAAGCTGAGTCGTCAACCACTCGCCGCTTTGGTGGCACTGGGCTTGGCCTCGCTATCGTTAAACAAATTGGCGAATTAATGAATGGTGATGTTTCGGTTCAGAGCTCTATCGGCGTGGGGACGACTTTTGACATTATTCTCGAAATGGAAATTTGCTCACCGGGTACGGCAGAGGTCATTGAGCTGCGTAAGCATGACTATAGTGGCCTTAAAGCACTTATTGTTGAAGATAACCGCACTAATACCATAGTCATTAACTCTTTCATCAGCAGCAAAGGGTTTGAATGCACCAATGTTGAAGATGGCCAACAGGCTGTGGAGGCGGTACAAAACGGTCAGTATGATTTGATATTGATGGATAACCACATGCCCAATAAAGATGGCATAACGGCTACCGCAGAAATTCGCGCGTTAAAAGGGCAACGGGCCGATACCTTGATCTTTGGCTGTACCGCAGATCTGTTTAAGGAGACGCGAGAAAGGATGTTAGCGGCCGGGGTAAATTGCATTATTTCCAAGCCAATCGATGAAAAAGAGCTGGATGATATGCTGCATCGGTATTACGAAAAGCTGTATCAATTCAAATCTATCGCAAGCGATAACCAGTTTATCGCTTTTAATGCAGAGCAGCAGTTAGTCTCGCTGCACATCGCGGTTGAAGACCAAAAAACCGAAGAAGCGCATCAAATCTTAACCACGATTAGCGAGTATGTTCATCGCAATTCATCCAGCAATGGCACTCAATTGGCTGAGACGCTTGCTCCGCTACTACACAGCAAATCGCTCCCTTCAAGTCATGAGCTTGATGTTCTTACCGTACTGTTGAAAGATAGCTGACTCTAAACGACACATTTTATTCAATATAACCGACTCAAACCGCTATTTTTGGCGGTTTGAGTTTTTTTGGCTATTTTAAGCCTAAAAACCAGCAGTTTATTGACTCTTGATATTTAAAATTGAAATCTAATTCTTTGTTTCTTGTGGTTTAATGGCGAATAAATCTGGTTTAATTCGCTTTGTTGGGCGTTTTATATTGTTCTTTATTCACTATGCTAGTGATATATGTTGAGAGTTTGCAATGAAAGCTCGTGGATCTTTCTGTTTTCGTAGCGCAGTAGCAGATACGTTTGCGATGGTGGTGTTTTGCTTTATTTCAGGCATGTTTATCGAAATTTTTATTTCGGGTATGACATTTGAGCAGTCGCTGGCTTCTCGATTGCTTTCTATTCCAGTTAATATTGCCATTGCTTGGCCTTACGGTGTGTTTAGAGATTTCGTTTTGCGCCAAGGCGCCCGAGTTTCATTGTCTAAACGGATGAAGAACCTGTCAGATTTGGTCGCGTATGTACTGTTCCAGTCTCCTGTTTATGCCGGTATTCTCTATACGGTCGGAGCATCAACTGACCAAATTATTACTGCTGTCGCTTCCAATGCGGTTGTTTCTTGTGCGATGGGTGTATTGTATGGCTACTTCTTAGATCTATGCCGTAAGTGGTTTAAGGTACCGGGTTACTGTTCACAAGCGTAAGTACTCGAATTTGATGGACAAAGTGTCATCAATTTAGCTAGAGAGTGACCAATCGATCCGTTAGTACGTTATTTTTTTGCCTTTTGGCTTGACCTAACTCTATAGAATCATTAAATTAGCGCCTCGTTAGCCAAGTTGTTAACGATTCGGTGAGTTGTCCGAGTGGCTGAAGGAGCACGCCTGGAAAGTGTGTATACGGCAACGTATCGAGAGTTCGAATCTCTCACTCACCGCCACATTCTAGAAAAGAGACGTCTTAGGACGTCTCTTTTTGTATCTAAAGCTTATCAAAGTCAATCAGTTACAATTTTCTAGCGCCATAACATTCCAGAAAAGCGTTTGTTTTTAGTAATACCTAAAGTAATACCCAGCCTCCCTATCTAATGCGAGTATTACTTTTGAGCACTAAATCAGGTATTGCTTTGTTGTCATTTCTCTATCAGTTCGATTTTTAACTTAATGTAAGTTAAGCAGTTATCGGACAAAAGTAATACCTAGATTTTTGCGAAAATTGAGCTTTGCTCAGGTATTACTTGAGGGATCAAAATGGCGAATAATCTCACGGCTAGGCAAGTCCAAACGGCAAAACCTAAAGATAAGCTTTATCGACTATCTGATGGTGGCAATCTCTATTTCTGTATCCGTCCAAGTAACTCCCGCTCTTGGCAATTTCGCTACAAGCGACCAGGCCAAGATAAAATTACTTACCTCTCTTTTGGTACCTACCCAGATCTGACTTTGGCAGAAGCGCGAGAGGCCCGATAAATGAGATCAGGAAGTTATGCTGTAAACAGCGGTGTGATTCATTCTAATTCATTCCGTGAGGTGTTTAAGAAGCAACGTTTTGGCCTAGTAACGGTTTCATCTAAGCGCACTCTATTAAAGGAATCGCCAGTGCAATATCTACGGACGTGTTAACGCGAATTTAAACCTGACGTTCTTAATCTAATAGCTGCACTTTAAATTTAAAGTTGTAGCTAGCACTACGACAAATAGCAGAGCCGTATTCAAGAATATTGCCTTGGTGGTCTAAGCTTTTGAGAATGATCATTAATGCCGGTTCACTCATTTCTGTTTCTAGCATGTCAGCTTCTTCTTGAGTGAGCTGGTGGGCATTAATTTGATATTCTTGAGTAGAAGGTTTAATGCCTTGTTCGCTCCAATACTGGTACAGCGACCACTCCAGCAATTCTGGTCTTGGTAAATAGACTTGAGGAATAAACATCGTTTCAATAGAGACAGGAGTATCGTCAGTTAAACGTACACGTTTTACTTTTGCTATTTTACTCGGCTGAATGACATTGAGTTCTTGTCGAATGTGCTCTTCACCTTCAATCAGCTCACGACTGATCCAACGGTTCGATAATTGACCTTGATTATGTAATTGCGAAGAAAAACCACCGCCAGATAAGTTGTAGTCCAGTGGGAAGTTAACCGTTGTCCCTTTACCTTGCTTCTTAATGATTAAGCCCGACAGTCTTAGTTCTTCAAGGACTTTGACGATCGTCACTCTTGATACGTTTAGCTCTTCTGCCAGCTTTCTTTCTGAAGGTAGTACGGCGCCATTCGCAATAATTCGCTTTTTAATTATTAACTCAAAGCTTTCTTTTAATTGAATATATTTTGGTGCTAGCGAGTTATCGCTGAGATTTTCGTTAATCGCAGTGATTATGTTTTGGCTCGTCATGTTTCAAAAATTCAAATAATTAGGACTGTTGAGCAGAATAACAAAAAATGTGGGAACTGTCACACTGGACTACAATGGGACTTTTATTGGACTGCAACTGGACTTATTATTATTGCGGAAAATATATACCGATGGTGATACAAAATGTCCGTTACCCCTACAAATAATAACAATACAACGCTTAAGCGAATTCAGGGCTGTTTACTTGGCCAAGCCTATGGTGATGCTCTTGGCATGCCGTCTGAACTATGGCCAAAAAGTCGAGTAGAGAGCTACTTCGGTTGGATTGATGAATTTCTTGCTGGTCCTGAAGAAAACATCGCTGCAAATGAGTTTGAAAAAGGCCAGTACACCGATGATACCAGTCAAGCAATTGCTTTGATTGAAGCTATCATCGAAGCTGATGGTGAAATTGACCCGAATATCGTAGCAAAACACATTATTAAGTGGGCTCACGATGTGGACGCATTTAACAAAAATATTTTGGGTCCAACGTCGAAGAAAACGTTGAATGATATCGCGCAAGGTATTGATGTCGAACTGATCGAATCGAATGGTGTGACCAACGGTTCTGCGATGCGCGTTTCACCAATAGGTTGTTTGCTTCGCTGTGAGGATTTAGATCAATTTATTGCGGATGTCCGCCTGTCTTGTATTGCGACCCATAAGTCTGATATTGCGATCGCCGGGGCGACTGCGGTGGCTTGGTGTATTAGCCGCGCGATTGATGGCGCAGCTTGGAGCGTCATTAAAGATGAGCTTTGTGGAATAGTGAATGTGGCCCAAAAGAAATACCAATCCACTTTCAGTCCACTGTTAGGCTATCGAATCATTTATGCGATGGAATTGATTGCAGCAATTAAGAGACAACACGCGCTCACTTCTCAAGCAGAGATTGCATCACACGCTTATAAGCAGGAAGTGGTCAAAGTCGTTTACGAACAGGTGGGGGCGGGAATGGACATTATCGAGTCTATCCCTGCGGCCATCGCTCTTGTTGATGCAGCGAATACTGATCCGCTGGTGTGTGCGGAGCTTGCTGCTAATTTGGGTGGCGATACCGATACCATCGGTGCAATGGCAACGGCAATTTGTGGTGCAATACATGGCATTGACGCATTCCCTAAGCAAAGCATTGAACTGATTGAACAAGCGAATAACACCTCGTTCAGCCTATACGCTGAAAAGTTGAATGGATACAGACCTAATGGAAAAGGTGAGCAAAATGAATTTTGATAACGCCAGTGCGTCAAGTAAACATGTAAAAGCACATGCCGAGCCTTCTTCTGTTAATGTGCTGGGTATTGATATTGTTCCGGAAGAGCAAAAAACCAAAGCTCCAACCGAGCTGTTTTTTGTCTGGTGTGCAGCCAATATCGGTATTCTAGGTGTTGTCTATGGCGCTATTATTGTCTCTTTTGGTCTGTCATTTTTTCAATCTGTACTCGCTGCGATTGTCGGCGTTGCGTCGTTCTCTTTGGTGGGTATCACCAGTATTGCTGGTAAAATTGGTAGCACCACCACACTGACGCTCTCACGTGCTGGTTTTGGTAAAAAAGGTAATATTGCACCAACGTCATTTTGTTGGATGAACCTAATGGGGTGGGAAGCGGTCAATATCATCACGGGAACATTGACTTTGTCGGCACTGTTTGTCGCATTAGGTTTTGAAGAATCACTTTATGTGACAGCGTTTTCATTGGTGCTCTTTGGCGGATTAACCGTGTTTGTGAGCATGCTAGGCCAAAACACCGTTCTAAAAATGCAAGAGTGGATCACTCGTTCTTTTGGTGTGATGACCTTGATTGTGGTGGGATATTTGTTGAGCACGGCGGATTGGGGCGCGATCATGGCGCTACCGCAAGGGGATTGGCTAACGGGATTCCTACCAGCGGTTTCAATTATTGCAGCAGGAACTGGGATTAGTTGGGCTATCGCTGGTGCAGATTACAGCCGAGATCAATCAAGAAAATCAAGCAATCGTAGCATTTTTTCTGCTGTAGTCGGTGGTGCAGCTCTGCCGTTATTATTACTTATTATTGCAGGCATATTACTGACAGCGCAGATCCCCGATCTTGCCTCTCATGAAAACCCTATCGCTGCTATTGGCACCTTATTACCCTCTTGGATGGCGGTACCTTACTTGTTAGCGGCGGTTGCAGGCATTGTGACAATTGCGGTGATCAGCCTGTACTCGGCAAGCCTAAATCTATTGACGATTGGCGTAAAACTGAAACAACGCACTGCTATTGCGATTGACGCTGTATTGGTGCTTGGCGTTGCGATCTATGTGTTGTTTGTGTCGGGAGATTTCTTAGGGCCATTTATTTCTTTCTTGGTTTTCTGTGGTGTATTCCTAGCGGCATGGGCTGCGATCTTTATTAACGACTATTATGTGCATCGTGCGCATTGTGGCTACCGTGTTGATGAGCTTTATGGTGAAACGGGTGTGAATAAAGTGACGTTAGGTTGCTGGTTAGCCGGTGCTATTTCTGGCTTACTCGTGACGAATACCGGCTTTATTGATGGTCCATTTGCTGTGGGGATCTTTGCTGATTCTAGCTTGGGTCTTTTTGTCTCTTTCCTTGTTAGCTTGATTGCACATCGAATCTTGTCTAAATAACGAGAATGCCCATGGTGAATCTAAAAAATTTGAATCAAGCTTTACCTGTAGCGATTATTGGTGCTGCATTTGGCGATATCATTTTAACGATGAAAAAACTGCCAACCAGTGGTGGTGATGAAGTGGCTCGTGAGCAATCTAAACAGATCGGTGGGTGTGCTTTTAACGTAGCGCGCAGCCTTGCTCGCTTAGGCATTGAGGTTATTAATGGCATCCCTGTGGGGAATGGACCTTGGGGTGAAATGACGAAAAAGGCTATGCAACAAGAAGGTCTTGTGCCACTTCTGCATAACCATCAGGTAGACAATGGTTGGTGCTTAGCGATGGTTGAGCCGGATAAAGAACGTACCTTTATCACGGTGGAAGGGTGTGAGCAGTATTGGTGTGAAGATCAGCTTAACCAACTGGATATCAGCTATGGATCTCTGGTGTATGTATCTGGTTACGAGTTGGTTGATGCAGAAAGTGAACCACTGAAAAAATGGTTGCTGAACTTAGATCCGTCCATCCGCATCTTTGTCGATTTTGGACCAAGATTTGCGGAGATAGATTCGGTATTCATCACCCAGTTACTGGCAAAGAAACCGATTCTAACGATAAACCGAGATGAGTTTAAGCTGCTGGTTGGCGATAATGAGGCTTCGATTGTTGATGCGCATAAATTTGCCGATGCACAGGGAGTGAGCTTAATTTATCGGTTAGATAAGCATGGTGCATGGGTGATTGAACCTCTATGTGAGGCTATCAATATACCGGCACATAACGTTGAGGTTGTTGATACGATTGCCGCAGGTGATAGCCATTGTGGCGGTGTGCTCGCTGGTCTATGTTCCGGGTGGTCACTGGCTGATTCTGCGCGGCTTGGCAATGCGGTTGCAGCTGTTGTCGTCTCAACCGAAGGAGCAAACGGTGCTCCGACGAAGTCTGAGCTAGAAACATTTATAGCTAATATGCCTAATTAAAGGTCACTAAGCTTTAGAAAGACAATAATGCCCTGAGCGTTCTGCCGGGGCATTTTTTATGTCTATTTTTTGATGATGTCTAACTAGGTTAGCGCTGTGCATTTGGGGGCGAATAAAATAGCAAATGATGCGCGTATATTTTAGTAATGCGTAGCGCGAAAATTTGTGTAAAATGCGCCACCTTTTAAGAATCATAAAACTAGAAACCCAATGAGATTCAAAACGATTGCCGCTCTTGTTATTGCGGCTAATTTGACTGCGTGTGCTACTCCTGTAAACAAAAACTGGTTCGTGACTGATGGCAGTAAAGGTGATGCAACCATCACGCTTGCCTATGATGAAGGCTTGCTTCAACAGGCAGTGATTGACGAACAAGAAGCTTTTTTAATGGCAGAAAACGGCTGTAAAGCTTGGGGATTCAAAGGCGCACAGGTTTTTGGTACACCGCTAGATAAGTGCGCTCGTCGTGATAAGTTATTTGGCTGTATTTCTACGCGTTATACTCAGCTTTATCAATGCGTTAACTAATTATTCGTATCATTATATAAGGGGCTGTTTAGCCCCTTTTGTTAATTAAAATCTTTTAATTAATGCTTTGTTGTATCGGCTCAAATTTGGTTAAGTCATTTTTTAAGCTTGTTCAGTGAATATCCCACCTGAGTATCATTCTCAGCGTCGCTCCATTTTCTTCCTTGCAGTTTAAATCGCCGCTAAAGTGGCATATCCCAATGTGAATATGACTGTTTATAGATGAAATGTCTCTGATGTTTAGTTAGCCGAATCTCAAACCCTGCCTATCTCATGTTTCCTCAATCGCTCTAGTTACGAGATAGCTCATCGTATTGCCCATTTAAGGTTACATTTATGGCAACGCTGGTGCTGACGGTTTCTATCGGAATCGCGGTGATTTACCATAGAATGCAATACTAGTATTCAGGCCGCTGTGTAATAATAATTACTATTGGAAAGCTCCTGTAATGGGAGCTTTTTTTTGATAGCGAGAGTTAAGAAGAAAAAATGAACTTTATAAGCTTGCAGTTAGATGACAATGCGAAAGCGATAGTCAGCGATTTTATCGATGGTCTCAATGAGCAGGATGGCTGGATTCAAATGACGGCAAGAATTGCCGCACAAATCGATACCGAGTTGAGGGATAACGCTTATATTGGCCGCGTTATGTGGTTCAGTGAATCGGATTTTATTGAACAAGTGATTGAATATAAGGGTTAAACCGCTTCACTAGCGTTGCTTTGGCCTTTAGGCTAAAGCAAGTTGCGTTACTTGCATGTCGTGCTGGCAACGAAATTTAGCGAAATGGACTAGATTTCGTAGTTGGCTTTATTACCAATATCAAAGTGAAGTGGCATGCGCCATTTTGCGATTGATAAGTAGCCCATAACCAGCCCCGCCAATGCCAATAAAACAGAACTAACCAATGACTGTTCAAGCCATAGAGAGAGCGTTGTACTCGCCAATAATACGGGAACAAGCTTTAAACCGAGTACTTTAAAGCAAAACGACTCTTTAAGCGCAATACCCGAGAACGAGACAAACAGAAATCCTAGCGATAGCCATACTCGGCTTTGGGAAGCGTCGCTTAACATCAGCAAAATGCCAATCCAAGCCGACCAGCAAATCACCGCTCGAACATGTTTACTGTACACATGAAGGTTTGCGGCAGTTAATACCGATGATATGCAGATAGTCAGCAAGGTTAATGAGTAGTACTCTGACAAGTGGGTAAAAAGACCACTTAGAACCGCTGATAGAGCGAGTAGTGATAGTGAAAAGCAACTGATCCCCACGCGATACAAACAGACGCTCACCTGATCCAGTTTGTCTAATGTCTCTTTATATTCGGGGTTTGCCATAATCGTTCATACGCAGCGATGCGCTCTTTGCCTGTTTAATCTCAGTATTATACGTCCGTATGTAAGCGACATGAAGTCAGCATTGCTGCGGCGCTTGATTATAGGCCGGTAATCTAAATTTGCTAAATCACCATGAGTCTTCTGTCGAATCGAACTCGTTTTTTTGTTGTTCTTTTTCGTGTAAAGGGACGCTTATTAATGAAATGTCGTGCTTTTTTGCTTCTTCGAAGAAGTTAATTTTTTTATCTACACTTGGGCTTTCAAAGAATTGCACTTCTGGATGAAGTTTGGATTTTAGGGTGGTTAGGATGTCACCAAATTGCTCGGGCTTACAAAACAAGCCGTAGATTGTAACATTTTCAAATATTTGTGGAGATTCCGTGCCGAGATCAAAATCGACATCTTTAAACCAGATCGCGATGTAATTATCTTTTCTAATGACATCAATAAACAGCACTGAATCGTAGGGAATAATCCAATACAGGTCGACACGCTTAGCATCAATCATTTTAAACGCCATTAGCGCAGAGGCCCCGGCACCGACAAATGCCATTGGGCCAACCCAGATGGTAATGGCAATACAGAATATTACGCCAATCCACGCTATTTTTCGCACGGCTGAAAAGTATTGATCCGATAAGTTTTGATGTTGGTGAGCGGCAAAAGCTATAGGGCCAAATTTATAGTGATTGCAAATTTCAGGCACAGCAAACCAAAATCCAACCCCCAATAAAATGGACATGAAGAGCGCTGCGGGGAATGTATAATCGGTAATAGTAAGCAATGAGCCTTCTAGATATGAAAATAGCATATAAGTAAGTAAAAACATCGAAATCCCCATACCCTGACGAAAGTAGGGAATACTGTGAATCATCGAAAATTCCGCATACCATTTTTTAGTCGCCGTCTTTTCTACGTCATCAAAACGTTTTTTTTCGTAAGCGTTCCATTCGACTCTGTTTGAATTCACCCGTATCGCTTTAATCAATTCGTCAGTGAGCTGTTGTTTTTGAAAGTTGGGGTTCATGATTATCCCTAAATCAGTAATGCATAATTAGACCAAGGCGTATCAGCACCTGCCCAGATGGCTTTGCGATCAGTATAGTAAGACGGGTCATACACTTGTGTTTGTGATTTTGTGTTGACTTCATCCGCTGTTAAAGGCTGAATCGGCGTTAATTGTATGTCTGACAGTTGCCCGCCACTAAACGTATAGTGATAGGTTATCTTTTTATGTAAGTGGCTGCTTTTCTCTGGTTGCATGTAAAAGCTGACTTCAATATCAAACGCCAATGATGTTTTTTTGTTTAAGGTTTGGTTGTGCTCGTAGCGTAATGCATCTCCCATTTGCGACCACACTACAGTCGCTGGGTTTAAGTTGGTACACGGGCTGTTTATCCCTACCTTGACGATATTTCCCACTTGGTTAAGTGTACCTGGCAAGTCGACAATGAGTTTAAAGCCAGTTGTTGTGGCGATAGCCGCTGGGTAACTCGATATTTTGTTTTCGACTCTTTCAACCATCAGTTGGGCTGAAAGCTTGGGCTGCATGGTAAATTGATATAAGGCTAATAGCGCTTCGGCAACCCCCTCTGGCGTATCAGTGAATTTAGTTGAATCATTGTCTGCACTCCACGGTAAACGGCTGAGCCATTTTTGATAATCATCTTTCTTTAAGCTATTTAAGACAAGACTAGAAATCAGATACACGCCGCCAATGATTAACGCCACAACGGGGCTAGCAATCGCTAATAGCACGCTCATAGCGAGCCTTGAACCTAATGCTATGGCGGCACGCTGAAGTATGAATGTGGTACCCATACCAAATAAGGAAGCCGCTTTGACTCCGAGGCAGAATTTTTCTTCTTTAGATTCTGCTTTAGAGTAATCATCAAGCACGTAAAACAACTCTATTCCCACAGCTATTGCCCCCAAGGTTGCTGTGACGCGGGTTAAGTTGACAAATTTAGCTACTCGTCCTGCTTGTTGTGCGCTTGCATCTTGTATTGATTGTCTTAAAAATCTTGCAGTGCCCTTATCTACCTTGGCCCACGCTTTACTTTGGAAAATCGAACCCAGCGCATTTAAGGAGTAAAAGAATTTTTGCGCCAGCTCGGCTTTCTCACGTGAGGTGGTGACACTGTTTTTTTGTAAGTCACCATAGCCGGTGTAGAGATCTTTGGCGTTGAGCAAGAAAACCATAAAGCCAAGTCCACCAAGGCTATTATAAGTGCTTGCTGTCACTTTTAACCCGCGCGCCATTTGTTGTTTGATGTTGGTTCTGAATTCTTTGGCGATGTCTTGCTCGGCCAGAAGATACATCGATGGCATACCGTAATAGAGTTCGCCCATTTGGTTTAAGGCTTTTTGGTAGCGAGCGGCAGTTTCTGGTGTCGCGTTGTTTTTGTATTCTGCCTCTGCTTGGTGAAGCTCATCGAAGCTTTGTTGTTTTTGAGAGAGAGCATCTATCTCGCGTTCGAGTGCGTCTGATTGCGCGGCGATATTCTGCTTGGCGCTTTGTGAATCGTAACCAACAATATCTATATGTGAGGCTAGTTTGTTGGCATTAAACTCGTGATACGCTTGGTTCAGTTCTTTTGCAACGCGCTGGCGCTCGGCCATCCAGTTGCGACGTTGGTTAAGAAAGTCCTCTTGTAAGGTGATCTTTTTGTCTATCGCTATGCGCTCAACGACTGTTGTACGATCGATAAAATGCATCTTAGGGAACATTACCGCCAATGCAGCCGATTTGCGTGCAATAATAGACACCCCCCCATCAACCATTTCAGATATTGATGCTTGAAAGGCTTTCATCACTTGTTGCAATGGTTTTGATAGCGCTGCATAAATGCGGGAATCTTGTACTTCTTCTGTGCCGAGAAATGCATTCATTTCGTTGATGCGGGAAGTGAAATTACCCGTGTCATTAAAGCTGACATAATCAGATTCTGCAGGGATTAATTCATCGCCAATCTTTTCATACAGAGCTTTGCTGTATCCCGATAAATATAATGGGAGCAGAGTCGTAGGGCTTTCGAACTCTTTTTCTATCCATGCAGTGGTTTTCTCATCCAGTACTTTAGTGACGACTTCATTGATGAAGAAGTGCACTTCAGAAAGGTAGTCTTGCCCTTGCTGTTCTTCAATATCGACAAAGCCTTTTTCTGGCTCCCAGCCAAACCGTTGAGTAGCAGCCACTAACTGGTCGCGGAATATATTGAGTGTGTCGACAAGTGCTTCTAATACGGGTTTCTCATTGGCGTTAAAATCGTCAATTGCTTGATAGATTTTTTTTGCGTCGACTTCTTCTCGCCATTTTTGGGTTGCCGACCAGCGTTCAAGCAGCGCGGCATTGTCTATGTCGTGTTTTCCATATTTATCGAATAACACATTTTTCGCCATTTCCGCTTGTTGGTCAACGAGATAGCCTCTTCCTGCACCGAAGTTCCCCCCTTGCTTTAGCGCGTTTTCGGCTTGACGCTTGTATTCCATATATGGCGTGAGGTCTTGGTAGTACTGTTGCTTTTCTTCTTCGGTTTTTACTGTGTCGGGGTAATTTAAGCCTTCTGGCTGACTCAGTGCAGTGACTTGCGCGGTGGTTTCTAGCAGCGCCCACTTATGGCTATTTTTTTCTTGTAAGTCTGCATGGTCCAGTACCTTTTCACCCAGTATTAAACTGAGATCTTGTAAATCCACCAGCGGGTCGTCCAACGCGACAAAAATAGCCGCGCCTTTTTTTATACCGTTGGTTATCGCGCCATATTGCGCGATGGGTTTTATTTCTGTATTCGCGGCATCGCCATCTTCAGCTAAGGTGGTTGGCACGCTCGTGCCTGTAAAATACGCCTCTGAACTGTCGGTATGGCTAATGTCCGATACGGCTTCTGCTATGTCGGTGGCTAACCCCATATGTGGTTCATTTAACGTTTGGCAATGTTTGCTAAGATCGACTTTTCGCATCCATTGCTTACATTTGCTTTTATTGGTAAGCACGTAATTAAACAGACGCCACGTCCAGCGTTGTTTTGACCAAGCAATGTACAACGTATTTTCTTGGTTATAGGTTAAAAATGGCTTGTTTTCACCAGCTTCACCTCGCTCTGCTTTACCTTGCTCTTTTTCCCAACTATCGAGGTTATACTTTTTGAGTTGTGTTCCACAAACTTCATATTCGTGAAAGGTTTTATCGTGATCGCTAATGACGTAGAGCCAGCCGTCTCTTAGCTGACGTAGTGTGTAGTTTGAACGAGTTAAGTCATCAGCGTAAATGCCGTTGCCTTGCCATTTTTCAGGTAAACCAAAGCGCCCTGAACCGTCTTCTAGCGATTCATCGATGGCATAACGCACCGGAATAATATCAATACCCATTGCTTGCATCGGACATTGACCCGCGATGGAGCCGACCTCTGTTGAAGGTTGCTGTGATGCACTTGCATTTTCATCAGACATGGTTGACTCCTAGTGTGAATGCTTTCGCTAAAGCTGCCGCTTTTTCGATTCTTTGTTCTGGTGTTTGTGTGCTTGGGTTATTGACCAATTGAGTGATGGTTTTATGCTGTGGATTTTGTTGAAAATCAGCGCCAAGGTGCCCTATGACATTGGCGTAATAATACACAGCGCGCTCGGTGGTAAAACCAAGTTCCTTTGCTTTTACGATCAATGTTTCAGCCTTGGGCTGAAGAGTGTTTTCAAAGCTATTGGGGAAATAAGTGTTGATGTGGGCTTCAAGCTTAGTGGCAAACGCTTTTGTTGCGATGTTCTCTAAAATGGTTACATCAGAATCGGTTAATGTATAAAGACTGGTATTGTCAGATTGTTTTGGCGCTGTAAGCGAAGCCCATTGTTGTTCTTGGCGAAAGTACATAGTTCTGATAGGGCCGACTAAGCGTGTTTGACCGCTGGCAATGTGTTCTTTTAGTAACGGGTAAGCAATTCTAGCATCTGGTAGCCGGAAAATGAGTTCTCCCAAATAAGGAGAGTTCACAACCGCTAACTGCTGAAAGTGTTGTGCAACATCGTAGAGCGTGGCTTGCGATGATAATAACCAAGCAAAACCTTTATCGAAATACTGATTTTCTATCACCCATTCAACAATTTTTGGTTGCTTGTCTGGCTGGAATTCAAGTACCCATGGGGAAATCTCATTGAGGTTAGTGAGCGCAGTATTGGCATATAAAGATACTGCACTAACCCCATTTTCGAGCGAATAGAGGTTTACGCCAATATCGTCTATCGAGTTCCCGTCGAGAATAAGATAGAGAAGTTCATCATCCGCGGGTTTAAAGTTTGGCAAGTCAACGTGCATCATTGGTTTGCCTTTTTACATATTTCACAAACACCTTTCACCCCAGCCGAACTCGCCTTTAATGCGCTTTTCTGCTGGGCGCTGACGATCGTTCTTGGCGAAGATGAACTTTGTAATTTTGGATCCAACGCCGAGAGTGAGGCGTCAATGTTATCCAGAGAATGAAGGCTTGGATCTGCAGGTGCGGCATTGATTTTATTTGGCAACACCGCCATTTGCCCGCCAAAGCCGCTGCCGCTGCTTGCGCTGCCTCCGGAGTTGAGGTTTATCGCGGCGCCGACAATGTGCACGCCCGCGGGGTCGACTTTAATAAAACTTCCGCCAGCTTTAAGCGTAATTTCCGTACCAGCATCTAGCACGACTTTGGCTCCGGCTTTGATATGTACTTCGCTACCGGCACTTAACGCGTGTTTGTTGGCGACTTTATGATGTGTACTGCCATCGACGATATCAGTCTTGTCTTTGCTGATTTTGGTTCGGCTTTCACCTTCAACGGTTAAGTGATGATTGTTTTTGATTTGGGTAAAACGGTCGTTATCCACTGTTAGGTGTTTATCGCGTTTGATATGCGTGGTGTGGTCATTGAGTACGTCGGCCTCAAAGTCTTTTTGCGCGTGTAGGTAGACTTTTTCTGACTGACTTTGGTCTTCAAAACTCAGCTCGTTAAAGCCCTCACCCTGATGGGTTTCACTGCGAAGAATGGTCTTGGTTTTGTTATCTGGTAACGAATAGGGCGGTACATTACTCGCATGATAGGTGCGGCCAGTAATGATGGGCTGATCAGGATCGCCATTTAAGAAAGAGACGATAACCTCATGACCAATGCGGGGAATGGTCATCATGCCATATTGGCTGCCCGCCCAACCTTGAGATACGCGTACCCAGCAAGAGCTTTTGTCTTCACCGTTTGAATAGCGATCCCACGGGAAATGCAGTTTTACACGGCCATGCTCATCACAAAATATCTCTTCACCTTGAGGGCCAACGACGACGGCTATACAGGGGCCATCCACTTGTGGTTTTGGTGTCGGTTGTGCCTGCCAGGTTACGGTTGCAGGAACGGTTTTAAAGGTATTGCTGTAGGTTGTTGCGCCGCTTCCGCCATCCTCCTCTAGGGCTTGAGGCTGTGTGCCTCTATGTTCAACGCTGACGACTAACCATGAACGGTTGTTGTCGCTGTTGAGGTGTTCTTGCATATCAAATTTAAAGCCAGCTTGCAGCAAAGGCTGGTTACTTTTTCCTTGGGCGGTATGTGCGTTTCGGCGTAAAAACTCTAAGCGGATTTGATTGAATGCTTTACCACTCTCATCATCTTTAAAGCGCCCAGGGGCATCAAAGTGCTCATAAACATCGGTGCGCTGGTGGTTCATTTCTGTCCCAACAGTATTTTGCTGAAAGTGATATTGTGGTTTTTTAAAGCTGTAGTCCTGCAATGCCGTATGGCTGGGATGGGATTGGGTGTTAGTGGTAAAAGTCGAGATATAGGGTTCATCAATGATCCCGCCACTGAGCGCATTATAAGGGATTGGCATTGAGATCTCAGGTTGGCTTTCACTGCAATCTGTAAAGAGTAGGGTGTGTTTTCCTTGTTCATGGATAAAGCTATACACTAAGCCTTCTTCAGCGGCTAAACGGTGTAGAAAATCTAAGTCAGTCTCGCGATACTGCACACAGAATTCACGTTGTAGAGACTCGCGTTTGAGTGAAAAGGCATAGTCATGAATACCCATTTCTTGCAGTAGTACAGAAAGAATTTCCGGTACGGTTTGTAATTGAAAAATACGGCTGTTGTGACGTAAAGAAAGGCGCTCTAATGCCGGGACTAAGGTGAGCTGATAAAAGGTATGATGGTGGCCAGTATCGCCTACGGTGAAGTTACGGGCGATGCCATGAATACGCTGCACAATTTCGCCATTACGAACGATTTCAAGCTGCACGTTTTTATCAACGATGTTCTCGGCTGAGAGAGTATTGTTACGACTCGCGAGGGCGATATCGAAATGATAACCAAAGCATGCTCGTCCTTGTGTTGCCTCGCCATTCGATAGTGTTTCCTGCCCTTGGTACTCTCTGACAACGAAGGTATTTTCATCAAGCCCATCAACGTGAAAATTGAAATTAAGAGTTGCCATAGTCGTCCCTGTCTAAATATCAAAATCTTAAACATCAAAGCCCTAAGCAAGAGACTACGTCGTAATGTCTTGCTTAAGGCATTAATTAATCTGGAAATTTAGCCCGCCAAATGACGGGCTAATTGTCGTAAGCGATTAAGCTTCGACAGGTTTACGCCAATCGTCAGAACCAGAAGTACCTGCGTTAACGTGATCCCAAGTGATCTTACGGTAAGAAAGAGACACAGTAAGATTTTGAGTAAAGTCCGCCATAGCTGGATCTTGGCAGTGAGGCATTTCACATTGAATATCAACGATAGAGGCGTTTTCAAGTTTGGTCGTAAAGAAGTTCTCTTGTTTACCTTCAATTGAAGTACGGTACCATTTCAGTTCGATGTTCTTCATTTTTTCACCAGAAGAAAGCGCGTTGTAAAGCAGTGGAACGGCTTTGTTTAGTGACACTGTGAATTTGAATGGTTTGTGTACGCGCTGACCTGAAGGTTGACCAGATTGAGGATCTGTCGGTACGGTTACCGTGTGATCAAAGCGCTGTACTAGCATTTCATCTTCATGGCCTTCTACGTAAGAGTCGCCAATTGAATCTGCAGTACAAGCACCCGCAGTGATAAGTCCCTGAGTTTCGCCTTCGATTGAGATATAACATGGAGTTGGCATGTTTCATTCCTTTTGAGTTAAGTTACATAAATTCCCTTATCTATAGTCAAGTTGTGTGCCAAAGTTAGAAGTAAGTAAAATCAGTCTGTTATAGTGATAATTTTGCTTGTAGGGCAAGATGTTGCTTAGGCTGGGCAAAAAACTACCAAAGCGGGCAAAAATTCGCATCAGGGAAAGAACGATAGGATTCTGTCGATTTCTTCAGCGAAGTGACGATTTTTTTGTTCACGATCTCATTCTTTTACATCTTACTGTTCGCTTTGGTTGATGGGCTCTTTTATGATGCGCGCGATTTTAGTTTAACGTTTGCTTAATTGCCGATTTAAAGAGAACAATAATGAACAAACCTACTTTGCTGGCCTCTATTATTACGCTAGCGCTTACTGGTTGTGCGCAGTTTGCGCCAAGCTACAATGCCGATCTCATCATCACTAACGGCGAAGTACTAACGATTGATGGCAATATGTCAGTGATTGAAAATGGTGTTGTTGTGGTGAAAGACGACAAAATCATTGCGGTGGGTGAGGCGGATCTTGCTGAGCAATACCGTGCACCGAAGCTGATTGATGCACAAGATGGCATTGTGATGCCAGGCATGATTAATACTCATAACCATCTGCCGATGATTGCGTTTCGTGGTTTGGGCGAAGAGGGCATTTCGAATCGATTGTTTGCTTACTTCTTTCCGTTAGAGGGGGAGAAGCTAAGCCGTGAGCTTATCTACAATGCGACGAAATTAGGCGCCATCGATTTAGCGCAAAGTGGAGTGACGACGTATGTCGATATGTACTACCACATGGATGAGATGGCCAAAGCGACCAAAGAAGTAGGCTTGCGTGCCGTGCTTGGCCAAACCGTGATTAAGTTCCCAGTGGTGGATAGCAGTGCTCCTTATGGTGGCATTGAGTACGCACAGGGCTTTATTGACCAGTATAAAGGTGATCCTTTGATCACGCCTGCTTATGCACCGCATGCGGTGTACACTGTGAGTAAAGAGAAACTCCAGAAAATCAATCAACTTTCTAAACAGCAAGATGTGCCAGTGTTGATTCACGTGGCGGAATTCCCTAATGAAGAAGCGCGCATCAAAGAAGAGCACCAAGCGAGTTCGCCAGTTGAGTACATGGCGCAAATTGGTGTTTTGGATGAACGTGTGGTGTTAGCCCACGGGATTCATTTCTCTGAAAAGGACATTGAGTTGGTTAAACAGGCTGATGCGGGCGTGGCTTATAACCCAATGGCAAACGCAAAAGGCGCGACAGGCATGGCGCCAGCGTGGGAGATGTATCGCACGGATGTTCGCTTGGGGTTAGGTACTGATGGGCCAATGAGCTCAAACCAAGTCGATCTATGGCGCACGTTGAGCTATGCCAGCACGATGCAGCGTCTTAAACATGATGACCGAACCATTATGATCCCAGAACAAGTGATTGAAATGGCAACGATGGGCGGTGCGAAGGCTTTGCATATGGAAGAGCGTATCGGCTCTTTGGAAGTAGGCAAGCAAGCGGATATCATTATTGTCGAAACGCAATCAGCGAATATGATGCCAAACTATGATCCATACGCAACACTGGTATTTCAAGCCAACCCAAGCAATGTGGATACAACCATTGTGAACGGTGAAGTGGTGATGGAAAATCGCCAGATGCAGACGGTCGCGCTCGATGATGTACGCAGCACGATTGACGCAATGGAAGCTGATATCAGTGCATTTGCCAAAGAGTTGGCGAAAAAAGCAATTAAATCGAAAAGCTTGATGGACTAGTGACGTCTCCTGTTTTAGCTCGAGTGTTGCGAGTCAATCGCTTGAGAATGAGATGAACCAAGGTGAACAAAAAGTAGTCAGCTAGAAAAATAAAGGCCGTCTTCAAAGATAGTGTTGAAGACGGCCTTTATCATTGGATGAGCGTAACCTGATGAGGTTTAGTGGGTCGGTTTAACGCCGCTACGAACCATATCTTGACCGGTCTTAAAGACTTCTTCACTCACCCAGCGACCAAGTAGGAGTTGGTGCTTATCATCCAATGCCGCAACAAAGTGACGACCGCTGCTATTGTGTGTCGCAAGTGCCAAACCTGCGACGTTTTGTAGGCCTAGTACGCCACTCTCTACAGCAATTAGAAACGCTCTTAGCTCGTCTAAAGTTTCAATAATTTTATCATCAGTAATCATGGCATCGTCTCGGTTAGCTGTTTTCGTTATTATCGAAACCAGTTCTAAAAATTTAGGAGCGATACTTTAGCTATCATGGCTGAAAAAATCCATCGTGTTTTGTAGCGAGAGGCTATTTTTCATCATTAGGCTTTTTTAGCGGGCGCAGTTTCATTGCTCACTATTACAGCATCGACGTTTTTTTCGATTAGTCGGTTACCTTGGTGAATATTGACACTCAAGCGATTGATCAATTTTTGAAAGTTATCGATACACGGTATTTTATCCTCACGGACCTGTTGTTCCATTTCGATGGTTAGATTGGCGAGATTATCAAGTTGTAAGTTGAGCGTTATCCCTTTCAAGCAGTGTAATGTTTTGCCCAATTGCTCAGTATCGTCAGCCTCAAAGCCGCTAATGAGCTCATCGATATGAGTTTCAAAATCTTCAATTAGAGATTGCAACAAACTCTGGTAGATATCGATATCTTGCTTTACTTCGTTGAGTAATTCACTTTTTGACAGTTCTTCTTCAGTCAAGCGCAAATCGTGGACATCTTCACGATGTAAATGTATCACATTGGTGCCTGACAGTTCCGGTGTGTTCTGGGTTTGAATGCGGTGACTAAAATTACTGATCGCATCGTAGAAACTCTCATTTTGTAATGGCTTAGTGAGAACATGGTCCGCCCCTGCATTGATAAAATCATCATGAGCCTCGCGGAACACATCGGCGGTATAAGCAAATATTAAGGTGTTGATACCAAGTACTTGACGCAAATAATAGGTCGCTTCGATGCCATTCATTTCGGGCATGTGATTATCCATTAAGATCAGGTCGTATGATTCTTTTGTTGCTTTATCTATGGCGATTTGTCCATTTTCTGCGATATCAACATGATGACCTAATTTGTTACAGAAGCCTTTAGCCACAATCGCATTTACGCGGTTGTCTTCGGCGAGCAAAATATTGAGTGGTCGGGTTTCTAGCGGTGAAGCACTAACGGGATCTTGATTGGCAACAACCGCCTTTTCTCCTCGAGGGAGGGGAATGGTTACGGTAAACGTGCTACCGACATTTTCGCGACTCATTAAGGTGATGGTGCCATCCATGAGTTCGGTGAGTTTTTTCACGATGGCTAAACCTAATCCACTACCACCAAACTCACGAGTCGTTGAAGCATCGGCTTGTTCAAATGAGGCAAAAATAGCATCGTGCTTGTGTGGCGGAATACCAATACCCGTGTCGGAAACACTAAGAATGAGATGAGACGGCGTGACATTTTCGAGTTGAGCTTGAATGGTGATCTTGCCTTTGGCGGTAAATTTTATCGCATTACCCGCTAAGTTAAATAGGATTTGTCTTAGTCTTGCGCTATCACCAATGAAATAGATGTTGTCGGGAATCTGATTGTCGATTTCTAAGGTTAAGTTTTTTTCTTCAGCGAGCGGGGTGATGGCGCTCACAACCGGCATGAGGATTTGGTTAAGATGAAAGTGAACAGCCTCGAGTTCCAGTTTGTTCTCTTCTATTTTTGAAAAATCGAGAATGTCGTTGAGCACAGTCATGAGGTGCTGGCCTGATTCCAGAATAATACCGACATTTTTTTTAGTGGCGCTCTCGTGCGTCTCTCCTGCGATGATTTGAGCAATGCCCAGCACACCATTCATTGGGGTGCGTAACTCATGACTCATCGTGGCAAGAAATTGTGATTTTGCTTTAGCTGCGTTTAAGGCTTTTTCTGATGCTGCTGACATCTCTTTATTGAGTGCTTTTAAGTGAGTGAAACGCAAATAAGCTTGAATCGAGAATATTAATATCAAAACGGTGACTGCCCCCAGACAGTACATTAGAGCATTGTTTAGTTCATTGTGGCTATATTGGCGCAAGGCTGTTTCGGTTTTTTCGATAAAATCATAATTATGCTCATTGAGCAAATCAGTTCGTAATGACGTTCTTCGCTCGTCTATTTGGCGAAGTTGCATTGCAAATTGTTTGATTTGTGGGTGGGCCACATTGTTATTAAGTAAATTTTGATTCATAAAATCAACAAAGTGCCATTCGAGACCTAGACTATTTCGTTCGTTTAATGCTTGCTTGAATAAGGACTCTAAAGATAAGTAAGCGTATTTCCGAGCCACTTGGATACCCACGAGCATATCCAGCATGCTACTGGTATAGAGAAGTTTTTTCTCAAAGGAGACTAACTTCTGACTGGTTTTATTTACGTTGCTACTAATAGGAAACCAGGTGATTGTCGTGTTCTTTTTCAGCATGGCTTTGGCCAGCTTTTCAATTTCAGTAATTCTCTGGGTGATCAAGAAATGGCGTCGTTGCTGCTGATACTGGTAGTTCAAAATAGTATCTCTATGACCCAATAATTCGTGCCCAACCATAGTGACATCAGTGAGTGCGTTTTCGATGTGGCGACTGTTTTGATAGCTCATATAGGCAACGGTAAAAAGCGCTGCGACAATTGACGAGAGGAGGAGTGTAAGGATTTTTGGGCTATTCATTTTCAAACTCCTCTAAGATGCTTGGCCTTGGTGCGCTAAGTGTGTGAAGAAAGGCTTCAACGTCAGAGATTGTTTCGCTATCCATGGTGATCCCGAGCTGCCCCTGAGCCATCACCTTAATGGCTTGTTCAAGGGTGTCGGTTCTACCGTCGTGAAAGTAAGGCGGTGTTTGAGCGACATTTCTTAAGCTGGCAACCCGGAAGTAAAATTTGTCTTGGCCTTGCTCGGTGATGAGATGCTTACCCGTATCTTGAATCGAATTGATTGAAGTGAAATAACCAAATTTTTGGATCATATTTCCACCAACATTCTTACCTTGATGGCATTGAACGCAACCAACAGATTGAAAGGTTTGCCACCCCCGAAGTTCTTGTACTGAAAGGGCTGTTTCATCGCCTTGTAAGAAGCGGTCAAAATCGGAGTTAGGCGTTTGCAGTGCCCGCATGAACTCGGCTAAGGCAAAACGAATTGAGTCACTTGTAATTGGAAGGTTATCAGCTGAAGAAAAAAGCTGTTGATAGCGGGCCGAGCGTGAAACATAACGTTCTATTTGCAGCCAATCAGAATCCATTTCTAAAGGATTAGTGATAGGGCCGTTAATTTGTTCTTCTAAGGTATTGGCTCTGCCATCCCAAAAAAAACGATAGTTAAGTGCGGTGTTAAATACGGTTAGTGAGTTTCGAAGACCAATGCCATTGACGCCAGTAGAGACACGCGTGGTTTCTGCTCCATTAGTCGATAAATCATGGCAAGATTGGCAACTGACGGCTTGATTGGAAGATAGATTAGGATCGTTAAACAATACCCAACCGAGCTTAGCTATGTCGCGATTAAATTCTGTATTTTGTGGTATTGGTTCGATTAAGCGCAACTCAACTTCTTGCGCATGATCGCCATGACTATGATCATGTGCGATAACCAAAGGAGAAAAAATAAAGAACATCACTATCCATGTCTTGCATCTCATATCTGCCTGCCAAAGCGTTATTCCCTTACTATGAATTTAGTTGCGTTTCGCATTAATTCAATTTTGCAATGCAATATGACCGTGGTTTGAGAACCGTTGAGGCTAGTTTTATTGAGGTGTTAGGCAATGTTTGCTGCTGTGGTATTTTCCTCTTTTTCTATGATAGTGAATAGGATAGCCACTATCAATGGCATGAGAAATAGCCACTAAGGTTGAGAATGGTCTAGGTTCGACTTATCTAGGGTAATCCATTTTAACGCGCCGTTGCTTTCAAAATCATTCGCATTATCACAGCGCATAATATAGCCACCGACTTCGATAAGAGCACCAAGAGAATAAGCTTGGTCTTGGTAATAGCAGATGCGGTGTTTGACATTGGAGCTGTTGACGATCACGGCCGTTTTTTTGGGCGTAGAGAAGCTTTTTGTCTCACTATTTGCAAGTGCATGATGGCCATAGGTGAGAAGAAGAATCGGAACGAGCGCTAACATGACTGCGCGGTTTAACCTCAATACCATTTTTCTCTCCTAATATTTGCGTCTCGTCTTCGTGCTTTGGGTTACACGTCGAATTTGCGTTGATAGCGAGGCAACATACTCTCGTTGCCTAATAATCCACCTTGGTGAATATAGATAATAGGCTTGTCGATATTATTTGGATACCAATTTAATAAGCAGTGCCACATCATCGGATCGTAGAGTAAGTCAAACTCCACATTCGTTTCGCTCAGCAGCTGTTGCCAAATCAGATAGTCGTCTTGATACAATTTACCAAAATGGTGTTTGTTTTCTAGTTCAAGAATGGTGGGGTGATCGGCTTCTCCCAGTTCGTTGAACTGCTTGGTGAGATACTCTTTTCCTCCCACACAGGCACATGTAAGAACTTCAATGCCATGTACCTTGAGCGCTTTATGGAGGAAAAGTGAGGTGGTGCCCGTACCTGCTGGTAGCGCAACGACAAACTGTTTGTTGGTTTGTAGTCGAACCCAACTGAGAATCTCTAATGCTAACTGATTTACGCCAAATTCAGCTAACGAGCAGCGGCCACCTTCAGGTACAACTAAACAATCTTCATTAGGTTGACGAACTTGGGGAATGTAGTCGTTTGGGTGTAAACCACTCTCTGCGGTAGCGATAATTTTTGCTCCAAGTTCTAATGCGCCGCGATAGTTTCCCATTGGGCGCTCTACAAGCCATTTAGGGATACGATCAACGTAAAACTCTAACTGCCAACCTTTAATGCTAGCGAGTGCCGCCATCGAATAGAGCGAGTTAGCTTGCGGGCTGCCGTAGCCAATGAGTGTATCTACTTGTGGAAAGTCTTGTTCCAATAGGGCCATGAACTTTCGAGCTTTGTTTCCAGAAAAGTGACTATGTAACTGGTCATCACGCTTGAGATAAAAATCAATATTGGCAAATTGGTGCTGGGTGATGGGCGTGTCGGCAAGCTTCATAAGGCGGTACTTTATTGTGTCACTATTCTAGTTAGGCTAAGGCGATGTTATCAAAGCACATAATACCTTAGCCACCCCATAAAGACTTTACTTTCTCATCAGTGTTTGAGTACTAAAACGTTATTTTGGCTACGCAACCACGCGTTGGATGGTTGTATAACTCAAAATGCCATTGGTAGCGTCGGCTGAGATCTTCAACGATCAACAAACCAAGACCGTGACCATGCAAAGAGGGCTGTTCACTGAGTCCTGAACCATCATCGGTGATGGTCACTCTTTGTTCAGTTACGTGAATCGTCACGTCCCCATGAGCTGTTGCGGCAATCGCGTTACGGATGAGATTACCCAGAATCATATTCATCACCGCTGTGGTGGCTTGCACTTGTGGTAGCGATTCAATCAGCAGTTTGATGCTCAATGCTTTCTCATTAGCTTGCGATGAGTTGTTCATCACGATCGTATTGAGTTCGCTCTCGGTGACCCTGCGTAATGGCGTATCGTCTGTGTTGCGTTCGTAACGAACTAGGCTCAACAATGCATCAACCATACCACTCATTTGAGTGCTAGCATTATCAATGCGAGTAATTTGGCGTTGATTAAATTCCGTTTGATCTGATCTGCTCAGCAGTTTACTTGCGCCTTTCACGACTGTTATAGGGGTTCTTAGCTCATGGCTGGCATAGCGAGCAAAGGCTTGTTCGCGCTTTAAGGCTAAATGAAGATCACTGCGGTATTGGTTGAGTTGTTGCGTCAGCACTTGAAATTCTTGTGCTGCTTCATTGGAGATTGTGAATTCGCTTTCACTATCGCCACTTTGTTGTTCGAGTTGCAGCACAATACCGTTTAGTGGCTCAATTAGCCGTTTGGACAAACGGTAGAGTAGTGTGCCAAAGAGAAACATCAGTAAGGCAACCATTGTCACCACGATGATACTGGAGTAGACAATTTCTTCTGCACTAAATTCAACCGTATCAATCGTTGTTAAAAGTACGATATCGCGCAGTTGGCCTTGATCTGTATATTGTCCTTTATAGACCATGCGGGAGTCACGCTCTAGAGAGACTTCGAGCTCGCCGAGAAAGTGGCTTTTTCCACTCAAATCGTGTTGATACACTTCGGGAATCAACGAGAGGTCGTTATAGGCGATGGTCAGGACATCAATCTTAATTTTCCCACTTTCACCTGCGATAAAGCGTTCAATTGCGATATCTTTGTCGAGTAGAATCCGTCTTTCTCCGACCCGATCCTCTGACCAATGCAACGCCAACGAGAAAATAACGAGAGTAAACAGCCCAAGAGCAATTGAGATGCCAATGAAAAAGACTGCGAGTCGGCCGATGAGCGAGCGAGTGCTGTTTAACAAATTAATCATTGCGGCAACTCAAGACGAAATCCGCATTTGGGTACCGTAACCAGCATCGCCGTGGCAAAAGGTTTATCAAGCTGAATTCTTAGTTGATAAATATGGCTGCGTAGCACATCGTTGTTTGGTTCCGATTCTTGCCAAAGTTGCTCTGTGATTTCTTGACGGCTCACCACTTCGGGGGCTCTGACTGCCAGCATCTCTAAAATGGTGTAAGTGGTCGGGTTAAGTGCAAGGGGTTTCTCTTCGCGGTAGGCTTGGCGAGTTTTTTGATCTATCAATAGAGGGCCAACTGTGATCTTGGTTGATGCAGTTTTACCTCGATAACGTTTAATCAGAGCGTGCATTCTGGCCTCGAGAATGTCTAAATCGAACGGTTTCGTTAGGTAGTCATCCGCGCCATGATTGAAACCGGCTAACATATCCTCTCGGTTATCGAGTGCGGTAAGCATTAAAACGGGTGTGGAATTTCCCGCATCGCGTAACTTGTTACAAACGGTTAGACCGTCCATTCTTGGCAACATAAGATCGAGAATAATCATGTCAAAATTGCCTTCGAGTGCAAGCTGCAGTCCGAGCTCACCGTTATCGGCGTAGTCAAGTTCCATACCTAGGCTTTCAAAGTAGTCAAACAAGATACCGGCAATTTCACGGTTATCTTCTACCAATAGAATTTTGTTCATGTCTTACCTACTACTTATTCCACAAGAGATCGAATGAGGGGGATCTTATCGTTATGCCAGTCAAAAAAAAGTGAAAAAAACGTCAATAACATTCTTTTCACACTGTCAGCGATAAAGTCCAGCATATCATCTCTGAGTATGGAGCTTAATAGAGTTGCCATACGGATAAAAGTAATTAGGCGGTTTTATGAACGTAATCACATCTCCTCATAAGCGTGTTGAGTCCGCAATCACATTGACGGTCGTCGTGCCTTATTTCAATGAAGAATCCGTGCTACCAGCACTACATCAACGTTTAACGAAAGTGTTAGACGCGCTTCCGGAGCGGTGTGAAATCGTGTATGTCGATGATGGTAGCCATGATGGAAGTCTGGCTATCGTTGAGTGTTTTCAATCATCTACCAGTCTGGTACGCAGCATTTCATTGAGCCGTAACTTTGGCAAAGAGTCGGCGACGAGTGCAGGATTGCAATATAGCCATGGTGAAGCCGTGGTGTTGATTGATGCTGATCTGCAAGATCCGCCAGAGCTGATCCCTGAGATGCTAGCGAAGTGGAGAGAAGGGTTTGATGTGGTCAATATGCAGCGTCAATCTCGTCACGGAGAAACGTGGCTAAAGCGTCAATCTGCTGCTCTGTATTATCGTTTACTTAATACTCTGGTTAAATCAAGCATTCCTGAAAATGTCGGTGATTTTCGTTTATTGAGTCGCCGAGTCGTTGAGCATATTAACCAACTTCCTGAACGAAATCGCTATATGAAAGGGATTTTTGCATGGCCGGGTTTCAATCAAGTCACGCTTACATTTGATCGCGATCCGCGCTTTTGCGGTGAAACCAAATGGAATTATTTCAAGTTGTTAGGGTTGGCCGTCGATGGCATCACTGCCTTCTCTATTCGCCCTTTGCGTCTGGCGACAGTGGTAGGAACATTGGTTGCAGGCAGTGCCTTTGTATATGGCTTAGTGATCGTATTGAAAACGATGCTTTGGGGGGATCCTACGGTCGGCTATCCATCACTGATGGTGGTGATGCTGGCATTGGGGGGAATTCAGTTATTGAGTATTGGTTTGCTAGGGGAGTACATCGGTCGAATTTTTATTGAGTCGAAGCAAAGACCGTTGTATCTCGTTCAGTCAGTTAAAGAAAAACCCGCAGTGATGTTGTTTCAAGTAATGGAGAAGCGCGCGTGAGTTTTAATCGAGTTCACCTTTGGGCTATCTTAGGTTCAGCCTTGCTTATTCGCCTTATTTCATTGGGGGCTTATCCATTAATGGATACCACCGAAGCTCGCTATGGCGAAATGGCTCGCTTGATGATTGATACGGGTAATTGGCTAACTCCCCAATTTGATTATGGCGTGCCATTTTGGGGAAAACCACCATTGTTCACATGGATGAGTGCTGTTGGTATTGAATGGTTTGGTATTAATGAGTTTGCGGTTCGAGTACCCCATTGGTTTGCTGGTGTTGTCGTTATTGCTATCACGGCTTATTTCGCCAAGCGTTTAGAGATCAATGCGCTTGTTACTTCAGTTGTGCTAGCAACTTGCGCTATTTTTTCGATTGCTGCGGGTGCCGTTATGACCGATATGGCACTGACCTTAGGCATGACGATTGCGATGGTCGGTTTCTATTTTTGTTGGCAGGGAGAGCGAATCTGGGGTTACGTTGGGTTTGTTGGCCTGGCGGTAGGTTTGCTTGCTAAAGGTCCATTGGTCATTGTATTGGTCGGCATTGCTGTTATGCCATGGCTCATTTTTCAGCATGGGTTCAAAGGGGCATTTGTTCAATTATGGCGACGTTTTCCATTGTTAATTGGAAGCGCTTTAATGCTGGCGATTGCATTGCCTTGGTATTGGTTAGCGGAAAAATCGACGCCGGGTTTTATCGATTACTTTATCGTTGGGGAGCATTTTAAACGTTTTGTCGTCAGTGGTTGGGAGGGTGACTTATACGGCAGCGCCCATGATGAACCAAGAGGCATGATTTGGCTGTTTTGGCTTTGTTCTGCGGCACCTTGGTCTATCGTGTTACCGGTGTTGTTGTTTTGGCGAGCAAAACATAATCCGCAACCGTGGTGGGACAAATACCAGCCGATCGTTAGTTTTGCGTTTTGCTGGATGCTTGCACCTCTCGTGTTGTTTACTTTCTCTGGCAATATTCTTCCAGCCTATATTTTGCCAGGAGTGCCTGCATTGGGGTTGGTCATTGCTATTTTACTCAATGATATAAAGCATGATCCTAAATGGTTTAAGTTCATTGCCGGGGCGATACCACTCCTTTTGATTATTGCTGTTGGTGTTATTCAATCAGGAGTCGGGGCTAAGAAAAGCGACAAAATGATTTTGTCTCGTGCCGATTTGTCGGTACCCATATTCTATGTGGGAAAAAGGCCCTTCTCTGGGCAGTTTTATAGCCAAGGAAAAGCACAAACACTGGTGCAATATGATCAGCTTTTGAGATTGGCGAAGTTTCAACTGGTTGGTAAACCGCAGCAAGTTAGTAAATTAGTTGAGGAGCATAAGTTTAACTGTGTGGTTGAGCATACAGTGAAAAGCAAACGCAAATTATATCGTTGTCAGCAGGATCGGCAGTGAAACGGCTACAGCAGCATCGGCTGCTTAAGTTCGCTCTTGTTGGGGGGATTGGTTTTATCGCCGATGCGTTGGTCTTCATGTTGTGCGCTTATTTGTTTTCTCTACCTTTATTATGGGCTCGGGGCATCGCCTTTTGCTGCGCGGCCTCGGTCACTTGGTTTGGCAATCGCCGTTTTACTTTTAGACAAGGGCAGGCTTCTTGGCAAACAGATAATATCAAGAATTTGCTTAGCCAATGGTTAACCTTTATGAGCTGCGCTTTAATTTCGGCATTGCCAAATTTTCTTGTCTTCCAATCGATTATCTTAGGCTTGGGCAAACAAGGTTGGGTACCTTTGTTTGCGCTCACCGCTGGAGTGCTTGTCGGCATGTTGAGCAATTATATTTTAAGTTGCCGCTGGGTGTTTCGTTAGCCTAGTTGATTAGAATATCGCCTAAAACGGTAGTTCCTCTCAAAGAATGATTAAGTCTTCGTTTGCGTTTACGCAGCGAAGACTTCGTTATTTCTGAAACGTAGTTAGCAGGAATAAAAAAAAGCCCAGAGCAAAAGTGGCTCTGGGCGGATACATATAAGTATAGGAGTTAATTTGGAAAAGCAGTGTAAAAATCTTTCAGAAGCAAAGTGAGCTCGACGGCCAGTTAAACTCATTATCTTTGCTATCTACATTTATTCAGACCCACCTTTTTTCATTCAGTTCCAAAAAAGTTTAAAATTATTTGCTTCTTTTCTTTTCGCCTGTTTTCAGAGGCTTATTTCGCTAGTTTGTTATTCTGGTCTAACCAGTGCGTAAAAGTGTGATGTTAACTGCTTGTTAAGTTTGTGTGCGGTGTGTATATTTTCAAACAAGCGTTTGATACGGGTGATTGAAATGACTGCCAAGCACAAAACCAAAGAGAAAATTCTGGATGTAGCAGAAGCTCTGTTTGCCGAGCAAGGCTTTAATGATACCTCACTACGCACGATTACATCGAAAGCAGGGGTGAACCTTGCCGCGGTCAATTACCATTTTGGGGATAAGAAGAGCTTAGTTCGTGCAGTGTTGAGTCGTTACTTAGAGGCTTTTATGCCAGCGGTATCAGACGCGTTGATCACACTGAATCTCAATCCAGATTATTCGATGAAGCAGGTTTTTGAAGCGCTAAGAGGGCCTTTAATGGCACTCAATCATGTAAGACCGAATGGCACCAGTCGATTTATGTTACTGATTGGGCGAGGGTATACCGATGTGCAAGGTCACCTACGTTGGTTTATCAGTACCCGTTATCAAGAGACGTTAGGGCTTTTTACTCAATCAGTGCTTGCTGCCAATCCGCAATTAAGCCGTGAAACCTTGTTTTGGCGACTGCACTTCACATTGGGAGCTTGTGTTTTCACCATGGCTTCAAGCCAAGCTTTAGCAGAAATTGCGCACAATGATTACGCTCAAAATGCCGACGCACAGGCCGTACTGGATCAATTAATTCCATACCTCGCTGCTGGCGTTTCTGCGCCGTAGCACTTTTAGCGCATCAATGACGTATATAAATAGGGTGTGCCAATGAATAACTCACCCCCATAGCGACATCGTAATAAAAAATTTGATACTAAGAAACGTAATAACAAAAGCTGTAATAACAATAACAACAGACCTGCAAAGGTAATAACGTGAACAAAAGGAACTGGTTATGAGCTCTCTACGCAGAAAATGGATCAGCGATCCAGCATTCAAATTGTTTAAGCAAGTGTTACCACCGCTTTCTGAAACGGAAAAAGAAGCGATGGAGGCGGGTAGTGTCTGGTGGGATGGCGAACTTTTTTCAGGGCGTCCTGACTTCAGCAAGTTACACCATTACCCAAAACCAAGCTTGTCGAGTGAAGAGCAGTCGTTCATGGATAATGAACTGAATACGTTATTAGCTATGCTTGATGATCATAAGATCAATAAAGAAGATCGCGATTTACCTGCCGAAGTTTGGCAATACTTGCGTAAAGAGCGTTTCTTTTCGCTGATCATTTCTAAGCAATACGGTGGTCGTGAGTTTTCTTCATTGGCAAACTCCACCATTGTTTCTCGTATCGCTACTCGTAGTATTAGTGCCGCGGTGACGGTGATGGTGCCTAATTCACTGGGCCCTGGTGAGTTGCTTTCTCACTATGGTACCCAAGAGCAAAAAGAGTATTGGTTGCCGAGATTAGCGGATGGTACCGACATTCCCTGTTTTGCGCTAACCGGTCCTGAAGCGGGCTCTGATGCCGGGGGCATACCAGATAAAGGTGTCGTCTGTTATGGCGAACATAATGGCGAAAAGGTACTTGGTATTCGCCTTAGCTGGAACAAACGCTACATTACTCTAGCGCCTGTCGCGACAGTTCTTGGACTGGCATTCAAAATGTATGATCCAGAGAATTTACTAGGCGAAGAACAAGATTTGGGCATTACTTGTGCGTTGATCCCTGCCGAACATCCAGGAGTGGAAATTGGTGAGCGTCATGATCCGTTAGGTTTAGCGTTTATGAATGGCCCAACTCGCGGTAAAGAAGTCTTCATCCCGATGGATTGGCTGATTGGGGGACAAGAATACGCAGGTAAAGGTTGGCGTATGCTGGTGGAGTGTTTGTCCGCAGGGCGCGGTATTTCACTGCCAGCACTTGGAACGGCTATTGGCCATTTAACAGCCCGAACAACGGGGGCTTACTCTTATGTGCGTAAGCAGTTTGGTATGTCGATTGGTAAATTCGAAGGGGTAGCAGAAGCACTCGGGCGAATTGGTGGTTTAACCTATTTGTTGGAAGCGACACGAACGTTGACTACGACTTCACTTGATATGAAGGAGAAGCCGGGCATCGTAACCGCAATTGCCAAATACCACATGACGGAAATGGCTCGTACGATTTTGAATGATTCGATGGATATCCATTCAGGCCGTGCGATTCAAGATGGTCCAATGAATTATCTTGCCAGCCATTACCTTGGTATTCCTGTCGCGATCACGGTTGAAGGCGCGAATATTCTGACTCGTAACTTAATGATTTTCGGTCAAGGGGCAACACGTTGTCATCCTTACGTTTTACAAGAGATGGAAGCGGCAGCCAATCCGGATAAAGAGCAAGCAGCCAAAGATTTTGACTCACTGCTGTTCAAACATATTGGTCATGCCACTAAAAACACACTGGGTGCGTTTGGCGCGGCATTAACTGGCTCACGTTTTATTAAGGCCGATATGAGCGGCGCAACTCAAGGTTACTATCGTGAGATGACTCGCTTGAGTCGAGCCTTAGCGGTGAGTGCTGATTTTGCCATGCTGACACTCGGTGGCGATCTCAAGCGTAAAGAATTGATTTCAGCTCGTCTTGGCGATGTTTTGGCTTATTTGTATATGGCGTCGGCTGCGTTGAAGAAATACGAAGATGATGGACGTCAGCAACAAGACCTGAATTATGTGCATTATGCTGTGCAGCATTGTTTGTACCAAGGTGCACAATCGCTACAACAAGCTTTTAGTAACTATCCGCACAAAGGGGTGGGGCGTTTACTTAAAGTGATCATCTTCCCATTGGGTAATCGTTATAAAAAGCCAAGCGATGATTTAACGGTGAACTTAGCTGAGAGCCTAATGACGCCTGGAGCACATCGTGATCGTCTGACTCACCTTTGCTATATCGGTGAAGATGAAAATGACAGTGTGGGGTTAATGGAGAATGCCTTTTTAGCCATGTATGGCGTGAAAAGTCAGGAGCGTAAACTCAATCGAGCGGCTAAAGATGGCATTGTGGCGCGTAAAGGCGATTTGCAAGCGCGTTTAGAGCAAGCCCAGCAAGCTGGCGTATTGACGCTGCAAGAAGTCGAGCAAGTGTTGCAGGCAGATAAGCTGCGCTATAAAGCGATTCAAGTGGATCACTTTAGCCATGATTTTAGTCAGGTACGCACTCATAGCGAGGCGGAGAAGCCAAGCAAAAAAACTAAGGTAAAAGCTAAGCTAAATAGTGTTGCATAAACGGCGCGGCACCAACGAAACTGTTTTAATTTCACTAAGCAATGGTACCTGAAAGGGTGCCATTGTTGTTTCTGACCACAAATTATTGAGTGAAAGTGCTCCAACCACTTGCATTTTCCCTGCAATTTTTAAGAAATTAGATGCGATTTCCCGACGAACCTTTTATCCTAGCGAAGATTTTTAAAGGAAGTTGAATATGATCATCAAACCTAGAATTCGTGGATTTATCTGTACCACTACACATCCAATCGGCTGTGAAGCTAACGTAAAAGAACAAATTGCTTACACTAAAGCACAAGGCCCTATCAGAAATGCACCGAAACGTGTGCTTGTGATCGGTTCTTCAAGTGGCTACGGTCTCTCTTCTCGTATCGCTGCGGCATTCGGCGGCGACGCATCAACCATTGGTGTGTTCTTCGAAAAAGAAGGCTCAGAGAAGAAACCAGGTACAGCAGGCTTTTATAACTCCGCTGCATTTGAAAAACTCGCACGCGAAGCTGGCCTATATGCGAAAAGCCTAAATGGTGATGCTTTCTCTAACGAAGCGAAACAGAAAACAATCGATTTGATTAAAGAAGATCTTGGTCAGATTGATATGGTGGTTTACTCACTGGCGTCTCCAGTACGTAAAATGCCTGAAACGGGTGAAGTTATCCGTTCTGCTCTAAAACCAATTGGTCAAACTTATACATCAACGGCGGTTGATACCAATAAAGATATGATCATTGAAGCAAGCGTAGAGCCTGCAACAGAGCAAGAAATCCAAGATACCGTAACGGTTATGGGTGGTGAAGATTGGGAACTTTGGATCAATGCACTGTCTGATGCGGGCGTATTGGCAGAAGGTTGCAAAACCGTTGCTTACAGCTACATCGGTACTGAGCTTACTTGGCCTATCTACTGGGATGGCGCACTAGGTAAAGCGAAGATGGATCTGGATCGTGCCGCTGCAGAACTGAATACCAAACTGGCAGCGACAGGCGGTAGCGCAAACGTTGCAGTTCTAAAATCAGTTGTGACTCAAGCAAGTTCTGCGATTCCTGTGATGCCTTTGTACATCGCGATGGTATTTAAGAAAATGCGTGAGCAAGGTGTCCATGAAGGTTGTATGGAGCAAATCTACCGTATGTTCAGCCAGCGTCTTTATAAAGAAGATGGCAGCGCAGCGGAGGTGGATGATTGCAACCGTCTACGTCTTGATGACTTAGAACTACGCGAAGACATTCAGCAACACTGTCGTGAACTTTGGCCTCAAATCACCACTGAAAACCTAAAAGAGCTAACGGACTACGTTGAGTACAAAGAAGAGTTCTTGAAACTATTCGGCTTTGGTATTGAAGGTGTTGATTACGAAGCAGATGTAAACCCAGCAGTAGAAGCGGGCTTTATCGCAATCTAATTTGCGCTGATGTCATAAAAAAACCGGAGCAATTTGCTTCGGTTTTTTATTGTGTGTCGTCAGTTATTATCTGTTGATAGTATTGTGTCGCGTTTTAATATCGCGCATTAAGGTCTTTCTCTGTCGCCAAGACTTGCGAAGAGAGTCGATAACGAACGGTTTTTCGTTATCGACCATAGTCATTCATCAATGACTATTTATACGCCGATTTCTGGCTCAAGGTAGTCCCACTCGACATCACTATAAACAGAAACGGTATCACTGCCGTTGGCAAAGGTGTAACTGTAGATCGCACCATCAACCCCCAATTGTTCAAGATGAGACTGCAATGCGCTATCGAGATCGGCAACATGTGCCTCATTGACGGCTGCGAGCTGGAAGTCATCATTAGCCAGTGTCAGTTGCTCTATGTTTGAAGCAAAGAAAACATCCGATGACTGGCCTGTCAGAGATTGTGTTGACTCATTGACGACGTTGAGATCAAGCAATAAAGTATCTTGTTGATCCGTGCCGATGACCGCTTCGATGTTTTGTAGTTTTGAGCTTTGCGTTACTTCAAAATCCACCGCATGTTTCACACTCTCTGCAACATTAGTTTCTGAATAGAAATAACCGACCTTTTGAGTTGTGACCACATCAAAGCCATCACCGCCATCGATATAATCGTTGCCATTGTCGTGAATCAAATCGTTACCTTCACCGGCATCGATAACATCAAAACCTTGACCGCCAGCGATAAGATCATTACCTTCGCCGCCCACCAGTAAGTCATCCATTTGATAGGTGGTGATGGACGACAAGTAGTAGTCACTGGCATCGGTTGCACCAAAGCCACTTTTATCAAAGGTGCCTTTAGCCGCTGAGAGCTGGATTTCATCGAAAGTGGTGTTTGCCGTATCGGATGGTGAGATGGTGAATTCACCATGGCAGCAGTCATCGCCTTGCTCAAGCACTTTAATGTTGTCTGCGGTAGGATCGATACCGTAAGTCGCTAGTGATGCATCGTCCATTTCACCGACCGTAAAGTAACCCGTGGCCACTTCAACGCCTTGATCGAAGACAGTCCATACGCCAACTTCGTTCGCACCATTAAATGCTTCATCGGCAAAGAGTTTATCGACGGATAGATTGGCTGCGGCTGTATTGTCATCAACCGCAATGCAGAGTGTTTCTGATTCGCCACTGATATCACCAGCGCCGTCATCAATAAAACTAAAGCCAATTTGGCTTGAAACACCGCTTTCACTATTGCCTTCAACACCAAAACCATTATTGTTTTCGGCTAAATCGCTGATGCTGCCATCAGGGTTAAGTGCAATAGCCTCACCGAGGGTTTCATCAGTGCCTGCCGTAATCGTGGTGGCTTGGGTGTAATCACCAATGAGAATATCGTCTCCTGTGCCGCCAATAAGCACATCCTGGCCATAACCGCCTTCTAAAAGGTCATTACCTGCACCACCATCAAGCCAGTCATTGCCTTCTGGGTTGCTTCCTTCAAGTGAATCACTATCGAGTACGGTGATACTTTTAATAAAGTAATCGCTCGAGTCCCAATATTGGCTACCCGTTTTATCAAACACGCCATCAGCAGCGGAAAACTGAATTTGGTCGAAACTCTGACCGTTGGTGTCTTGTAGGGTGATATCAAAGAAACCGTCATCGTTTGAATCTGAATTATTTGCCAGTACCTTGATATTGTCGCTTAGGTCTATGCCAAAGGTCTCAAGGGTCGCAGGATCAATATCTTTGGAAGTGAAGTAGCCAGAAGCGACAATCTTCCCGTCATTAAATACCGTCCATGCACCTACTTCATTGGCTCCATTAAGCGCTTCATCTGCGAACAGACGATCAATTTGCACGCGAGCGGCATACTGATCTTCACCAAGGTTGTAAGTGAGGGTTTCAGATTCACCTTGTAGAGTATCAGGGTCGAAAGTGTGACCAAGCTGATCGGCAACGCCGGACTCTTGATTGCCTTCTACGCCGACACCCCCATCTTGACCTTGGCTAACTACCCCAGTACCTGAAACAGGGTTACTTGCTCTTGCGGCGGACAAATCGATACTTGGCGTGCCTTCAAAGTTATGACTATCATCACCAAATAACCAATCAGCACCGTCACCGCCAAGTAGCACGTCATCATCATTACCGCCATAGAGATCATCAAAAGTGATGTCGCTTGGGTCACTCTCTAATGCGACCGTTTTAACTTCACGGACAAAGAAGTCACTGGAATCTAAGTAGCCATAACCACTTTTATCAAAGTGACCAATAGCGGCTGAAAATTGAATTTCATCAAAAGCAACAAAACCAGTATCTTCTGGTTCAATGGTGAAGATACCGTTTGATCGGCCATTGCCATCGCTAAGCACTTTAAGGTTATCCGTTGCAGGGTCTAGGCCGTAGGCATCAAGGGTGGCTTGATCAAACTCACCAGCCGTGAAATAACCACGTTCGATAACAATACCGTCTCTTAATACCGTCCAAACACCTACTTCATCGATATCACGAACTTTAGACCCTTCAGATTTCCCTTCATCTTTGAAGAGCTTGTCGATAGAAACTTGAGCCGCATAGGAGTGCTCATCCACAGAAATTGAAAGCACTTCTGATGCGCCTGTGCGGTCGCCTTTTTGCCCTTCATCTTCAAAGCTGTAGCCAATCTGGCCGGCAACGCCACTTTCATCATTACCAATAACGCCAAATCGGCCATTAGATTCAAACAGTACAGCTTCGGTGCCATCTGGGTTGAATACCTTTGCTTGGCCCATATCGGCCGTTGTCGCATGGCTAAAATCGACAGTCAGTTCACCGCTTACAGGATCGAGAATCAGATGCTGCGAGAAGTCATCACCCAGTAAAACATCATTACCATTTTCTCCTACCACGTGATCATAACCACTGCCGCCATTAACAAAGTCATCACCGGAACCGGCTTGAATGAAGTCACCTTGGCTACCACCATCGATAATGTCGTCACCCCCGTTGGCTTGAATATCATCATGGCCATCAAGGCCAAGAATGATGTCATTACCATCTTGGGTTGTGATGTTGTTAATGCCGTCGACATCAATAACAACCTGATCTTCAGGTAATTCTAGAGCATCGGGTGCAACATCTAGGGCTGCTAAGCGGCTTTCGCTGTTATCGGATTGTTGGTGCTTAACTGTCATGAAAATTTCCTCTATCAATCGGATGATTAATGTGAGGCGGCTCAGCCATCTCAATGGAATGAGACCTGCAGCTTTCCGTCCCTACCTCGCGATAGGTTTGGCTTTTCTCGTTGTTATGTTGTTTGGGATATCGCTGTACTAATCTGCTTTGTAGTGATGTAGATTGGCACTAGTAAAACAAAGGGAGATATCCCGCTCATTTCCCTTAACTAAATTTCTCGCATCGCTTTATACGCACTGACCGATAATGGACTAAGTAAGTAATCAAGCGGTGTTTTTTCATTGAGTAGTATCATTACTTCAGCGGGCATACCTGGGTATAACGTCACGTCTTGCAGTACGGCTAAATCGTCTTGATTTAGCGCGATTTGGGCAAGGTAAGCTGAAGATCCAGATGCTTGATCGGTGATTCGGTCAGCAGAAATGTGGACCAGTTTTCCCCTTACTGGCGGGGTGCGGCGAAAGTTGTACGCGGAGAGTCGAACTTGGGTATCCAGTCCAAGGTAAACCACATCGATATCTTCTGGTTTCAACAAAGCCTCTACAATCAGTTGATCTTGCTGAGGAACAATTTCCATGATTTTTTCCCCAGGCGAGATGACCGATTGCTGAGCAAATACAGAGAGGCCAACCACGACGCCTGACTGAGGCGCACGAATTTCAATTCGCTTCAGAACTTGTTGGGCATTCATCATGGCTTGATTGGTTTCGTTGATTGAACGCTCGAGTTGTTGAATCTCTTCACCAATTTGCTTGGCATAATCGAAGTCGGCATTGGTGTCTTGCAATTGTGCCTCTGAAACACCACGTTGAGCGCGATTAATCTTGATATCTAATTCCGCTAGGTTGCCGCTTAAATCGCTGTATTCTCGTTTTAAATCGAGCAAACGAGATTTGGATGTATTACCTGTCTCAAGCAGAGTTTCGTGCATTTCTAACTGCTCAGTTAAGTAAACCAAACCTTGTTCATCGGCTTGATAGCGTTTACGCAGCCCATCAAGATCGAGATTTGCTTGAGCAATTTTTTCGTTGAGGATTTTATCCTCACCACGGCGTAATGAGCGGCGTTTATCGAATAACTTCGCTTGTGTGTCGAGTATGGTTTGCACGCGAGGATCGTCTTTAAGTTCAATTAAGCGAGGATCAAATTGAATGCGTTTTTGGTCACTGAGTTCGGACTGTAATCGATTTAGTCGCGCAAGATCACTTTGCCATTGTGCACGTAAACCATAAAGTTGAGCGTGTGCTTGTGACGCATCAAGGGTGATCAATAGATCGCCTCGTTCAACCGCTTGACCATCGGCGATATGAATGGTTTTAACGATTCCCCCTTCTAGGTGTTGGATCGGCTTACGTTTTGACTCAACAATGATGACGCCTGGAGCGATCGCGGCGCTACTCAGCTTGGCAAAGGTTGCCCAGAGCATAAAGCCGAACAACATTAATAGAACAACACCAAGCGTTATTTTGCTGGTGGTACTGGGATCAAAACTCAAACTGCGTGAATCTTGATACTCGATACCTTCACTTTTTATTTGGTGAAACATAGGATCAGCCATGGGATACCGCCTGTTTTATTTCGCGCACTTTGTTTTCTTGTTCGGCAGTGATTTGTTCCGCCTTTTTCGCCGTTGTAATTTCACCTTGCTCTAGTGTTACCACCCAATCGACACACGCAATCAGCTCGCGTTGATGAGAAATCATCACCACAGCGCTACCTTGCTGTTTTTGTTGTAGGAGCAGCTGCTTGAAAGCACCGAGCCTGATGTCGTCGAGGTGGGCATTTGCTTCGTCGAAAATAAGCAGCTTAGGGCGATAGTAGAGGGCGCGGGCAATGGCGATTGCTTGCGCAAGTCCCATTGAAATAGGCAGAGCAGTGGGGCCCAACGGCGTATTATAGCCATGCTCAAGGCGGACAATATCCTGATGGATGCCGATGGCTTTGGCAGCACTGATAACGTCACTATCATTTATGTTCTGATCAAAATGGGCGATATTTTGTTTGATCGTTCCCGGCAAAAAATCAAATTTTTGTGGTACGTAACCAATGACCCCTTTTAGTTGATTGGCATCCCACTGCGGTAAGCTCGCAGTATCGATTCTCACAGAGCCTGAGCTGGGTTGTGATAAGCCGACCAATAGCTGACATAAAGCGGTTTTTCCCGAGCCATTGGCACCCATAATCATGACACGGTTGCCGGGCTCCAACTTAAGGCGAATATTTTTGAGTAGTGGTAGCTTTGCTTTTGGTGGATACCAAGAAACATTGTCAATATGGAGTGAACCATTAATGTCGCTAAACTGGGTGGTGTTATTGCTTTGAGGTAGATTGGCAAAGTAGGCGCAAATGCGTTGATTGGCGGCATTGGCATGTTGCCATGCTTGCAGAGTACTGGCCAGTTGCTCAAAAGGTTGCAGCACACGAGACATAAGAATGGAACCTGCAATAATGCCACCAGCGGACATGGTGTTTTCAATAACCAGCCAAGCACCAACAGCCATTATGGCCATCTGCAAAGTGAAACGTAGACATTTGGCGATAGAAGCCAATGTTGTTGAGGTCAAGCCAAGCTGTTGATCAAACCAGACTCTTTCTGCTGTCATGTGTTGAAATTGCTGATTGAGGCCATCGGCTAGGTATTGAGCTTGTATATTGTCACGCTGGGTGGTGGCTTGTTCGCTCGCAAAACGACACGCAGACGTTGCAACTTGTGAGTCTGCATGTTGCTGCGTTTTACTTCTATAAATATAGAGAGAAAAACCACCCACAAGTAAAACGGCGCTTAGACCGACAAACCCCACGACAGGATGGAGAAGAAACATCACCAGGAGAAATAATGGTGCCCAAATCATATCAAAGGCGAGCAAAAATGCCGGAGAGGTCATGAAGGATTTTATCTCGCGCACATCTTGCAAACTGGCGCTATTTTTACCGTTACTTATCGTCAGTCTTTGATAGAAAAAGCTGGAAATCAACGCATCTAACTTGGCTGATTTTTGGTGTAGATAACGATTTTTTAAAATGTCTAAGATAGATTGGATAATCAGTAAAAACAAAACAATCATACTGATTAAAAATAAGGTATCGAGACTTTGGCTAGTGAGTACGCGATCAAAAACTTGTAGGCTGTAAATCGGAACAACCAAAATAAGAGCGTTAAGAACAAACCCCGCCATAATAAGGGTATAGAATACCTTTTTGTTAAATGGGGTAAGTTGTTCCCAATCTTTCTTTTTGATTTCCATATCAACCAATGCTACATCGCGAAAAATTAACGCAATCCTAACATTGTAATAATCAATAGAGCGAGGAAGACAAATGGCGAATATTAGCTTTGAATAATATTCGGTAAAAATTTATGTTTTAAAATCAGGTGGATATGAAGGGTTTCCTATTTTTAAGAAACCCTTTAATTATGCAGCAATACCTTGTTGGTATTGTTTTTATTTAAACGTTGACCAAATTGGTGCGTGATCGGATGGCTTATCGATACCACGCAGAGGGTAATCAATATCGGACTCAATACAACGTTCAGCTAATGATTTTGTTGCAAGAATAACGTCAATACGTAGACCGCGATTATCATCAAAGCCACGAGAGCGGTAGTCAAACCACGAATATTTATCGGTCACGTCAGGATGAATTTGGCGGAAGGTGTCAATGAATCCCCAATCAAGTAGATCTTTTAACCATTCACGCTCTTCTAATTGGAATGAGCATTTACCCGTTTTTAGCCAACGCTTACGGTTCACTTCGCCAATACCAATATCACTATCGAGTGGACTGATATTAATATCACCCATCACGATAATTTGTTCATCGCTGCTGTGATGATCATTTAAGTAGTTCATCAGATCTTTATAAAACTGGCGCTTGTATGGGTATTTGGTTTCATGGTTGATATTGTCACCTTGAGGGAAATAGCCATTTAGCACCGTCACTTTTTCCCCCGCCGCATTTTCAAATGTTGCCATGATCATGCGTTTTTGATGTTCATCGTTATCGGTTGGAAAACCTTTTTGTACCGAAATTGGTGCTTGTTTACATAACATTGCGACGCCGTAGTGGGCTTTTTGGCCGTGATAGTAAACTTTGTAACCCATCGCTTCGACAGCTTCTAGCGGGAAAGCTTCGTCATGAACTTTGATTTCTTGTAGGCCAATGACATCAGGTTGATGTTTTTCAATTAGCGCTTCGAGTTGGTGAAGTCTTGCACGCAAGCCATTAATATTAAAAGAAACTACTTTCATGTTTGATTCCTTATCTCATTTCTTTTCGGATACGATGGTTAGGCTACGTACCAATAGCCGAGATTAATCAGCGTCATTAAGGTATGACGAGTTTTAGGTTGCAATTCGCGAGGAATGTCGTCACTGCTGAAGGATTCTTGATCGCACAGTAAGCTGATAATTTGCTTATCTTTACTATCGATATCGAAGCATTCACCATTGACGAATAACTGCTCTGAATTTCCATTGAGATAGAGAGTTTTTAATCCAGCTACCTTTTCCCAAACCGTATTTTGCATCAATAGTTGATCGATTTCTTCGAGGCTGTATTCCGGTTCGACTTCAATGATATTCATTTGGTGGCGAGATTGACTTAGCTGTGTCGCAATAAAGCGATCAATGACCTCATCATCTTCTAGAGCGTTACGCAGCATTTGCTTTAACACGTTGAGGCTTTGCGTACCAACTTGACCATGCTGAGTTTGTGCAGGAAGCGCTGGATCATGCATGTGAGTGTTGCCAATATCATGAGCGATCAGATGATCGGCAAAATGACTCAATAGCTCTTGCTCCGTCGGTGAACGGTAGCCCAGTGAATAACTCAAACTGGCTTCTAATGTTGTCCCTTCATGAGGGAACCCCGGCGGGATATAGAGCATATCGCCCGGTTGCAAAGTTTCATCGATGATTGAATCAAAGCCTTCGATTTGTCGCAGCGCACCGCCTTGAATGACTTCTTGGTATTGACCAATGTCTTTAGCGCCAACTCTCCACTCTCTTTTGCCTTGGCCTTGAATGATGAAAACATCATATTGATCGATGTGTGGGCCAACACCACCGTGAGGAGCGGAGTAGCAAACCATTACATCATCAAACAGCCATTGAGGTAGCTGCTTAAAAGGTTCGATCAGTTGTGCGGTTTCACTGTGCCAATGGTTGCAAGCCTGAACGATCAACTGGCAATGGGTTTCTGGTAAATCGTCAAAGAAAGATTCCTCGAATGGGCCGTGTTGGGCTGTCCATTGCGAATCTTTGTTGGAGACAAAACGGGAATCGATCATCTCTTCTAGCGAGAGGCCGGCAATTTCTTCAGCGGAAATTGGGTCAACAAAATCTTTGAACGCATTTTTGATCACGACCGGTTTTTTTTGCCAATAAGTTTCTAGAAACTCGGCGATGTTGATATTGAGTGTGAACATCTCTCTTTCCGTTATGCTTGGGTGGCCAGTTTGGCTTGAAGATCCGATTGGACGATTTCAAGCGCGGCTAATGCGGTTTGAGGATCCACTTCGTTGCTTTCTAATAGATAGATAAGATCGACGGCCAGCTTAATCTCATCTGGCGCATTATCGAGGCAGCTTACAGATTGCGTCATAGTTATTGATGTCTCTCACGGTAGGTAATTTGTTTTTCTAGTTTGAGCTTCGCAGCACGACAGCGTTCTAGACGCTGCTCAGTAGAAAGTAACGCTTGTTGAGCGGTTTGTTGTGCAAACGGGGGAGCACTTTCGAGTTCGGCAAGTTTATCGCGAACCATTTCCATCAGGCGTCTTTCCCAGTCTTGATGTTGGGCAAGTTCTTGATAGAGCACATTGATCGGCTTTTGGTAATGGCTATAGTGCTTCGGCTCGTTTTTACGGATTGGCTGAGTGGCGATTTCGCGTTGCAGCGCCGCCAATTGAGCGTATAAACGTTCGGTTAAATACTCGGCTCGTAATGAGGTCAGTCGACCGCTATCTTGTTCGCGAATAATCGTGTCTAGCGTTGAGTGCGTTTCTTTAACACAAGGAACCAATAAACGAGCTTTGCAGTGAAAAAGGGTTTCATCAAACAGGGGTTGATGGTGTTCATTACGTCGACGATCGATCTGTGCCGCTTGGATGGCGAGTTGGTCGAGTGTCGCGACAAGTTGTTTTAGTTGATTCATACAGCCACAAACCACGCGTTATAAGCCAGTTTTATCGCCAGTATGCTGACGACAGTAACAAAGATCGGGCGAATAAAGTTGGCGCCAAATCGGATGGCGGAGTGCGCACCAACAAAAGCGCCTGCCATCAAGCATACGCCCATTGTTAAACCGAGTACCCAATCAATATGGCCTAAGATAGCAAAAGTGATCAGCGAGGTGAAATTACTCGTGAAGTTCATCGCCTTGGCAACACCTGAGGCCACTAATATGTTGAGGCGGTAGAGTGCCATGGTACTAACGGTCCAAAAAGCACCGGTTCCAGGCCCTGCCACGCCATCATAAAAACCGAGAATGACGCCTTGGCCAACCTGTTTTTTATGAAAGGTAGGGCAGGGTGGTGGTGGTTCATTACTGCTATTTTTCGGTGTTTTATGCCAAATGGTATAAATAGCAGCGGCTAAAATGATCAGAGGCAGCGTTTTTTCAAGCCATTGGGTGCTAATCGAGTCCACTACCAGCGTACCAATAATCGCGCCAATAAAGGTTGCAACGAAAGAGCGTCCCCAACAACGAGGATTGAATAAGCGTTTTCTATAGTAGGTAAAGGCCGCAGTAGAAGAGGCGAAACTGGCCGCAAGTTTGTTGGTGCCAAGCGCAACATGTGGCGGTAACCCGAGAGAAAGGAGGGCAGGCACGGTTAACATGCCACCCCCACCAGCAACAGCATCAATAAATCCAGCAAAAAATGCGACAAGCGCTAATACCAACAACATGGTTGGCTCTAACATTTCCATTTAGTCTTCTTCTTTGTCCGTGGTTCTATTTTTATATCGGCTAGATCGTATGTCGCTAGCTTGTACCACTTAATTTATTCAATGATTCGTTTGAACGGAGGTAATGAGTCCAGTAGTGATTGACCATAGCGTTTAGTCACGATACGCCGATCAAGAATAATCACTTTGCCACAATCTCTTTCTTTACGTATTAAACGTCCCACCGATTGAATCAACTTTTTGCTCGCGTCAGGTACAGTAATTTGCATAAAAGGATTACCGCCTTTTTGCTCAATGTACTCTGCGTGAGCTTGTTCTACGGGTGAAGTCGGTACGCCAAACGGAATCTTAGTGATTATCAAGTTTTCTAATAACTCGCCGGGAAGATCTAACCCCTCGGAGAAGCTACCAGTCCCAAACAATATGCTGGTTTTTTGACATTGCACTAAGGTTTTATGTTTATTGAGAATTTCAGTACGCGACTCTTTCCCCTGAACTTGTAAAGCCCAACCTTTTTTTATAAATAGAGATTCAAGTGCTTGCGCGACCTGATTCATCTGCCAGTAAGAAGAGAATAAAACTAAGTTGGCCTGTTTGTCTTCAATTAGGTTAGGCAGAATATCAATAAGATATTCCGTAAATTCACTCGCTTGCGGTTCATACTTCATTTTTGGTATGTGTAATTCCGCTTGATTCTGATAATCAAACGGTGAAGCGAGCGCCAGAAAGCGAGTGCCATCCTCGTTTTTCTCACTGATACCGGCTTGACGACAAAAGAAGCTAAACGAGTTGAGTGCGCGCATTGTCGCTGACACCAATACAGCGCCTAAGCAGCGGCTCCAAATTTGCTGATCTAACTGCCAGCCAACTTCTAACGGTGACACATTCACAACAAAATCACTTTCTCGCTCAGGGCTGACGGCTAACCAACGTGCCAGTGGGGCGCCTTTTTCACGCTGTGGCTCTGCCATTAGGCGCCAAACTTGGGCGAGGTTATCCATACGTTGGATATAGAAACCCAGTTCAGCCAGCGCTGGTTCAGCAAGACGCGCAGCAATTTCACCCTCTTTAACACGTTCGGCAATCAGGTCAGCAATTTTAGCGGTGGCTTGTGCGCCTTTATGTGACAGGATTTTTAGCTGCTTTGATTCTTCTTCTAACCAACTCGGCAATTCACCGTGTTCAAAACGGTAGAGACCATCAACAAAGTGGGCAGGATCGAAACGGCCTGATAACTGTGTTAATGAGGGGATCAGTTGTTGGATTGAATCTTGAAGTTCATTACGAAAGCGACTTACGCGCTTTTCATCCGCCAAGTTGGCAAACTTGGTCACCGACTGGTTAAGGCGTTCCAACCATGTTGCTGCGCCTTTTAGGCTAGCGGCGGCCGAGGAGTGATCTCGCGCGACATGCGGCAGGTGGTGCGCTTCATCGAACACATAAATGGTATTTTCAGGTTCAGGTAAGATTACGCCACCACCAAGATCGGCATCCGCCATCACTAAGCTGTGATTGGCAATGATAACGTCGGCCTTGTCGAGCTCTGAACGGGCTTTTTGGAAAGGGCAGCCTCGATGTGAGGGCATACTGTTGTTGCAGCTATGCTTATCACTGATGATATGCAGCCATAACTCGTCGTCAATGGTTTTTGGCCATGAGTCACGGTCACCATCCCACTTGCCTTGTTGGAATGCTTTATGTAAGCGCTCAAGCAGTTCGATATCTTTCTTCTTTGGCTTAGATTCAAACATAGCGAGTTGACCGCCGTCAGCGCCACAGGCGGTCGCGAGCTTTTCAGCGCAGCAATAGCGTTGTCGGCCTTTGGCAAGCTGGAATGAAAACTCACGGTCGGTGATACGACGAAATAGAGGTAAGTCTTTATCGATTAACTGTTCTTGCAGCGCCACGGTTGCAGTCGAAATCACTACCTTGCGGTTACTTTGTACCGCAACCGGTATGGTGGCCATCAGATAGGCGAGTGATTTTCCGATCCCTGTTCCTGCCTCAGCGACAATCATACGGTTTGATTTATGGTACTCACCGCACAATGTTTTGGTAATTTCTGCAACAAGGTAGTTCTGTGCTCGACGGGGGACAAAGTTATCCAGTTGAGCTTGGAGGTTTTGATAACTTTTACGAATTGATTGCTGTATTTTACTGTTTGACATACGGGCGCCTTTCTCACGGAAAGCGAGTGTAGCACACTTATCTAAGCGTTACGTAGTTCACGAAATAGAATCCTTTTCAGCTAAATCTCGATCTCCTTCACAAAAAAAGATTGAACCTTCATGAACTTAGAATTAATTCTAAATGTGAAAAATATCCTCAAGCAAAATGACATCAAAAATAGCACAAAATCCTGTCTTGGTGATTTTTGTCGCATAAATTAAGGTTAATGCACTGATTTTGCGACGTACTTCATCTAGTGATAAAAGCATCATAATGGTTAGAAGTTAATCGAAAAATGGAGTGTAAATTATGTAAATTACTGTTTTTAATAGTTTTTATGTTTTTTTATATTTGGTTTTTATAAGATTTGACACGCAGAATAATCTTTTGCAATCTAGGCTTCGAAATTTGAGAGCGGTGATATTGAGCCATTAAAGAGCACAAATCGCCACCAAACATAAAGGGAACCGGATACGGATTTCCTCTCTAAAGAAAAGGCAGTGGATTATTATGAAAAAGACTCTAGTAGCTCTTTCAGTACTTTTTGCAGCAACATCTGCACAAGCGATCGAACTTTACAACCAAGATGGCGTAACAGTTGATCTAGTTGGTGATATCGAAGTTACTTACCAAAACTCTTTCTCTGACAGCTCAATGAAGCAACAAATTGAAGATGCAGATTTCGGTTTTGATGCTCGTTACGCTCTAAACGAAGAATTTACTTTCGGTGCTTTCTGGGGTTACGACGGCTCTGATTCTAACAACGCAGAAGTAACTCGCAGCGGCGACATCTACGTAGCGCTTTACTCTCAAACTTACGGTTCTATCAAGTTTGGTCGCCTATGTACTGCTGTCGATGACCTAGGTGGCATCACTAGCGATTACCAGTTTGACGTAAACAAACTGTACAACGGTGCGTCTGGTGACTTCGCATGTCATGACGAAGCAATCCGTTACGATTACGACAACGGTTCTTTCTACACTACTCTTGGCTTCGTACAAGACAAGATGGGTAACCCAGACGTGTTTAAACTAGGCGACACTGGTGTTTCAGTAGTTGAAGCAACAGACGTAAACTACTACGACTCTCGCTTCGGTTACCGTGTAGCTGATTTTGACCTATCTGCTTTCTACGCAAACCTAGACCACAAAGAAGCTGGTAAACATGACGAGCACGCTTACGGTTTTGAAGTTGATTACGCTGGTCTAGAAAGCATCCGTCTAGGTCTTGGTTACTACGCTACTGATCTTGATGGCGAAGGCGAAGATGCAGACGTTTACACGTTTGGTGCTGACTACTACCTAGGCAAATGGACATTCGCAACTGCTTACTCTCTAGCTGCACAACAAAATGCTGAAGACGTAAACAGCTGGTTCCTAAACGCGGGTTACAACCTAGCGCCTAACACTACAGTTTACGCTGAAGTTGCTGGTAACGACGGTAAAACTGATGGCCGTGACAACACAACAGCAATGGCTGTAGGTGTTAAAGCATCATTCTAAGAATGCGCTAACATAGTTATACTAAAAGCCACCTTCGGGTGGCTTTTTCAATTTAAATTATAAAACAGAGATTTATAAGGAGCTTTCTTTGAACGCTAAAGGTTTTATTGCGCTTGCGGTTACGTTACTTGCACTTCCTCTTCATGCTGCGGAGGTTACAGCAAGTCGCGGTGTTTCTATTTTGTATATCAACGGTCAAGCGGCTGAGCAAAAAATAGGTATCAATGAGGTTGGTGAAGGATTTACTCAGGTTGTTGTCCGTTTAGATGACAAATTAGGTAAAGGAAATGTGTTTACTTCAAAACCTTATGTGATCAATTTTGATGCTCAAGATAAAGGTTACAAAATCACGCTTCCTAAGTTTTACAGTGAGATGGCTGCTACTGAAGAGTTTTCGAAAGCAAAACCGGGTTGGGGTGTCGAAGTGAATGGCCAAGAGGTTGAATTTACACAAACAGTTCTTGAAGGTAAAAAGGGTTTTATGCCTTACGCGGGCATGGAAAACTTGATTGCTGAGCACAACAAACAACGTGGTATTTACTTTAATAATGGTGAGCTTGTGGATGCGCCAGCAGCGGCTGAATTGGCTCCAGTAGCTGTTGCGACTACATCGGCAGTAGCCACTGCGAATAGCACTGCAAAAGCAACTACTCAAGCACCTAAAGCTGTAGTGAAGAATGTTGAACAGCTAAAAGCTTGGTATTTGAAAGCCAGTAAAGAAGAACGTAAAGAGTTCCGTCGTTGGATGATCGATCAAGAGTAATTGAGTTCGATAAACAGATTTTAAAGGGTTGGCACAGTGCCAACCCTTTTTCGTTTACGAGTGGGATTGAAAGCACTCAGGGCGATTTAATGCACTGTGGATCGCTGCAATCAGTGTGTCGATTTGTTGTGGCGTACTAATAAATGGCGGCATCATATAAATCAGTTTACCAAACGGGCGAATCCAAACCCCTTGCTCAACAAAGTGCGCTTGGATGGTTTCCATATTCACCGCGCTGGTGGCTTCGACAACCCCAATCGCGCCGAGCCAGCGAACCTCTTTAACTAAAGGGTGATCGGCTAAAAGCGGCAGTTGCTGTGCAAATTGGGTTTCAATCGCTTGCGTTTGTGCTTGCCATTCTCCTTGCGCAAGAATCTCCATGCTGGCGTTGGCAACTGCACAGGCGAGGGGATTGCCCATAAAGGTAGGCCCATGCATAAAGCAACCTGCTTTCCCACCGCAAACCGTATTGGCAACATGCGAGGTGGTCAGCGTGGCAGAAAGTGTCATGTAACCGCCGGTGAGTGCTTTGCCTAAACAGAGTATATCGGGTTCGATTTGCGCATGTTCATACGCAAACAACTTGCCTGTGCGGCCAAATCCTGTCGCGATTTCATCTAAGATCAGCAACACGCCAAATTCATCACATAAACGGCGTACACCCTGTAAAAATTTTGGGTGATAAATACGCATCCCGCCAGCACCTTGCACGATTGGCTCTAAGATCACCGCTGCAATATCGCGGTGGTGCAGGGTAAGTTTGGCTTTAAAGTCATCGAGATCACTCTCATCCCATTGTTGCCAAAAACCGGTTTTTGGCGATTGAGCAAAGATATGTTGAGGCAGAAAGCCTTTGTAGAGCGAGTGCATTGAATTATCAGGATCGGTGACAGACATCGCCGCGAAGGTATCGCCATGATAACCATCACGCAGGGTAAGAAATTGGCTGCGCGATTCGCCTTTTGCTTGCCAATATTGCAATGCCATTTTTAGGCTAACTTCGACAGCCACTGAACCTGAGTCGGCGAGAAAAACATGCTGGAGAGGCTCGGCTGTCATTGCGACCAACTGCTTACATAAATCGATTGCTGGTTGATGAGTAATGCCACCAAACATGACATGGGACATCTGATCGATTTGATGATGAGCAGCTTGGTTAAGATGCGGATGATTGTAACCATGGATGGTTGACCACCAAGAGGACATACCATCGATTAACTCACGACCATCTTCTAATTGTAGATACACGCCATGGGCGCGACTGACAGGATAGCAGGTCAGAGGTGTCAGGGTTGAGGTGTAGGGATGCCAGATATGACTACGATCAAACGCTAAGTCCATAAGTACTTCCATGATTTGTTTGTGCGATAAATAATCAGTTGTAAACTTTGATTTTTCATTTGTGTTGACAGTCTAACGTCTGTGGTTAGACTAGCCAAGAGCAAAATTCAAGTGAGCACTCTAGTTTCATCATGAACTAGCAGGGATATAAAAAGGAAAACACGTGGAAGTTCGTCATAACTGGACTGTTGCAGAAGTGCAGCAGCTAATGGAAAAGCCGTTCATGGATCTGTTGTTTGAAGCACAATTGGTTCATCGTCAATTTCAGCAACATAATTATGTACAGGTCAGTACGTTGCTCTCAATTAAAACGGGCGCTTGTCCAGAAGATTGCAAATATTGCCCACAGAGTGCTCGTTATACGACTGATGTTGAAAAAGAACGTTTGATGGAAGTTGAACGCGTTCTAGATGCGGCGCAAAAAGCCAAAAGTGCAGGTTCCACTCGTTTTTGCATGGGTGCAGCGTGGAAAAATCCGAAAGAGCGCGATATGCCCCATCTAACGGAAATGATCAAAGGTGTGAAGGGCATGGGTTTAGAAACGTGTATGACCTTGGGCATGCTCACGCCAGATCAGGCGGAAAAACTCGCTGGGGCCGGCCTTGATTACTACAACCACAATCTTGATACCTCGCCAGAGTTTTACGGCAATATTATTACTACGCGTACTTACCAAGATCGTCTTGATACCTTATCTCACGTGCGTGATGCGGGAATGAAAATCTGCTCCGGTGGCATTATCGGCATGGGAGAAAGTGCCAGTGATCGTGCCGGTCTTTTGGTTGAGTTAGCAAACTTACCCACTCACCCTGAAAGTGTACCGATTAATATGTTGGTTAAGGTAAAAGGCACGCCACTAGAAACTGTTGATGATGTTGAACCGTTCGACTTTATCCGCCTTATTGCGATTGCCCGAATTATGATGCCGCAGTCAGCAGTTCGCCTATCTGCAGGGCGTGAAAACATGAATGAGCAGATGCAAACCTTATGCTTTATGGCGGGCGCGAATTCGGTTTTCTATGGTTGCAAACTCCTGACTACACCAAACCCGTCTGAAGACAAAGATATGCAGCTATTTAACAAGCTGGGAATCAATAGTCAGCAAGTGTCGCAACGTCCTGATGAGATCGAAGAAAACGAATTGCTTGATCGCGTTGTGGAACGGGTAGCAGCAAGACCTTCGGCGGATGATCTTTTTTATGAAGCTAACGTTTGATCAGCGCATAAGCCAAGCTCTTGCTGAACGGCAAAAGCATGGACTTCAGCGACAACTGACGCGTTTGGAGTGCGCCAATACCGCCAAATTATACCAAGATGATCAGAGTTATATTAACTTTTCCAGTAATGATTATTTGGGGCTAGCGAGTGATGTAGAGCTGGCAGGAGTCTGGAAAAAAGGCATTGATCGGTTTGGTAATGGCAGCGGTGCTTCTCCACTGGTTACTGGGTTTAGTCATGCTCATCAAGCACTAGAGCAGCGTTTATGCCAATGGTTGGGTTACTCGCGCGCGATTTTATTTAGTTCGGGATTTTCTGCCAACCAAGCGTTGATTTTTGCTTTGCTGCAAAAAGGCGATTTATTGCTGCAAGATAAACTCAATCACGCCTCATTAATGGAAGCGGGTATGTTGTCAGAAGCGACAATGAAACGCTTTAAGCACAATAACCTCACTCATCTACAGCATATTATCGAAGATCATTCGTTAGTCATGACTGAAGGCGTCTTTAGTATGGATGGCGACCTCGCACCTTTGCGAGCGATGGCGGACATCACTGGTGATAAAGCGTGGTTGGCGGTGGATGATGCCCACGGTATTGGTGTGTTAGGTCAACAGGGTCGTGGCAGTTGTGATCAGGCGAAAATCAAACCCCAGTTATTGGTAGTGACATTTGGTAAAGCCTTTGGTTTATCAGGGGCGGCGATACTGTGTGATGAGCCAACGGGGGACTACCTCACTCAATTTGCTCGTCATCATGTTTATTCCACGGCGATCCCTCCTAGCCTCGCATACACCCTGACTCATGCCATCGATATGATTGATAGCCAGCAATGGCGTCGCGATAAACTCCAACAGCTGCAAGCGTGTTATCACGATCTGTGTGGACAACTACCAGGCTATGTCGATACTCAAACACCGATCAAGCCGTTATTAGTTGGATCTACTGAGAGAGCATTGTCGCTGGCAACGCGACTTAGAGAGAAGGGCTTCTGGCTAACCGCGATAAGGCCGCCGACCGTTCCTGTCGGCAGTGCGAGATTGAGAATAACCTTAACGGCGAATCACACTCTAGAACAAGTGGCTCAGTTGGCCTCTGAGTTGAAATTGGCGTTGGAGAACTGATTGATGAATCCTGCTTTACGAGTCGATGGACTCGATATGGATGTAAGTTATATCGATAAGACCGCGATTGCCGACGCGTTTGGCAAAGCGGCATTAGGCTATGATCAGCACGCCGCTTTCCAGCGTGAGGTGGGGACACGTTTGATCAACCAATTACCGAGCGATCTCTCCTCTTATCGTATTCTCGATGTCGGTTGTGGGACAGGCTATTTTAGTCAGCAGTTAAGAGATCGAGGGGCAGAGGTCGTTGCGTTTGATCTCTCGTGGGCGATGTTGCAGCAAGCTAAAAATCGTTGCGGGGACGAAAGAGTCCACTATCAGCAGGGCGATGCAGAGCAATTGCCTTTTGCTGATAATCAATTCGATTATGTTTTTTCAAGTTTGGCGTTGCAATGGTGCCAAGATCTTGCGGTGCCACTGCGAGAAATGCGCAGAGTCACCAAACCCGGTGGACAGCTGTTGTTTTCGACTTTGTTAGATGGCTCTTTACGCGAACTTAAACAGGCTTGGGCGAAAATTGACACATATCAACACGTCAACGATTTTATCTCACTCAATCAGGTAAATATTGCGTTAGCTCAATCTCACTGTCATACCCATCACTTAGACTTGCCAGCAATTGTGGTTTGGTATGATTCTGCACTTGGCTTGATGCGAGATTTAAAAGGCATTGGGGCAAATCATGTTGTAGGGCGTTCTCAAGGTTTAACGAGTCGACATTCGTTGAGACAGCTTGAGCGCGAATATCAGATCTTTCGTCAAGAACATCAGGGTCTTCTACCCGCAACATATCAGGTTTGTTTGGGGATAATTAATCTATGATTGATGCATTTTTTATTGCAGGTACGGATACCGATGTTGGGAAAACAGTCGCATCAAAAGCGATTTTGAACGCGTTAGCGGCAAAGAATTTACAGACGATAGGCTATAAGCCTGTTGCGGCCGGTAGCGAAAAAACAGAACAAGGCATGCGCAACTCAGACGCCTTATATCTACAGAATGCCGCGACGGTTGAAGTTGATTATGCGGATGTAAACCCTTATGCGCTTGAGCTGCCGGCTTCGCCACATATTGCGGCTAAGCGTGAAAATGTCGTGATTGATTATGCGGTATTAAGTGAGAAGCTTGCTCAACACAAGCAAAACTCAGACATCGTATTGGTTGAAGGCGCGGGTGGTTGGCGCGTTCCTGTTTCCGATACGGATTGCCTATCAACTTGGGTTCAGCAAGAGAAGTTGCCTGTCGTTTTAGTTGTTGGCATTAAATTAGGTTGCTTAAGTCATGCATTGCTGACCTTGGATGCAATCAAAGCCGATGGCCTTGAGTTAGCCGGTTGGGTGGCGAACCGCATTAACCCAGGTACGGAAAACTACGCGGAAATCATTGAAATGCTGGAGCAAAAAATCAGTGCGCCAAAAATTGGTGAAATCCCGTATGTACCCGCAGTAAAGAGAAAAGATCTCGCTAAGTATATTGATGTTTCTCCACTACTTGCGTAGAAATACCGGTTGATAAAAGAAGCGTTCGAAAAAAGAAAGGCTGCCATTTGGCAGCCTTTTTTTATCAAATAAGTGTACACCAACCAGATTATGGCAGTGGTGGTATTACATCTCAGCGGTCATGCCAAACAGGGCTGATTGCGTTTCTGCAACGCGCTGCTGCATTTGTTGATCAGTGGTTAAGCCTAGTTGTTGCTTTGCTTCATCTTCAGTAATGCCAAGGTGACAGCACAAAAGATCGATAGCCATTTGATAGTTATTTGTTTCAACCATTTTGCATTCCTTTGACGTTGTTGCATGAAATATAGATACAAGCGAAATAACTGTATCTTTAGAAATTTAGCACTTTTCTCGTGGTCTACAATAAGACCAAAGTCTAACGTCTTGGGCCGTATTCTGCCGTTTATCTGTTTTGTGGCGGTTGAGCTTTTAATTTAAGGTGCAAACAAATGTTTCAATTTACTTCTAGCCCTTGTGTTTAAAGTGATTAGACTATATCTATATGCTAACCGGATGAGTGGAATCAGATGGTAGACTAAAGGCTGCGGTGTAATTTATCTTTAACTCGATATGCTATGCACGTTAGCCACTAACAAAAAGCTTTCTGTTTCGGAGAAAAGTAATGAAACGAGTCATGTTATTCCTTGCAACCAACTTAGCCGTCGTCTTGGTTTTAAGTGTTGTTCTGAATATTGTTTATGCTGTTACGGGGATGCAGCCTGGTAGTCTATCTGGCCTATTGGTCATGGCTGCTGTATTTGGTTTTGGTGGTTCATTTATCTCATTGATGATGTCAAAGGGTATGGCCCTACGCTCAGTTGGCGGCATGGTGATTGAGAGCCCACGTAATGAAACTGAACATTGGTTGCTAGAAACGGTTCGCCGCCAATCTCAACAAGTTGGTATTGGTATGCCAACGGTCGCGATCTACGAATCGGGTGATATTAACGCATTTGCGACAGGTGCTAAGCGTGATGATTCGCTAGTGGCTGTTTCTACTGGTCTACTACACAATATGACTCGTGACGAAGCTGAAGCGGTTCTTGCACACGAAGTGAGTCACATTGCGAACGGTGACATGGTGACAATGACCTTGATGCAAGGTGTGGTGAATACCTTTGTTATTTTCCTATCGCGCTTTATCGCTAACATCGTTTCATCGAACAGTGATGAAGAAGGTGAAGGTGGTAGCAACATGATGGTTTACTTCGGTGTTTCGATGGTGCTTGAACTGGTGTTTGGTTTCTTAGCGAGCTTCTTGACGATGTGGTACAGCCGCCATCGTGAGTTTTATGCCGATGCTGGTGCTGCTCAATTGGTCGGCAAAGAGAAAATGATCGCTGCGCTAGAGCGTTTGAAAATGAGCCACGAATCTCAACTTGAAGGCTCAATGATGGCATTTGGTATTAATGGTAAAGCGTCAATGACTGAACTGCTAATGAGCCACCCGCCATTAGACAAACGTATTGCAGCACTGCGTAACGGTTTGTAACGATTTAGTTAACCTCATCAATTTACGACAAAAGGCTTGGATAAACTCCAAGCCTTTTTTGTGATATTGTTTACCTGCTGAATAAAAAACAAAAAGGGTTGCCCTAGAAGACTAGGGCAACCCTTTTGCGGTATTTCTAATGGCGATTACAGCTTGTCAGTTAGCTCGATTGCTTGACCGATGTAGTTCGCTGGTGTCATCTCTTTAAGACGCGCTTTCTCGTGCTCAGGAAGCTCAAGACCGTCAATAAAGTTACGCATCGCTTCACCATCAACACGCTTACCACGAGTAAGCTCTTTCAGCTTCTCATATGGCTTTTCAATGCCGTAACGACGCATAACGGTTTGTACTGGCTCAGCCAATACTTCCCAGTTACGGTCAAGCTCAGCAAGTAGCGCTTCACGGTTTACTTCAAGCTTGCTGATGCCTTTTAGTGTTGAAGTGTAAGCAATGATTGCGTAGCCAACACCTACACCTAGGTTACGTAGAACGGTTGAGTCGGTTAGGTCACGCTGCCAGCGAGAAATAGGCAGTTTTTGCGCTAGGTGACCAAATACTGCGTTCGCTAGACCAAGGTTGCCTTCTGAGTTTTCAAAATCGATTGGGTTTACTTTGTGCGGCATGGTTGAAGAACCAATTTCGCCAGCAATGGTTTTTTGCTTAAAGTGACCCAGTGCAATGTAACCCCAAACATCACGATCAAAGTCGATTAGGATGGTATTGAAACGTGCCACTGCATCAAATAGCTCAGCGATGTAATCGTGAGGTTCGATTTGCGTAGTGTATGGATTCCAAGTCACTCCGAGTGATTCAGTGATGAACTCTTCACTGAATTTGTGCCAATCTAATTCTGGGTAAGCCGAAAGGTGAGCGTTGTAGTTACCTACTGCGCCGTTGGTTTTAGCTAGAATTTCAACATTCTCGATTTGCTTGTATTGACGTTCCATACGGTAAGCAACGTTCGCCATCTCTTTACCCATGGTAGAAGGAGATGCTGGTTGGCCGTGGGTACGTGATAGGAAAGGAATATCACGGTACTCAGCAGCAAGCTTGCTGATTGCGTCAATTAGGTTGCGGATTTCTGGAAGAATCACGGTTTCACGTGCTTCTTTAAGCATAAGAGCGTGAGAAGTGTTGTTGATGTCTTCAGAAGTACAAGCAAAGTGAATGAATTCGTTTACTGCGTGTAGTTCAGGAATACCAGCAACTTTTTCCTTAAGGAAGTACTCAACCGCTTTAACATCGTGGTTTGTGGTACGTTCGATCTCTTTGATGCGTAGTGCGTCTGCTTCAGAAAAGTTTTCTGCAAGGTTATCTAGGAATTGATTTGCTTCCGCGCTAAATGCTGGAACTTCCGCAATTTCAGCGGTAGCAGCAAGCTTTTGTAACCAGCGGATTTCAACGATAGTACGGTACTTCAATAGACCGTATTCACTGAAAATTTCGCGTAACGCAATCGTCTTGCTTCCGTAACGACCGTCTACTGGTGAAACAGCTGTCAATGCTGACAATTCCATGATTTTCTCCTGAATTGGGTTTCTAAAATTCGTGTGCTTTATACCAATAACTGTGGCAATTGTCACGAACATTGCGCAAACGTTTGCGCAAGGGTTGTCTGATTTAAAAAAATAAGCTCGCAATTGATGCGAGCTCTTATTTAATTTTATTTACATGCGAGCGAGTAGAATCTGCGCCTGCTCAATCATTTTCTTGCGACCAAAAATTAAGTGGCGGCGTTTTCCGCCGACTTGACGCCACAATACCGCACAACGAATACCAGAAAGTAACAAGGCGCGTACTTTATTTTGATTGCTCGACTGTTGCAGTACAGATGGTGTGCCAGTCACTTGAATTCGAGGGCCTACAGGGCTAACGACATCAAGATAAACGCTCGCTAAGTTGCTCATCATTTGTTCGTCAGTCAACGAATAATGGTCAGCTTGTCTTTCAAGCATTTTGATGCGGTCACCAAGCTGAGACATGGCATCATTACGGCTACTTAGTTTGCGCTCAAGCGCCATTAAACTAATGATATAACGCGTAATTTCACTGCCAGCAGGAGTGCTGTCAATGCCTTTTACTAGACACTCTAAGCCAAGTTTTAAATCGGCCTCGCGGCCGAATACGCTCACGGTATTGCTTGGGTTAGTGTTTAGTATCGCCTTTAGTGAAGTTTCAAACGCGTCTGAGTCACAATGGCCGTTTTTTGCTGCTTGCTGAACTAAAGCGACTGCTTGGCAGATACCAGCAAATGCGATGGTACGGTCATAAAGAGTATTCGCCACGTAGAGTTACTCCTAGTTATACGTCAATTAAATGCGTTGTTCGATGATACCACCACCAAGACAAACATCACCTTGGTAGAATACAGCGGATTGCCCAGGGGTTACCGCGACTTGTGGTTCGTCAAAGATCACTTTGATGGTTTCATCATCGACCGGAATGATAGTGCACGCGATGTCAGTTTGACGATAACGTGTTTTCACTGTGCATTTTAACGGTTCTTTAATCGGGGTGCGATCTACCCAGTGTAATTGTGATGCAACCAACCCATTAGATTTCAAAAGTGGGTGGTCAGCACCTTGCACTGCAATAAGCACGTTACGTTTTAGATCTTTTTCTGCTACGTACCAAGGTTCTTCGTTACCGCCGCCGCCTTTTTGGCCACCAATATGTAAGCCTTTGCGTTGACCTAATGTGTGGTACATCAAACCTTGGTGTTCGCCGATTACTTGACCTTCAGGTGTTTCGATTTTACCCGGTTGCGCCGGTAGGTAACGACCAAGGAAGTCAGTAAACTTACGCTCACCAATAAAACAGATACCGGTGGAGTCTTTTTTCTTCGCTGTGATCAGGCCTTGTTCTTCCGCAATACGGCGAACTTCAGGTTTTTCAATCTGACCTACAGGGAATAGACTACGGCCAACTTGTTCGTGACTTAGCGTGTACAAGAAGTAGCTTTGGTCTTTGTTGCTGTCTTTACCACGTAGCATTTGCGGTTTTTCACCGTTTTGTGGGAAAGAGCGATCAACATAGTGACCCATGGCGATGTAATCGGCATCAAGAACTTCGTCAGCGTACTCTAAGAACGCTTTAAACTTGATTTCTTTGTTACAAAGAATATCCGGGTTTGGGGTGCGACCTGCTTTGTATTCTTCCAGGAAGTACTCAAACACGTTGTCCCAATACTCTGCGGCAAAGTTAATTTTGTGCAGATGGATGCCAAGCTTGTCACAAACTTCCTGCGCGTCGGCCAGATCTTGGGCCGCGGTACAGTATTCTTCGTTGTCGTCTTCTTCCCAGTTCTTCATGAAAAGACCCTCGACTTGATAGCCTTGTTCTTTTAGAAGATACGCGGAAACCGATGAATCAACACCGCCAGACATACCAACGATGACTTTCTTTTGACTGTTGTCAGTACAGTTCTCAGACATTGCTTAACACCACAAAAATTTACTGGAGGCAGATTCTAACAGAAAGCATTTCACGGTGACAGATCCGAGATCGAAATCACACTTCGAATTTAAGGGATTTTAACCACTTTGCTTAAAGAGTCTGCATTAACGATTAATGATATAGCTGTTTTACTTGATGTTACCGTGGTATGGGCTTTGCCTTGTTGTGCTCGCTGCCGGATGTCTCTGGCCTTTCGGGGGCACTCGTGCCAGCGGTTAAATGTTCAAGTAATTTGGGTATAAGTCTTCTATATATGGCATAGTGGCGAAAATTCAAGTGGTAAGTTGAAGGTACAACCAAGTGACAGATGAAAACCAAGTATTAGAAGAAGCCGATTTGATTGAAGTGATAGAGAATCAGCTTGAAGATCGTAACCCTGTAAAAGTGACAGAGACTCTAATGCGCTTGCGTATGAGTGGCACCAGTCGTGATGATGCCGTTGCGATGATGGCTTGTGCGGTTTCAATTGAAATTTTTGATGTGATGAAAAATGGTGGAGAATTTAATTTGAAGCGTTATTCTGAGCATTTAGATAGCCTGCCAGACCTCTACTTTATGGAAGGTGAATAGGGCAAACGTTTGCTATAATCCCAGTTATTGCCGCGCTATCCACAGCGCGGTAGAATCCGCGCTCCTGTCATCCCTTAATCAGAATCATAGTTATGAAATTTCCTGGTCAACGTAAATCGAAGCACTATTTTCCCGTCCATGCTCGCGACCCATTGGTAAGCCAAGCGCAAGAGAGCAAGAAGATGTCTCGTACCCATATTATTGGTATCGATCAGACGTTAGTGGACATTGAAGCGAAAGTCGGTTCGGAGCTGATCGAAAAATACGGACTGAGTAAGGGACACTCATTGGTTATTGATGACCAAACGGCAGAAGCGTTATATAACGAATTGAAAGACCAAGCGCTTATTACTAACGAATATGCGGGTGGTACCATTGGTAATACACTTCATAACTACTCAGTGTTGGCAGATGACCGCTCAACATTACTGGGTGTTATGAGCCAAGATATTAAAATTGGCAGCTACGGCTACCGTTATTTGTGTAATACATCGAGCCGAATGGATCTTAACTACCTACAAGGTGTTGAAGGTGCGATTGGCCGTTGTTTTGCATTGATTACCGAAGATGGCGAACGTACTTTTGCGATTAGCGAAGGTCAAATGAACCAACTTCGCCCTGATAGCATTCCTGAAAAGATTTTCAAAAATGCATCAGCCTTAGTACTTACTGCTTATTTAGTGCGTTGTAAGCCAGGCGATCCTATGCCTGAAGCAACCATGCGCGCGATTGAATACGCGAAGAAATATGATGTACCAGTGGTATTAACACTTGGTACTAAGTTCGTTATTCAAGACGACCCTAAATTCTGGCAAGACTTTTTACGCGACCATGTTTCTGTTGTGGCGATGAATGAAGATGAAGCAGAAGCTTTAACAGGTGAAGTTGATCCACTAGCGGCTTCAGATAAAGCGTTAGATTGGGTTGATCTTGTACTTTGTACTGCAGGCCCTGTAGGTCTTTATATGGCAGGTTATACGGAAGAGGGCGCTAAACGCGAAACTTCATTACCGTTATTACCGGGTTGTATTGCGGAATTTAACCAATATGAATTTAGCCGTCCGGCAGTGAAAGCATTGTGTGAAGAACCGATTAAAGTCTATTCACATATTTCACCTTATATGGGTGGCCCCGAAAAAATTAAGAATACTAATGGCGCTGGTGATGCTGCGTTATCGGCTTTATTGCATGATATGGCAGCAAATAAGTACCATAGAGAAAATGTGCCTAATTCGAGCAAACATGCACACGCATTCTTAACGTATTCGTCATTCTCACAAGTGTGCAAATACTCTAACCGTGCAAGCTATGAAGTATTAGTGCAGCATTCCCCTCGTTTATCTCGTGGTCTACCGGAACGCGAAGATAGCTTGGAAGAAGCATACTGGGAAAGATAGTTGCTCGAATAATACCTGCTGCTACTTGGCGGGTATTATTTTAATTGATGAAAAAAAGGCTCCTAATAAGGAGCCTTTTTTAAATCTCATTTTAATCTATTGTGAAATTAGATTAAAAACTCTTCAAGCTTACGGCCTGAATCTAGTAGAGCTTGGATTGCTGATGGTGTACGACCTTGGCCTGTCCAAGTTTTTTCGTCGCCGTTAGCGTCTTCATATTTGTATTTTGCAGGGCGTGGTGCACGTTTTGCTTTAGTTTTTGTTTTAGTTTCACCAGCAAGTGCACTAATTAGTGCTTCTACATCAATACCGTCTTTTGCGATTTGTTCAGCAATAGCAGCAAGCTTTGCTTCTTGCTCAGCGCGTTCTGCTAATTCAGCTTCGTCAGCTTCTTTACGCTCAGAAACAACAAGCGATAATTTTTCTAGTGCTTCTTCTAGTTGCTCTAGAGTTAGTTCACGAGAAAAAGCACGTAGGCTACGAATGTTTAAAAGTGTTTTTGTTAATTCCGACATAAATTGCACCAATATAGTAAGCGATAAATGGATATTAATCCGGTAATGTGGATATTACAATTCAATTATATAAAATTAAATAAAAAATAATACGAACGATTTTCTTGAAAGTAAGTTTTAAGCTCACTTCACATTCTATTGTTTACCTCATACTTCAATTTAGATAGAAGTAACGACTTTAAGTTTAGTGCGTGGTTTCATATATGCTAGTCAGGAAGAAAAATTATTTGTCATAATGATTGCTGGAGTTTTATAAATTCAGTGTGTCGATATAAGTGGTTATTAACGGTCTCTTTACACTGCGGTATGAAATATATGCGCTTTTTACAGAGCGGTCTCTCTGGTCTAGTTGCATATTAAGGCCCCGTTTGAAAAGGGTTGGAGTAATTAAAAAGAGCAATAAAAGTTTAGGTCGATGTATTGAAATGATGTTTAAGATAAGTACAATGGTCGTCACCTGATGCGTTATCTTAGTTAAAGCTATGTTAAACATTGTTTAATTTAGCATTGTCTTTGGATAGTGCGGTAGAGGAGCGGAATGAATGAGTCGCGTTTGTTGGGGTGATGCCAATGAGCAAACGTAAAAGGTCTTATCCGCCGAAGTGAGCTGATACATCAACATCTCTCGCTGGGGTTGTACTCGAATAGGGACAACACTGCCATAGTCTATTATTTGTATAACTATGGAGCGCTACTGTAGGCTTGGGATAAGTATTCACTTTCCTATCGCTAATTTTTAAATGTATAGGCTATCTATGTAGTTTATGCGTCTGCAGTAGATCTCTAACCAATTATTACTGGTTTTTGAAGATCATGAATTTAATCGATTTTGCTACATCCCCTTTATCATTGCTTCCTCCGGTAGTCGCTCTTAGCTTGGCTATTATTACTCGTCGCGTACTGCTTTCTTTGGGTGCGGGTATTGTTTTAGGCGCTATTTTACTTGCAGATTACTCACTTGGTGGTGCGACTAGCTATGTGAAAAATACCGTATTCGGTGTTTTTGTTGAAGATGGCTCTTTGAATGCTGGCAACATGAGCATTATTGGCTTCCTATTACTGCTTGGCATGATGACAGCCCTGCTGACATTGTCTGGTGGTACACGCGCGTTTGCTGACTGGGCTCAATCACGCATTAAAAGTAAACGCGGTGCGAAGCTATTAGCGGCATTTTTAGGTATTTTCATCTTCATTGATGATTACTTTAATAGCCTTGCAGTGGGTGCGATTTCTCGTCCTGTGACTGATCGCTTCTATGTATCACGCGCGAAACTTGCTTATATTCTTGATTCAACTGCTGCGCCAATGTGTGTTGTGATGCCCGCTTCTAGCTGGGGTGCATACATCATGACCATTATTAGTGGTATTTTGGTCTCGCACGGTATTACGGAATATTCTGCTTTAGGCGCGTACATGCGCTTAGTACCAATGAACTTTTACGCTATCTTTGCGTTGTTAATGGTATTTGCCGTAGCGTGGTTTGGCTTATCGGTTGGTAAGATGCGCGAGCACGAGATCTCAGCTTCACAAGGGCGTGGTTTTGATGATGAAAACCAAATGGATGAGCTTGAAGAAGCGCGTTCATTGGATGAAGAACTTGATATTCGTGAAAGCGACAAAGGTCGAGTGTCTGATTTGATCCTGCCGATTGTATTGCTGATTGTTGCGACCGTTGCTTCTATGTTGTACACCGGTGGTCAAGTGTTGGCAGAAAGTGGTAAGCCATTTGCACTATTAGGCGCATTCGAAAATACCAATGTCGGCATTTCACTTATCTACGGCGGTTCAGTTGGTCTAATTGTTGCCTTGATTACGGTCATTCGTCAGCGCATTCCAGCGATTGAAGTGACGCGTACTTTAGTCATTGGCGCAAAATCGATGTTTGGCGCGATCTTAATTCTGATCTTTGCTTGGTCAATTGGCACTGTGATTGGTGATATGCAAACAGGTAGCTACCTTTCGACGATGGCGCAAGGTAATGTGAATCCTCACTGGTTGCCAGTAATCCTATTCCTATTGTCTGGTGTGATGGCTTTTGCAACCGGCAGTTCATGGGGCACGTTTGGTATTATGTTGCCAATCGCCGGTGATATGGCGGGTAACACTGACATTACGCTTATGCTACCAATGCTTAGTGCGGTACTAGCCGGTTCAGTATTCGGTGATCACTGTTCACCAATCTCAGATACGACCATCCTGTCTTCAACCGGTGCTCGTTGTTGCCATATTGACCACGTAACGACGCAGCTACCCTATGCACTATCGGTGGCGCTGATTTCATGTATCGGCTTTATTGTGCTAGGTATGACAGAATCGCTAATGTTGTCTCTAACCGCGTGTAGTGCTGCATTTGTGGCGGTGTGTTTTGTATTGAACATACTGTCAAAATCAAAAATGACGACACAGTAACCGCCACAGTTGGGTGACTTTGTTTGATGAAGAGGGCTTAGGCCCTCTTTTTTGTTTTAAGCAAACTCAGTTAAGGCAGTCGATCGAATAAGTGTGTGTAGTGCGTTTAAAAAAACTTAAATTAAAGGTTGAAAAAAGTTAATGGCTTGGTTAGTGTGGTAATCAACCAAGCGGAATTGAAGAGCTTATAAGTATGCGTAAATTAGTAATGAATATTCATCATCACCATCACCCAATGTAGTCTTTCGGGAGATGAACGCATACCCGGGGGACAGGAAACTCCCGGAGGCTAAATCAAAGATTTTTAGAATTAACCCTCGGGAGACTCACATCTTCCGAGGGTTTTTCAATTTTAATGGCTTGAAAACTAAGAATTATCAGAAATTTGCACAGGGATATCGCAATGCAAACACAACGCCTAAGAATCGCAATTCAAAAGAAAGGTCGCCTAAGTAAAGAGTGTCAGCAACTGCTGAAACAGTGCGGCGTAAAATTCACAATCATGGGTGAGCGCCTAGTGGTTCATTCACAAAATATGCCAATTGATTTGTTACTGGTTCGTGACGACGACATTCCTGGTTTGATTATGGATGGTGTGGTTGATTTGGGCTTTATTGGCGAGAACGAACTAGAGGAAGTTCGCTTAGATCGCAAAGCGCTCGGTGAGCCAAATGAGTTTCTACAGTTACGCCGTTTAGACTTTGGTGGTTGCCGTCTCTCTATTGCGATTAACAAAGATCAAGAATACCAAGGGCCACAAGATTTGGCGGGTAAACGTATCGCAACCACGTATCCACACCTATTGAAAGCCTATATGGATGAGCAAGGTATCCCATTCTCTACTTGTATGCTGACTGGTTCGGTCGAAGTTGCACCTCGTGCGGGTTTAGCCGATGCAATCGCTGACCTTGTTTCAACGGGGGCAACACTTGAAGCCAATGGCTTGAAAGAAGCAGAAGTCATTTTCCGCTCTAAAGCGACCCTGATTCAACGCACTGGTGAGTTTGCCGCTGATAAACAGGCGTTAATCGACAAACTGCTGACTCGTATGCAAGGCGTACAACAAGCAAAAGAATCAAAATACATCATGTTACACGCGCCTGTAGATCGTTTAGAGCAAGTGAAAGCCTTGCTACCGGGGGCAGAAGATCCAACGGTGTTGCCTCTTTCTGCAGATAAACAAAAAGTTGCGGTTCACCTTGTGAGTACCGAAAACCTTTTCTGGGAAACCATGGAACAGCTTAAAGAATTAGGTGCAAGTTCAATTCTAGTCCTTCCAATCGAAAAAATGATGGAGTAAGCCAATGAGAACAGTGGTATGGCAATCTCTAAGCGAAACACAGCAAGATGCGGTGTTAGAGCGTCCCGCGATTGCAGAAGGGGCAAATATCACCGCAGCAGTGTCGCAAGTGATCGCGCAAGTTCGCCAACAGGGCGATGCTGCAGTGCTTGAACTGACAGAAAAATTTGATCGCGTAACGCCAAGATCGATTCGCGTTTCACAACAAGAAATCGATCAAGCATCAGCGCGTCTAACTGACACGATGAAACAGGCACTTGAACAAGCGTATAGCAATATTGCTAAGTTTCATAAAGCACAGAAGCCGCAGCCGATCAAAGTCGAAACACAACCGGGAGTGATGTGCGAGCAGGTGACACGCCCGATCCAAAATGTGGGATTGTATATTCCTGGCGGTAGTGCACCACTCCCATCGACAGTGTTGATGCTCGGTGTTCCTTCACAAATTGCCGGTTGTCAGAAAGTGGTGCTGTGTTCACCACCGCCGATTGCTGATGAAATCCTTTACGTCGCTAAGCTATGTAACATCGACGAGGTGTATAACGTTGGGGGTGGTCAGGCGATAGCGGCGATGGCTTATGGCACAGAGTCGGTCAGCAAAGTCGATAAGATTTTTGGCCCGGGCAATGCTTATGTGACCGAGGCTAAGCGTCAAGTGAGCAATGATTTTCGCGGGGCGGCAATTGATATGCCCGCAGGCCCTTCTGAAGTGCTCGTTATTGCAGATGAAACCGCTGATCCAGAGTTCATCGCCTCTGATTTGCTTAGCCAAGCGGAGCATGGTCCCGACTCCCAAGTGGTTCTTGTCACGCCTTCTCCTGTCATTGCCGATCAAGTGGCAGATGCAGTACTGCGCCAGCTAAAAGAATTATCGCGTGCGGATATTGCCGAAAAAGCACTTGCCTCTAGTTTGATTATTATTTCGGAATCCTTGACGCAAGCAGTGTCGATTTCAAACTTCTATGGCCCAGAGCACTTGATTGTGCAGACCAAAAATCCACGTGAATTGCTGCCGTTACTGGATAACGCCGGTTCAATCTTCTTGGGAGATTGGTCGCCAGAGTCTGCAGGTGATTATGCTTCAGGGACCAATCACGTGTTACCAACTTATGGTTACACTCGCACTTACTCAAGCCTTGGCTTATCCGATTTTTCTAAACGTATGACGGTTCAAGAGTTGTCGGCGGAAGGTTTAAAAGCATTGGCACCAACTGTGGTGACAATGGCAGAGGCAGAAGGTCTCGATGCACATAAACGTGCGGTGACTATTCGTGTTGAAAAATTGCTTCAACGAGGAGAAGCATAATGGAAAAGTTAGCGCGTAAGCAGGTCCAACAGCTAACGCCATATTTATCAGCGCGCCGTATTGGTGGCTGCGGTGATGTATGGCTTAACGCAAATGAATCGCCATTTAATAATGAATATAAGACCGATTTTGCTCGTCTTAACCGCTACAGCGAATGTCAGCCGAAAGAGTTGATTGAGGCTTACGCTTCTTATGCGGGCGTGAAGCCAGAGCAAACGCTCACTTCTCGTGGTGCTGACGAAGGTATTGAGCTGCTCATTCGCGCTTTTTGTGAGCCAAATGAAGATGCCATTCTATTTTGCCCGCCGACTTATGGAATGTACGGCATTAGTGCTGAAACCATGGGCGTTGCGCGTAATGTGGTGCCACTGACCGCAGAATGGCAATTGGATTTAGCGGCTATCGAGCAAAACCTAGAGAAGGTTAAGCTGGTGTTTGTTTGTAGCCCAAATAACCCAACGGGTAACTTGGTCAAGCGTGAAGATATTGTCTCACTATTAGAAATGACCAAGGATCGCGCTATTGTCGTTATGGACGAAGCGTATATCGATTTTTGCCCTGAAGCGTCGACGGTTGATTTGCTGGAACAATATCCTAACTTGGCGATTTTGCGCACCTTATCTAAAGCGTTTGCTCTTGCCGGGTTGCGTTGTGGATTTACTTTGGCAAACGAAGAGATCATCAATGTCTTGCTCAAAGTGATCGCGCCTTACCCAGTACCAGTGCCGGTTGCTGATATTGCCATTCAAGCGCTCTCTGAAGCGGGCCTTGCACGCGCTAAATACCAAATGCTCGATCTCAATGCCAACCGTGCTTACTTACAAGTGGGTCTATCAATGATTGCCGGCGTCGAAGTGTTTGAAGGTTGGGGCAACTACTTATTAGTTAAGTTTAGTGATGGTGATGCTCTGTTTAAAGCGGCATGGGATACCGGCATTATTTTGCGTAATTCACCGATAGAAAATTGTGTTCGCATCAGTGTTGGCAACCGTGATGAGTGTGAAAAAACGGTTGGCTTTATCCGCAACTTTTACGCTTAATCCCCCTAAAACGTTAAGAGTTTGCATAGCAATAATAATGAAAACCCTTTTGTTTAATTAAGAGGGTAAAAATAGAAATAAGGATGTTCGAGTGAGCAAGCAGCAAAAAATACTCTTTATTGACCGTGATGGCACCTTAATTGTTGAGCCGCCGGTTGATTTTCAGGTTGACCGTTTAGATAAGTTAAAGCTGGAGCCGTATGTCATCCCAAGCTTGTTAGCGTTGCAAGATGCTGGTTACCGCTTAGTGATGGTGACCAATCAAGATGGTTTGGGGACGGATAGCTATCCACAGGCCGATTTTGACGCACCGCATGACATGATGATGGAGATTTTCGCATCGCAAGGCGTCAAGTTTGATGATGTATTGATTTGTCCGCACTTTGAAGAGCAAAATTGTTCTTGCCGTAAACCTAAGCTTGGTATGGTAAAAGAGTACCTGCAAAACGGTAAAGTCGACTTCCAACACTCGGTTGTGATCGGTGATCGTCAAACAGATCTTCAGTTAGCTGAAAACATGGCAATTCAAGGTATCCAATACCACCCGCAAACCATGAATTGGCCGCAAATTCTCAAAGATCTCACCGTTAAGGCGCGTGTGGCGGAAGTAATTCGCACCACCAAAGAAACCGACATCAAAGTGTTTGTTAATTTGGATGAACAGGGCGGCAATGAGATATCGACGGGGTTGGGCTTCTTTGATCACATGCTCGATCAAATAGCGACGCATGGCGGTTTCCAAATGAAGTGTACCGTGGAAGGGGATCTCCACATTGATGATCACCATACCATTGAAGATACCGCTTTGGCTCTTGGCCAAGCGCTAAAAGATGCCCTTGGTGACAAGCGCGGCATTGGCCGCTTTGGTTTTAGCTTGCCGATGGATGAATGTTTGGCCCAGTGTGCTTTGGACCTTTCAGGCCGCCCGTACCTTAAATTTGATGCCAAGTTTAGCCGCGAACAAGTGGGTGATTTATCGACTGAAATGGTGGTGCACTTCTTCCGCTCATTGACGGATACGTTAGCGTGTACTTTGCACTTATCGTCGACGGGTGATAACGATCACCACATTATCGAAAGCTTATTTAAAGCGTTTGGCCGTACGTTACGCCAAGCCATTAAAGTGGAAGGTAACGAGTTGCCAAGCAGCAAAGGCGTATTGTAAGGAGTTGTCATGAGCGAGCAGAAAGTCGTCATTATCGATACCGGCTGTGCCAATGTTTCTTCGGTAAAATTCGCCATTGAACGCTTGGGTTTTGCTGTGGAAATATCGAAAGATCCCCAAGTGGTTCTGAGTGCTGACAAGCTATTTCTTCCCGGTGTCGGTACGGCCAGTGAAGCGATGAAAAACTTGCAAGAGCGTGATTTGATCAGCTTGGTTAAGCAAGTAGAAAAACCGCTATTAGGTATTTGTCTTGGTATGCAGTTACTTGGCAAGTCATCACAAGAGAAGGGCCAAAAGGCAGACCAACAGGTTGAGTGTTTGGGTTTGTGTGAGGGTGAAGTAAAACGGATGGAAACGGGGCATTTGCCGCTTCCTCACATGGGATGGAATACCGTCAAATCAGTGCCTGAACATCCATTGTTTAAGGGGATTGAAGAGGGCGAGTATTTCTACTTTGTGCACAGCTTTGCCATGCCAGTCGGAGAGTACACTATTGCGGAATGTGATTATGGCAATCCATTTACTGCCGCAGTACAAAGTGGCAACTATTATGGCGTGCAATTTCACCCAGAACGTTCGAGTAAAGCGGGCTCAAAGCTTATTGAAAACTTCTTAAACTTATAAAGGGAATTATTTGTGATCATTCCAGCATTAGATTTAATTGAAGGACAAGTGGTTCGCCTTTATCAAGGGGACTACGGTCAAGTAACCGAATACAAAGTCGATCCAGCAGAGCAATTTAACCTCTACCATCAAGCCGGCGCAAATTGGCTGCATTTAGTGGATTTGACTGGCGCAAAAGATACCACCGCGCGTCAGTTGGATTTAATTGCCAAGCTGCTTGCCAGCACACCTGCGTCTATTCAAATTGGTGGTGGCGTGCGTAGCGAGCAAGATGTGGTTGATTTACTTGAAGCGGGTGCGCAGCGCGTGGTGGTGGGATCTACCGCGGTAAAACAACCAGAACTTGTTAAAGGTTGGATGGAAAAGTACGGCGCAGAAAAGATCGTTTTAGCATTGGATATTAATATCGATGCTGATGGTACGCGTAAAGTGGCGATTTCAGGCTGGCAAGAAGACTCTGGTGTGACGATTGAAGCGCTGATTAACGACTACCTTACGGTTGGCCTAAAGCACGTACTGTGTACCGATATCTCACGTGACGGCACATTGGCGGGCTCGAACGTTGAGCTATACATCGATTTGTGTCAGCAATACCCACAAGTGCAATTTCAATCTTCAGGCGGTATTGGCAGCTTAGATGATATTGCTGCCTTGAAAGGCTCGGGTGTAGCGGGTGTGATTGTTGGTCGCGCCTTGCTTGATGGCAAATTTACCGCAGAGGAGGCATTTGCATGCTGGCAAAGCGAATAATTCCTTGTCTTGATGTGCGTGATGGTCAGGTGGTTAAGGGCGTACAGTTTCGTAACCACGAAATCATTGGTGACATCGTGCCATTGGCACAGCGTTATGCTGAAGAAGGCGCTGATGAGTTGGTGTTTTATGACATTACGGCATCAAGCGATGGTCGTGTGGTCGATAAAAGCTGGGTGAAACGTGTTGCCGAAGTGATTGATATTCCATTTTGTGTCGCTGGTGGTATTAAGTCGGCTGAAGATGCGGCGCGTATTTTAGAGTTTGGTGCGGATAAGGTTTCCATTAATTCTCCTGCGCTGGCTAACCCACAATTGATTACTGATTTAGCCGACAAATTTGGTGTGCAGTGTATCGTGGTAGGCATCGACTCTTATTACGATAAAGAGACGGGACAATATCAGGTCTACCAATTTACGGGTGATGAAGCTCGTACCAAAGCAACACAGTGGCAAACCCGTGATTGGGTGCAAGAAGTGCAAAAGCGTGGCGCGGGTGAAATCGTATTGAATATGATGAACCAAGATGGCGTGCGCAACGGCTATGATATCGAGCAGCTTAATATGGTACGTGAAGTGTGCCATGTGCCACTGATCGCTTCTGGTGGCGCAGGTGCGATGGAGCACTTTGCTGAAGCGTTTGATAAAGCCAATGTCGATGGCGCACTTGCTGCATCGGTGTTCCATAAACAAGTGATTAATATTGGTGAGTTGAAGCAGTACTTGATTCGTCAAGGTGTCGAAGCTAGGCCAGTAGAGGTGAAATTATGAGTTTTCAAACAAGCGATGTGAACGCCCTGATTGAGCGTATCGATTGGCAAAAAGTCGATGGTTTGGTCCCTGTGATTGTACAAGATTTTCTTTCTAGCCAAGTGTTGATGATGGGTTACATGAATCAAGAAGCGCTGGTGACGACAGGTGAAACGGGCCATGTGACTTTTTTCTCACGTACTAAACAGCGCCTATGGACCAAGGGTGAGAGCTCTGGCAACGTACTAAAACTGGTTAATGCTGCGTTAGATTGTGATAACGATACATTATTGGTCAAAGTGACTCCGGTTGGGCCGACGTGTCATACCGGAACAACGACATGTTGGGATGGCGATAAGCAAGAAGAGTCGCAGCTGGTGTGGCTTCATCAACTTGAACAGCTTTTGGCTGATCGTAAAAATGCCGATCCTGATTCGTCTTACACCGCCAGCCTCTACGCTCGTGGTACCAAACGTATTTCGCAGAAAGTGGGCGAAGAAGGCGTTGAAGTCGCGCTTGCGGCAACGTCGGGTGACAAGGCGGAACTAGTGTGTGAATCTGCCGATTTAATTTACCATTTGTTGGTATTGCTGCAAGACCAAGGTCTATCGTTGAATGACGTCATTAATAAACTTAAAGAACGCCATAGCTAATTACAGTTAAGTTTCTCCTTTACTAAGCCGTAAGTGAATACTTACGGCTTTTTTGTATTCATCGCGGTTGGATAAATGCAACTATCCATATTTTTAATCGAATTGACAAATATTATAAACAAGCACTATGCAGGTAGTGTCGCACTTTAACCCCTGTTTAATTTATAAAATAGTAAAAAATGTTACCACTCGAAATATAGGGTGGTTATTGGTGTGTGTAACTTTTGTGAGTGAATTCATCGCCGGAAATAGTTATTGATAGGTTGTTCTTACTTTTAGAGTTCGTCTCTTTCAAATCAATTTTGACATCGACTTGCTGGCAAGTGAGCTGTTTTACTCTTTAGTTCAAAAAGTGCAGGAATAGTAATAAGTCATGTTTAGCAAATTAAAAATAAAAACCCGTTTGATCGTTTCTATCATGCTGTTAGTCGTGTTTATATCGGCATTAGTGATCAGTCTGTCGTTTTCAAAATCGAATCAAAGCTTGCGCGAAGCGGAACAACGTGAACTTGAAGGAATATACGATATTGCATTGGCACAGATGGAAAGTCGTGGTCAATTAGCCACGTCGCTTGCCGAGGTTGTGGCATTAACGCCAGAAGTACAGCGTGATTTTGCCAATCGAGACCGAGAAGCGTTGGCAGCGCGTACTGTGCCGATGTTTGAGCAACTAAAGCAAGAATTCAATGTTCGACAATTTCAGTTTCATACTGAGCCTGCAACTTCTTTCTTCCGTGCTCATAGCCCGGCAAAGTTTGGTGATGATCTGTCGTCGTTCCGCAAAACCGTGATTCAAACCAATCAAACACAAAAGCCCGTTACCGGTCTTGAGCGTGGAGTGGCAGGGATCGGTATTCGCGGTATTGTACCGGTTTATTATCAGCAGCAGCATGTTGGTTCTGTTGAATTTGGCATGTCACTGAATCAAAGTTTTTTTGAGCAGTTTAAGGTCGCGTTTGGGGTCGATAGTAATCTATATACGTTTACCGGCGATAAGATTAATACCTTCGCATCGACCACTAAAGAGGTGGGTCTTGTTTCTCAAACTGATATTTTAGCCGTATTTAAGGGAGAGCAAGCCTCGGCTTCTGCTCGTAGTGAATTAAACGGTGTTCCAGTGACAACCTTTTTAGCCGTTGTACCAGATTATTCCGGCCAACCTTTAGCGGTCATTGAAATCATTATGGATACAAGCCATAACGTTGCGGCCGAATCTGAGTTATTGCTTAATGCTCTAATGGGCGCAGTGATTGCACTGATTATTGGTGTTCTCGTGGCCTACTTTATTGCTGTCAGCATTATTAATCCGATCAACCGTACTGCTAAAGCGATGGAAGATATTGCGCATGGTAATGGTGATTTAACCGCGCGCCTTGATGACAGCGCACGCAATGAGATCGGTGAACTTGCGGCGAGATTTAATCAGTTTTCCACAAAGGTGCATGACATCGTCGTTGATGTAAAACAAGTCGCTCTAAACTTAAACGTGTCAGCGGACCAATTGGCCAATGTCTCTGATCAAACCAATGCCAATATACAAGGGCAGCAAATTGAAATAGAGCAACTGTCTACCGCGATGAATGAGATGATTGCCACGGTACAGGATGTCGCCCGCAATACCACTGACGCTGCAGCATCGACTGAGCTTGCTGACCAGGCGACGAGTGTGGGGCTGAGCATCGTCCAAGGAGTGGAAAGCAATATTGATCAATTGGCTGATGAAATAAAACATACCGCCCAAGCTTTGGAGAAACTAGAACTGCAAAGCTCAGAAATTGATACCGTTTTAGAGGTTATTTTGAGCATCGCCGAGCAGACCAATTTATTGGCACTTAACGCAGCGATTGAAGCCGCGCGTGCTGGTGAGCAAGGGCGTGGGTTTGCAGTCGTGGCAGATGAAGTTCGAGCTCTTGCTAGTCGAACTCAGCATTCAACCGAAGAGATAAAGCATATTATTGAAGAGCTGCAACAAGGGGCGAAATTGGCAGTTAAGAGTATGCAAGATAGCATTGTGACGACCGACCGTTTAGTTGATCAAGCGGGGAAAGCTGGGCAATCACTTAATGAGATTAATAGCACGGTCGATACGATTAATGGCATGAATATTCAGATCGCAAGTGCGGCGAATGAGCAGGTGTCCGTATCGGAAGAGATTAATCGTAATGTGGTGAATATTAACAACGTGGTGATGACCACTGTTGATGCATGTAATCAAACCAATCAAGCGAGTGAGGAAGTGAAGCAATTGGCGAAAACGATATTGGATCAGATGAGTCAATTCAAAGTTAAATCATAGCTGCGTTAATGAGTAAATCCCCCCAGTTGTTTGAGTAAGCAACTGGGGTTTTTTATTACATCTCAAACAGAAAATAGAAACCATAGCCGACGATTAAGGCTGGAATGGCTGAGTAAAATGTTGCAACCAGTGCAGCCTTAGGGGCAAGAGCAATGGCAGGGAAGAGCGCATCGCCATCATTCGATATCGAATTGGCTAATTGTGCCGAGAGTGGTGCTGCGCCAGAGATATATAAACTGGTGACTAAAATTTGTGGGCCACAACCGGGCAACAAGCCTACGGCGAGTCCCATAAGAGGCATATAGGCGCCCCAGCCAGAAAATATGCTTGGTAAATCAATATGACCAAAATAGGTGGTCAGCTCAAACGCCATAAAAGCAACAATCACCCATGCCGTCACAAAGTTGGTATCTTGCGCCGCTTTTTGCAAAGGATGTGAAGAGACGCATTTTTTATCTTCAGATACGGTTGACTCATAGTCTTCAATTTCTTTGGTCATCGCCCACAACAGCATACTGACGATGATCAGTACCGTACCAATCCATTCAATGCTCATTTCAGGTAGGTGCAATAATTGATTGATATCCACTTGGAACGAGCCTAAACCTGCGATGATAGTTGCCGGCACAATCAGCCATTTCCAAAACGTACCTTGCAGGTTGATGGCCTTTTCTTCCAATTGCGTTGGCGCTGAATTCGCTTTGCATGCTCTAGCTTGAAAAGCTTCTTTTAATTCTGGTCTTAGAAAATCATCTTTATGAATAGCATTGACCGCCCAACCAGATAAACAGCCAACGACGACACCCATGGCGACGACGGCTAATCCCACATCGGGTTTGCTGGCGAGCAATAAAAAGGCTGCGTCACCCATGGTCGCGGTTAGTACCGCCACGATGGCGCCGAACCCGACACGGCCACTGACGAATTGCGTCGTAACAATGATCGCACCGCCACATCCAGGCAGTGCGCCAAGAAGGGCTGCAAACGCAACTTGATGACTGCGAGACTTGTTGTAGAGCGAAATGAGCTTACTTTCTTTATTCATAAATAAAGAAGCGTAGTGGTAAATGGCTAAAGTGAAGGCGACGTAACTGGAGACGGCCCAGAAGGCATCAGAAAGCGTGTTTACGGTTACATTACGGGTGATATCCGTCGCGACCAATGCGATAAGAATGACCGGTAATATTAGACGTTTGTAAGCTAATTTAAATTGTCCTAACGACAGCCAGTTAGGTAGCGATGAAATAGAGATAGGATTCATATAAGGCGCTCAATAAAAATGATTCTCATTCTTAATATATGCAAATGAGAATTATTTGCAACAAAATGTTTATATTGAAGCTTCTTTTTGATTGCCATCCGCTGAAAGCGATGACAAATGATAAAAATCAGGTAAAGTATCGACTTTCGTAAGTAAAGTGCCTAAATCACACTAAAAGCGTGAAAACCACGATGCAAAACGTGGAGGTACGAAATAAGACTTAATAGGAAGAGCAATGATTTTAGTTGTAGGTCACAAGAACCCTGATAGTGATAGTATCTGTAGTGCAATCGTAGCGACTGAGCTACTGACAGCACGTGGCGTTGAAGCGATGCCAATTCGCCAAGGCGAAATCAACCGCGAAACTCAACACATCTTAGATGTAGCGGGTGCCGTTTCACCAGAGCTACGTACAAGCGTTGCTGGCGAACAAATTTGGCTAGTAGATTACTCAGATCTTGCACAAGCTCCAGACGATGTGGCTGACGCTGAAATTCTTGGTATTGTCGATCACCACCGTCTAGGTGACGTGATGACCGTAAACCCAATGGAAGCTTGGATCTGGCCTGTAGGCTGTACTAACACAGTACTGTTCAACATGTTCAAGATTGAAGGTCACGAAATCAAACCTCAAATCGCTAAACTAATGATGTCAGCAATCCTATCTGACACCGTTGGCTTTACATCACCAACTTGTACGCAAAAAGATAAAGATGCAGTTGCAGAACTTGCTCAAATCGCAGACGTACAAGATGTTGACGCATTCATCAAAGATCTATTGATCGCAAAAACGAACATCGAAGGTCTATCGGCTGCTGAGCTAGTAGAGAAAGATCTGAAAGGTTACCCTTTCAACGGTCGTGATGTTGTTGTAGGTCAAGTTGAGCTAGCAACGCTAGAGCAAGTTGCAGAGATGATCGAAGCATTAGAAGCCGATCTAGAGCGTCGTTGTATCGAAGAAAACCTAGCATTTGCAGCAGTAATGCTTACTGACATCACAACAGCACAAACTCGTCTGCTACATAAAGGTGAGTGGTCTGAAAAACTTCTAAAACATGAAGTTGAAGGCATGCTAATGATGGAAAACACGCTAAGCCGTAAGAAACAAGGCTGGCCTTGGCTACAAACTGAGCTAGTGTAAGCTATCGACCCTGTCGTCACTGAATGACAGCGTAGAAATAAAAAAACCATCCGAGTGGATGGTTTTTTTTCGTCTGTAATACGGTGTTTTTTGTTTTTAGGTGAGTTGCTAGCGCTTGGTCACTCTTTATTTAAAGCAAGGTGCTTTATTAAAGTGGCTTTCAATCAATCGCTGAGTAATCGGATGCTCTGGGCAACTAAGTACCTGTTGAGTATCACCTGCTTCAACGACTTCACCTTGGTGCATCACCATCACCTTATCGGTAATGTGCTTCACAATACCGATATGCTGCGATACATAGACAAATGAAACGCCCATCTCTTCTTGCAGTTCGAGGAACAGGTTAATGATCTGCGAACGCATCGCCATATCGAGACCGTTGAGCGCTTCATCGGCGACGATAATGGAGGGTTGCAGGATAAGCGCTCGCGCGAGACAGACACGCTGCTTTTGACCTGTCGCTAGCATTTGTGGGTAAAAATAGGCATGTTCAGGCAGCAGGCCAACGCGCAGTAAAGTATCTTTAACGCGTTTAATACGCGCTTCCTGTGGCATGCTGGTATTTCGTTTCAATGGACCTTCAAGGATGCGACCAATTTGAATCCGTGGATTCAACGAGGTATTTGGGTCTTGGAAGATCATACGGATCAGCTTACAGCGCGTAGAGTAATCTTTATGCTCCAACAAATCGCCGTTAACGCGAATTTCACCTGACGTTGGTTCAACCATACCGGCAAGCATGCGAGCTAGGGTTGATTTACCAGAACCATTTTGACCAATAAAGCCAATCGTCTGTCCAGCTTCTAGTGTGAAGTTAACCGGTTTAACCGCGTGCTGCTCTTTACGACCAAACAAGCCAGAACGAGTCTTAAAGGTTTTCGACAAGCCCGTCACTTCTAACAGAGCACTCATGATTTCTTCTCCATATTAAGCGGGAAGTGACACGCATATTTATGGTTTTTAACCCGTTTAGCCGTTGGGTTCTCGACGCATTGACGCTGAGCGTACGGGCAACGAGGGCCTAATCGACAACCAATCGGCAGATGTTGCAGCGGTGGAATACTGCCCGGCAACGACTGCAACTTCTCTTTATGTGGGATCCATTCAGCAAAGTCCGGCATCGCTTTTAGTAGTGCAACCGTGTATGGATGCTTGGGTTGGACGAGAATTTTGTCGGTATCTGCCGACTCAACTGACTGGCCGCAGTACATGACGGTAATGCGTGTCGCCCATTGAGTGATGGTCGTTAAGTCGTGACCGATTAGCATGATACTGGTGTTATGCACCTGATTCATACGACTTAACAGACGCAGAATCTGCGACTGAGTGATCGGGTCTAAGTCGTTAGTGGGTTCATCAGCAATCAGCAGTTTAGGCTTAGCGGCGATTGCCATCGCAATCATGACTTTTTGGCATTCACCGTCGGTCAGTTCATACGGATAGCTGCTCATGATCTGTTTGTGATCTTTGATGCCAACTTTGTGCAGCAAAGCGATGGCTTGTTTTTTACGCCAAGTCAGTCGTTGCCACCATTTGCCTTCAAACGCGCGATGAGGGATCGATTCTAATAACTGTTTGCCCACTTCTTCAGAAGGGTCTAAACAAGTCGATGGTTCTTGGAAAATCATTGCAATATCGCGCGCTATGACGCGGCGTCTCTCGCGCGGAGTCAATTGCAATAGGTCGATGTTACCTAAACGCATTCGGTCGGCAGTGACTTTCCAGTTATCTTTACATACGCCGACGATCGCTTTGGCGACCAAGCTTTTTCCTGAGCCTGATTCACCTACTAGACCACGAATTTCACCTTCGTTCATGGTCAAACTCATGCGATCAACCGCTTTCACCAATCCTTGTGGCGTTTCAATTTCAATGGTTAAGTGTCGAATATCTAATAACGGCATTATTCGATTCCCGCGTTAAGAGCTTGGCGTACACCTTCACCGACTAAGTTGACCATCACGACAGTAAACATGATAGCCAGTCCGGGTAGTGTCACGGTCCAGGGCGCTAAATAGATCAATTCGACAGAATCACCTAGCATCGCGCCCCATTCAACGCTCGGTGCTTGTGCGCCAAGGCCGAGAAAGCCAAGTGCAGTGATGTCGAGAATCGCAATCGACAAAGCAAGAGTCGCTTCGCTAGCAATCACGACTAATACGTTTGGCAAGATTGAGTTCCACAATAAGTAGAAGTCATTCGCCCCATCAAGACGGGCAGCCATCACGTAATCTTTTTCGACTTCGTTATGCACGGCGATGTAGACCGAACGAATGAAACGAGGGATCAGCGCAAGGCAGATCGCTAATAAAATGTTGAACTCACCAAAGCCTAAGAAGGCAACGAAAATAATTGCTAGCAGCAATGACGGAATCGACATGACAGTATCGAGTAAGTGGTTCAGGGTACTTGAGAGTAACCCTTTGGTCATGCCTGCCAAAATACCGATAGCGCAACCAATCGCCGCGGCGATTGCGGTAATCAATACTGCGGCGCCAAAGGTCAGTTGAGTTCCGGCAATCAGACGCGAGAGGATATCTCGGCCCAAATCATCAGTGCCAAGAAAGTACTCTACGGTGCCTGCTGGGCTCCAAGAAGGGGGAAGAAGCAGTTCACTGGTTTGCGCTTGTGGATCGTGAGGTGCGAGCCATGGCGAAAGTAGTGTGATTAAGACTATAAGAATTAAGCACCAAAGGCCAAACATAGCCAAACTATTGGCTTTGTAGCTCCGCCAAAAACGCTCGAACTGAGTCGGAATGCGCTCTTCTTGATAGATATTATCGGTTAGCATACCATTCCTTCCTAATTAACGGATTGATCATCGCACCGATCAAGTCTGACAAAATGTTGGCCGTTAATACCAAGGTGGCCACCACGATTACCCCTGCTTGTATCGCGACATAATCTTGGTTTGACAATGCATCAAGTAGCCAGCGACCAATGCCCGGCCAGTTAAAGATCGATTCGGTGATGATCGTAAGAGTCAACATACTGGCTAACTGCACGCCAATTTTGGGAATAATCGGTGGAATCGCGTTTCGCAGTACATGCTGGGTGACGATTTCGTGATTCGCTAAACCTTTAATTCTCGCCACGCGAATGTAGTTTTTGCTCATCACTTCTGCCACTGAGGTACGCATCAAGCCGATAACTTGCGTGGTTGGGGCGAGCGCCAGCACCAAACACGGTAAGATCAGATGGTCAATGACGCTTTGCAGCGCATGAGCACGGTAAGGCCCTTCCGTTAGGAAGGCATCAATGAGAGCAAAACCCGTAATGTGATCAATTTGGTAGAGCAAGTCATAACGGCCTGCAACGGGAAAGATTTGATAGTTGAGCGAGAATATCATGATCATCATTAACGCAACCCAAAACAGCGGTGCAGAAGATCCTGACATAGAGGTAAATGAAATCACCGTATCTAGCCACTTACCCTGTTTCATCCCGGCGATCGTACCAATAGGAATACCGACCAGAAGTGAGATGGTAAAGGCGATGATGCACAGCTCAAGTGTCGCCGGAAAAACAGCGCGAAGTTCATCAATGATCGGCACGCCGGCTTTGTTGACGCCAAAGTTAAGGTGTGAAAGTTCACCAAGGTAGGTCGCCCAGCCACTCCAGTACTCTTGCAGAGCCCACGGCGAGGTTGGATCGAGACGTAATAGGCTATAACCGATAATCGTTAAGATCAGTAAGGTGATGAAAAATAGATTTAGTCGGCGGATGGTATAGATCAACATCTATTTTATCCTCTCAATACTATCAAAAGGCTGAGCGTGAAATGGACTCGCTTTAAAGCCGGTCAACGAATTATCATGAGCTTGGAATTGCATGCCATGGTTCAATGGAATCACCGGAAACTCTTCATTCAAAATATTTTGCGCTTGCTTGTACAAGTTAAGGCGATAGCGCGGCTTATCAACTTCCAGTGCGAGATCGAGCAAGAAGTCGAAATCGGGGTCACACCAACTGGCGACGTTTAAGCCTGCTCGCTTTGAGTCGCAAGAGAGCAATGGACGTAAAAAGTTATCAGGATCGCCGGTGTTAGCAATCCAACCCGTTAGATATAGGTCCATATCGTCGATGTTTTTCACTTCAGAACGGTCGAGACGATCATCCATAAACAGGTTCAATGTTATGCCAATTTCAGCCAAGTTCGCTTGAATTAACTCGGCCGTTTTACGTGGGCTTGGGTTGTATGAACGTGGCTCCAGAGGTACTGACATATTTAAGGTCAATCCTTTGCTGTAGCCTGCGTCATGTAACAGCGCAATAGCATAATTGCGATCATAACGCACTTGAATGCTGTCGCCGTTATAAGCCCACGAACTTGGTGGTAATACCGAATACGCTTGGCTACCAGTGCCGTAATAAACCGAATCTAAGATATTTTGGCGATTGATCGCGTAGTTGAGTGCCTTACGTACACGTGAATCACTCAGCGCTTTATGCGCTGTATTGACGGCAATAAACGAAATGTTCATGGCGGGATCAGCGGTAAGCGTTATCGCATCGTGATTTTCGATAGTTGGAATTTGGCTGGAACGAGGGGCGGTAAGCACATCGCATTCATTGCGCAGCAATTTGGCTAGTGTCCCTGTACCGCGATGAGAAATATCGAACACCACTTGTTGCATTTTTGCTTGCCCCGCCCAGTATTGCGAGTGGCGTTTTAGGCGGACCAAATCATTGATCTGGTAATCATCCAGATAGAAAGGCCCTGTGCCTACCGGATGGCTATCAATCATTGAAAGCTCGTCACTCAATAGTAATTGATTGGCATACTCTTTTGAGTGGATGACCGCATGACTGGTCGCAATATTTGATAGGAAGGTATTATTAGGGCGTGCAAGGGTAAATTTAACCGTTAACTCGTCCAGAGCTTGGACATCGACTAACAAATTTTGCAAATCAATACCGGTAAACCAAGGGTAAAGCCCACCGCCAACATAATGGAACGGATGGTTGGTATCGATAATACGCTCAAAGCTAAACACGACATCATCAGCGGTTAAAGTGTGCGAAGGCGTGAACCACGAAGTCGTTTGAAACGCGACATTCGGCTTAAGCGTGAATATGTACTCGGTGCCTTCTTCGTTTACTTGCCAACTTTCAGCCAAACTTGCGACCGGTTGGTAAGTGTTAGCATCAAGTGTTAATAAGGTATCGAAAAGCTGAGAGCTTAATGTTTCTGACGTAATGCCACTGTCCACCAATTGTGGGTTAAATGTGGTTGGGCCGGCTTGACCACAAAACACAAAACCGTTTTGGCGTATTTTTTCGTGACTGATTTCTTCCCCACATCCGGCTAATAAGCCAGCGGCGACAAAGCTCAGGGTCAGTTGTATGAATGCTTTCATATAATTTTGGCTTTTAAAGCACAACGGAACTCCCCATTATGCCCGATTCAAGACTCCATTGACTACTAATTGTTGATGACAAACGGTTTTTCAACCTGATTTGATCAATTAACTCGACTGTTATTAGTTTATACCGATACCGTCAATATAGAAGCCCCCTCGATGGAACTCCTGTCTAATCGATGTTTGGCAGCTAATCTTCGCGTGTTAGGTCGTACTTTCTTACCATGCCACGTAATTGATGGTAGCTAAGGCCTAATAGTTCGGCTGCCTTGCGTTGATTGAATTTGCTTTGTTCAAGTGCGGCATTGAGTAGCTGTTGATCTTGCTGCTCTTGCCATGATTTGTAATCGAGAGGAAATTGAAAACCGATTGGGGCTGCGGTGTCGTTCGTTTGCGTGTCAGCCTCTTTATTGGTTTCGATTTCAGTTGGTCGCTGAAAGGGATCAAACACTAATGTGTCAATCATAAACTCGGATTCGCCATGTTGATAAATCGCGCGTTCAACGACGTTCTTAAGTTCGCGAACATTTCCCGGCCAAGAGTAGTTGAGTAGACTCTGTTGTGCCTGTTCACTAAACCCAACAAAATAGTCGAAACCGAGTTCACGGCACATCTTGATGGCGTAATACTGTGCCAACAACAAAATGTCTTCCTGACGTTCACGTAGTGAAGGTAGGTGGATGACATCAAACGCGAGGCGATCAAGTAAATCCGGACGGAAGCTACCTTGAGCGGCCATCGCCGGTAGATCAGCGTTGGTGGCACACACCAACCGTACATTCGCATTGCGTAATTCATGGCCGCCAACACGTTCATATTGACCATATTCAATTACGCGCAACAGCTTCTCTTGCACTAACAAAGGTGCAGTGGCTAATTCATCAAGAAATAGAGTGCCATTTTCGGCTCTCTCAAAGCGACCTTTATGGCGGCCTTTAGATCCTGTAAATGATCCGGACTCGTGGCCAAACAGTTCCGAATCAATTAAACCTTCGCTCAGTGTTGAACAGTTGAGTGAGATTAAAGGCTGATCCCAACGTTTTGATAGGTAGTGCAGGCGTTGGGCAATTAATTCTTTGCCGGTGCCTCGTTCACCAATGATAAGAACAGGACGCTCAATTGCGGCAAGTTTTGATACTTTATCAAGGACAGCGAGAAAAGCAGGGGACTCGCCGATGAGGTTCTGATTCATAGTTCACCTAAAGCTAGCGTAGTGGGGTAATCAATGGATTTACCTGTCCAGTTTAAGAGTCAGTAAGCCGGTTGGTAAATTTTACCTATAGTTGGTTAAAATTGTCATGCATACAAGTCTTGTTTACGACGAGTTTTTGTAAGTATTTGTTTTTGCTTTTAATTAAAGTTGGCATGCGATTTGATATAGGTAATGGTAAGTAAGCTATGTAGATATGAACATTGATAAGGAGTCATTCATGGGTATTTTCTCTCGTTTTGCCGACATCGTAAATTCAAACATCAGTTCGCTTTTAGACAAAGCGGAAGATCCAGAAAAAATGATCCGCCTCATCATTCAAGAAATGGAAGACACGTTAGTTGAGGTTCGTACTAATTCTGCTAAAGCGATTGCGGATAAGAAAGAGTTAGCACGCAAAGTGGAAGCGATTGATGATCAAGTGCAAGATTGGCAACAAAAAGCCACGTTGGCACTGACAAAACAACGCGACGACTTGGCTCGTGCTGCATTGATTGAAAAGCAAAAACTGCAAGACGTTTTGAAAGGTTTGCACACAGAGCAAACGCTGGTGGAAGAGACCATTAATAAATTGACGGGCGAAATCGGTAAACTAGAAAGTAAAATTACCGAAACACGCGCTAAGCAACAAGCGTTGGCTATTCGCAGTCAAACGGCTTCAAACCGCCGTGATGTTCAGCGTCATTTGCATACCGCTCGTACTCATGAGGCGATGGCAAAGTTTGATCAATATTCTCGTAAAATCGATGAGTTAGAAGCCGAAGCGGATATTTACGCGAAAACAGGCCAAGGTAAATCGCTTGATCAAGAGTTTGCAGAACTGCAAGCGCAAGACGAAATCGAACAAGAGCTGGCGAAACTTAAGCAGCAAATGGAAGAGAAAAAGTAATCAGCACATTTGCTAGTTTGCTAGACGGATAAGAACTAGATGGCAGGTTAACAGCCTGCCTAAATGATTAATTTAGGAGTGACTTATGTCTTCGTTTTGGATCGCATTACCACTGGTCGTTTTTATGATCTTTGTGGCTCCAATATGGCTGATTCTCCATTATCGCAGTAAGCGAAAAACCAGCAGTGGTTTATCGCAAGAAGATTACCAGCGTTTAGAAAAGTTGTCAGAGCGTGCGGAATCGATGCAAAAACGCGTCGACACTCTTGAACGCATTTTAGATGCGGAGTCGCCAACGTGGAGGCGCCGTTATGAGTAAAGAACTTTATCGCGACACGCGTAATGGTAAATTGAGCGGTGTGTGTGCCGGTCTTGCTCACTACATCGGTGCAGAAGTATGGTTGGTGAGGATTTTATTCATTTCAGCCGCTTTGCTGGGAGGCTCTTTCTTAGTGCTATTGGCCTATGTCGCGCTTAGCTTTATGCTGGAAAAGCAGCCTGATAATTATGTTGAGAGCTTGAAGAATCAGCAAGAGCACAAGCTGAAAAATAAACCGTGGCAAGCAGGTCAATCTCCGGAGCAGCTACTTAACACACTGGAGAAAGACTTTGAACAGTTGGAAGGTAAAGTGCGTGGTATAGAAGCCTACGTGACGTCTGATACGTTTAAAGTTAACCGAGAGTTTAGCAAGTTATAATCACCACAGAAAACGGTTATAGCGCAAGTGATTGACAGCGTTGAGGGGTGTTCATCACCTCTCAAACTGTTCATTTTATTAATGAATCATCCATGGGAAAGTGCCACGCAAAGTGGCAGAGTATGCAACGGTCATCTATCTTTGGTTTAAGGCTTTGTTTGCCAGCAATTTGTTAGCCAGCATTAGGGATGATTGATTATGCACAAGACCTGTCTTCTACTCGCCATGGCTATCATGCTTTATGGCTGCGGTAAAGATCTCCCCCCCGTTCCTGAACCCGACTCGCGTCCTGCAAAACTCTTCTCTGTTACCGTCGGTAATTCGGCCTTTGTGCGTACTTTTCCTGCTACGTCAGAAGCGGGCGATAGGGCGGTATTGGCATTTAGGGTACCCGGGCAACTGCAAATGATTGATGTGGTTGCAGGCCAGGCGGTGGCAAAAGGTGATGTACTTGCTTCACTAAATCCAGATGAATATGAATTGCTTGCTCAGCAAGCTCAAGCGCAGTTTCGTTTAGCCGATGTGCAGTATCAGCGCTACAGAAAGTTGCGTCAGAATAAAGTGGTCTCCGAACAAGATTTTGATCAAGCCAAAGCCAATCGCAACTCCGCGCGTGCCACTTTAGATCAAGCGAAAGCGAACCTCAGATACACCCAGTTAATAGCGCCTTATCATGGCACTATCTCACTGATCCCCGGTGAAAACTACGAGTACATTGCTGCGAAACAAGGGGTCATGAATATTCAAACCAATCAATTGATCAAGGTCTTCTTCCAACTGCCTGATCATCTCCTCAACCGTTTTTCAAGCGGTGCCGATCCTGAAGCAAATATGATATTTGATGCGTTTCCTGATAGTCAGTACCCGCTTACGTTTCAAGAAATAGATACTGAGGCTGATCCTAAAACGGGTTCATATAAAGTCACCATGGTGATGGAGCGCCCGGCTAATGTTGGCATTTTACCCGGTATGTCAGGGGCGGTTCAGGTGGTTGCCGCTTCTTCGACGGCAACTCGTATTCCCGCGTCTGCATTATTTCAAGAGAACGGCAATACCTGTGTATGGCGTGTAAAAGCCGATGGGATTGTTGAGAAAGTCTCGGTAGAACTTAATGATCGTCAACAAGTTGTTTCGGGGTTAGAAGATGGCGATCAAATTGTGATTTCCGGCGTTAGTGGTATTCAAGCGGGCATCAAAGTACGTGAGTGGGTGAAAGAACGGGGATTATAAAATGAAAACTACAGTGATTTTATCCACAATAACCGTCGTACTTGGCATGGTTGGCTGTGGGGAAAACGTGGAGTACGCCGATTTTGGTTTGCCTAAGGTTACGGTGGTCACGATTGATAGCGCCTCTCAAGGAGACAGTCTCTATTTTCCCGCTGTGGCAAATGCCGCCGAGCGCTCTCATTTGAGTTTTCGTGTCTCTGGTGAAATCAACAAGCTCTACGTAAAAGAAGGCGACAAAGTTGAGCAAGGCGCGATGATTGCCCAACTTGAACCGACCGATTTTCAACTTGATGTGGATAATGCCTCTGCGCGCTATTCGGTAATCAACAGCCAGTATCGTCGCTCAAAGCCATTAGTTGATAAGGGGCTGCTGGCTAAGTCACAATTTGATGAAATTGCTGCACAGCGCCAAATTGCGTGGGCTGAATTGCAACTAGCACAGCTACGTTTGTCCTTTACACAATTAAAAGCTCCAGTGGATGGCATCATATCACGCGTGTCAGTCGATCAGTTTGAAAATGTGCAAGTGGGGCAGCAAATCGTCAATATTCACAGTATTGATGATGTGGAGGTTTTGATTCAACTACCAGACCGCATCTATGTTAATCAGCCACAGCAAGATAATTTGGCGCGTATAGACGCCATCGTCAAAGTACAAAGTGGTAAAGAATATCACGCCACCATCAAAGAATTCACCACTGAGCCAGATCCAAAGACAGGCACATTCAATGTTACGCTTTCACTGCCAATGCCCGAAGATGAATATATCTTGGATGGCATGGCCGTTGAAGTGACCTCTAGGAGTGAACAAGTTGGCTTGGACTTAAAGCGTGGAGTTCAAATTCCGATTGAGGCGATCTTTAACGCTGATGGTGATGATTTGGCACCAAGTAACAAGTTCGTCTGGGTGTTAAACGATGACAGTACGGTGACCAAGCAAAAAATAACGGTAGGAAAAGCGAGTAAGAAAACGATTCAAGTGCTGGCTGGATTGCAAGCTAAGCAAAGAGTGGTGGTAGCAGGCGTAGCGAAGCTTCGAGATGGTATGAAAGTCGAGGTCATTAGCAAGGAGGCTGATAATGAGTAATACCTCAAACACACCGCAAGATGATAGTGAAATCACAGGTGTAGCGGCTTACTTTATTCGAAATCGTGTGATCAGCTGGATGATTGCGCTAATTTTCTTAATTGGTGGCGTGGCTTCATTTTTCGGTTTAGGCCGCTTAGAAGATCCAGCTTTCACCATCAAAGACGCCATGGTGGTGACCTCTTATCCAGGGGCAACACCGCAGCAAGTGGAAGAAGAGGTGACCTACCCGCTAGAGAAAGCAATTCAACAACTGACGTATGTTGATGAAATTAACTCCATCTCGAGTCGCGGTTTATCACAAATTACCGTGACGATGAAAAATAACTACGGGCCAGATGATCTGCCACAAATTTGGGATGAATTACGTCGCAAAGTTAACGATCTAAAAGGGACATTACCTCCGGGGGTGAATGATCCTCAAGTGATTGATGACTTTGGCGATGTGTACGGTATTTTGCTCGCGGTCACTGGTGAAGGATATAGCTATAAAGAACTGTTGGACTATGTTGACTATTTGCGGCGTGAGCTGGAATTGATTGATGGTGTCAGCAAGGTCTCAGTCTCAGGCGAGCAGCAAGAACAAGTCTTTATTGAAATATCGATGAAACGTTTGAGCAGTCTTGGTCTCGCGCCCAATACCGTATTTGACTTGCTCTCAACACAAAACATCGTTTCTTCAGCGGGAGCGGTGCGGATCAGCGATGAGTATATCCGTATTCATCCTACTGGCGAGTTTGAAAATGTCGACCAACTCGGCGATTTGATCATTACCGAAAGTGGTGCGCAAGGGTTGATTTATTTACGCGATGTCGCGGATATCACCCGCGGGTATATTGAAGTTCCGAGCAATATTATTACGTTTAATGGTCGATTAGCGCTCAATGTTGGGGTCTCTTTTGCTCAAGGTGTCAACGTCGTCGAAGTTGGCGAGCGGTTTGATCGCAGACTGGCGGAGCTGAAGTATCAACAACCGGTCGGGGTGGGGATTTCTGAAATCTATAGCCAACCTAAAGAAGTTGATAAATCGGTACAAGGCTTTGTGGTGAGTTTGGGACAAGCCGTTGCGATTGTGATCATTGTGCTGTTGTTCTTTATGGGGCTGCGATCAGGTTTGCTGATTGGTTTGATCTTATTGCTGACGGTTCTGGGGACCTTCATTTTTATGAAGTATTTCCAAATCGATTTACAACGTATTTCTTTAGGTGCATTAGTGATTGCGCTTGGGATGCTGGTGGATAATGCCATCGTGGTGGTGGAAGGGATCTTAATTGGTACCCAGCGAGGGAGAACAAGGCTACAAGCTGCAACCGATATTGTCACGCAAACCAAGTGGCCATTGCTCGGCGCAACAGTGATTGCGGTGACAGCGTTTGCCCCAATAGGCCTCTCGGAAGACTCAACGGGTGAATATTGCGGCACTTTATTTACGGTGTTATTGATCTCTTTGATGTTGAGTTGGTTCACCGCCATTTCCTTAACGCCATTTTTTGCTGATTTGTTCTTTAGAGGTATGAAAACGCCGCAAGGCGATGAAGAGAGTGACCCGTACAACGGGGTCATTTTTGTCGTTTATAAGAACTTTTTAGAGTTCTGTATGAAACGAGCTTGGCTCACCATTGTAGTTTTATTAATGGGTCTAGCGGGTAGCATTTATGGCTTTACTCATGTCAAGCAATCCTTCTTTCCTTCTTCAACAACACCGATATTCCAAACGGATGTTTGGTTGCCCGAGGGGACGGATATTCGCGCCACCAATAGCAAGCTAAAAGCGATGGAAGAGTGGTTGGTTAACCAAGAGGGGGTGAGTCACGTTACCACGACAGCCGGCAAGGGCTTACAACGTTTTATGCTGACTTATGCTCCGGAAAAAAGCTATGCCGCTTATGGTGAAATAACCACGCGAGTGGAGAACTATGAAGTCCTCGCTGACTTGATGAGTCAGTTCCGAGAACACTTAGAGAATGGTTTCCCAGAAGTAAATTACAAGCTAAAGCAAATTGAACTTGGCCCTGGTGGTGGAGCAAAAATCGAAGCCCGCATTATCGGTTCCGATCCAACGGTATTACGCTCAATTGGTGCGAAAGTGGAAGAGATCATGCGCGCGGATGCTGGTGCGACCAATATTCGCCACGACTGGCGTGAAAGAACCAAGATCTTAGAGCCGTTGTTTAACGAAAGCCAAGCGCGACGTTACGGCATCACCAAATCCGATGTGGATGATTTTCTGGCGATGTCTTTCTCCGGTAAATCTGTTGGTATTTATCGTGATGGTACGACCTTGATGCCGATTGTTGCACGATTACCAGAAGATGAGCGGGTCGACATTCGCAATATCGAAGGGATGAAAATTTGGAGTCCTGCGCTGAGTGAATACATTCCACTGCAGCAAGTCACCTTAGGCTATGATTTGCGTTGGGAGGATCCCATCATTGTGCGTAAGAATCGTAAACGTATGCTGACCATTATGGCCGATCCTGACTTGCTGGGTGAAGAAACCGCCGCGACACTGCAAAAACGAATTCAGCCATTGATTGAAGCGATTGAATTACCACCGGGTTACAGCCTTGAATGGGGCGGAGAATATGAATCTTCAGGTGAAGCTCAAGCATCACTATTTACAACTATGCCGATGGGTTACTTATTTATGTTCTTGATTACGGTGTTTTTGTTTAACACGGTTAAGGAACCTCTGATTGTGTGGTGTACGGTACCGTTAGCGATAATAGGGGTGACGGTTGGTCTGCTGGCACTCAATACACCGTTTGGTTTTATGGCATTACTTGGTTTCTTGAGCTTATCTGGCATGGTGCTGAAAAACGGTATTGTGCTATTAGATCAAATCAACATTGAGATCCAATCAGGCAAAGAGGCCTATATTGCGGTTGTTGACGCGGCGTTAAGCCGTGTTCGCCCGGTATGTATGGCGGCCATCACGACCATTTTGGGCATGGTGCCATTGTTGCCGGACATTTTTTTCAAGCCGATGGCGGTAACGATTATGTTTGGTTTGGGTTTTGCAACCGTGCTCACGTTGATTGTGGTTCCAGTGCTTTATCGACTCTTCCACCGTGTTGCTATTCCGAGTTAAGCTGAAGGGATATCTGAGTCGGTGAAGGCCGCAACATAATAAGAATCGATGATGGAACAAGAAACTTGCGCTTGGGCGCTAAAACATCCGTTAGAGCAGGCATATCATGATGCCGAATGGGGTGTACCAGTGTATGACGACAATACACTGTTCGAGTTTATTACTCTAGAAGGCGCGCAAGCGGGACTTAGTTGGATCACGATTCTCAAAAAACGAGAGGGTTACCGGCAAGCGTTTGAAGAGTATGATTTGACCAAATTGAGCCGCTATAGTGCCGAACAAGTTGAGGCGAGAACGGAAGAGATCATTACCCGGTTTGATGTGGTCAAACATCGTGGAAAAATTAGGTCTGTATTTAGTAATGCACAAGCTGCACTTCGACTGGTTGAAGAATATGGTTCACTCTCAAATGCATTATGGCAATTTGTCGAGCATAAACCGATCATTAATCACTGGCAGACGATGTCAGAGGTGCCGACCTCGAGTGCTGAGTCTAAGGCGATGAGTCAATTTCTTAAAAAACGCGGCTTTAAGTTTGTTGGCGAAACGATTTGCTACGCTTTTCTGCAAGCGACGGGGATGGTTGATGATCATTTGCAAACCTGTCCCAAAAAGGCGCATTTGTAACACAATCACGCACTGAGGACATATCCCATCATATGGATGCGAATGAGAAAGCCCGCGGTTTATACGCGGGCTTTTTTAACCAAGTTATCGGTTAAAACAACGGATGAGCGATTTAATAAGACGTCTCTTTTTCTAAAATGAGTGCGTTGTAACGAGCGAAACCTTGCTCTAGATCGGCGATGAGATCGTCAACATCTTCCAGCCCAATATGCAGTCGAACTAATGTGCCGGTAAAGTTTGGATGCGCGACAGTGCGTAAACTATTAAAGCTCTTTGGTTCATTGGCCAGTATAAGACTCTCATACCCTCCCCATGAATACCCCATGCTAAAGTGTTTCATACCGTCGAGTAATGCTGTGGTTGCTTTAGGATAGCTGCTTTTTAATACCACAGAAAATAAGCCATTGCCGCCAGTAAAATCTCGTTGGAAAAATTCATGCCCTGGGCAGGTTGTAAGAGCGGGGTGACGTACATGGTCAACTTCAGGCCGAGTTTGTAACCATTGAGCGACTTTTAAACTGTTTTCAGCATGCTGACGCAAGCGCACATCTAAGGTTCGAATACCTCGCAAGCCAAGGTAAGCATCGTCAGCGGAGACGCATTGTCCCATCAAGTAGCTCTGTTCGCGCAGTTGATCCCAGTGTTTTTCATTGGCGACCGCGGTGCCTAACATCACATCGGAATGGCCCACAATATATTTGGTGGCAGCTTGAATGGAGATGTCTACACCAAAATCAAATGGGGAAAAGTTAACCCCCGCCGCCCAAGTATTATCGAGCATGACCACAATCTCTTGCTCATGAGCAATGCGGGCCAGTGTCGGCACGTCTTGCACTTCCATAGTGATAGAACCAGGAGACTCTAAAAACAGCACTTTCGTATTTGGTTGAATGAGATCTCGTATCTCTTCGCCAATCGTTGGGTCGAAGTAGGTGGTTTCAATGCCCATTTTCTTCATGATCTTGTCGCAGAAATCACGCGTCGGTTCATAACAGGTATCGACCATCAAGATGTGATCGCCCGTTTCGACAAAAGCAAGTATGGCATTGGAAATCGCAGCGGTGCCGCAGGGGTAGAGAGCACAACCCGCGCCACCTTCGACTTCAATCATGGCATCTTGCAGCGCAAAGTGAGTATTGGTACCACGACGACCATAGAAAAGGGTTTTCTTTGCGCGATTAAGAATGGCATGATTTTTCTCGGCAACGGTATCAAATACAACCGTTGACGCGCGTTGAACTGGGGGATTAACGACACCGTTGGTCCATTTTTTATCGCGACCAGCGGTGATGAATGTGGTTTTTTTTCCTTCTGACATAAGCAGTCCTTGTCCTAAATCGTGGGATTATTTACTGGGTATATTTAAAACATGCTCATAACGACAAAGCAAGGGTAGTCGGCATTATCATGCTGAATAGGCAAAAAAAGACCGAGCATAGCTCGGTCTGGGATGATGAAATAAAATCACAGTAACGGATTGAATAGATAGAAGGTGCGCTCCAAGAAGCGGAAATAGATTGAGCGCTGTCGCCACTCGTCTAAGGAGACTGTATGGGACTGCGCAATATAGCCCGCTTGAAGTTGATGCATTTTCTGCGTGAATTCTTGATCATCAATTGCGAGGGTCACTTCGAAATTGAGCCATAAGCTACGCATGTCCATATTAACCGTGCCGACTAAGCAAAACTGCTCGTCGATCACGACCGATTTGGTATGCAACAGACCGCCATCAAATTCATAGATTTTTACACCCGCTTCCATTAGCTCACTGTAGAAAGCTCTTGATGCCCATTGCACCATCAGCGAATCATTCTTATGGGGAATAATTAACTCAACGTTAACGCCTCGCTGCGCCGTCATTTTTAATGTTTCGAGTAGATCAGAGCTTGGAACAAAATAAGGTGTCGTGATGCGAACCGAATCATTGGCTTGGTTGATTGCCAACGTCAATACTTGATAAATTAAGTATTCAGGCATGCCAGGGCCAGATGGTACGACTTGAATAGGGTGTTCTGAGCTACTCTTGTCAACACCACATTCAGGCATAAGTGGAAAACTACGCTCGCCCGTTTCGACCTCCCAATCCCAACTATGGATAGCAGAAAGTACATTTACCGTTGGCCCCGTCACTCGTACCATGATGTCAATCCACTGACCCACACCAGAATTCTGCTTAAAGAAGGCGGGATCGACCATGTTCATCGAACCGGTATAAGCGACTTTCTCATCAATCACGATGATCTTGCGATGTTGGCGTAAATCTAGACGACGCAGAAAAATCCGCCAAGGGCTCACAGCGAGTGCTTGCACGACGTGAATACCTGCTTGTTCCATCTTTGCCAGCCACTCGCTACGGAAAAAACGTGGGCTACCCGCTGAATCAAGTAACAATTTGATCTCAACGCCACGACGGGCAGCAGCAATTAAAGCGTTAGCGACTTCATCTGCCATTCCTCCTGGGTGCCATATATAAAAGACCATTCGAATGCTTGTTGTGGCTTGATTGATGTCGTCAATCACCGAGCGCATGATCTCTTGTGGTGAACTTTGCAAAGACAGTTCATTGCCGCTGAGGGCGGGGAGACCAAGACGGTTATTACAGAGCTCATCAATGCGAGAAATATGCCGACCGAAGTTTTCTGTTGAGTGTGCTTGGCAGTGACTTAGTTTAGAGAACCATTCCACGAAAGGAGACAGCATTTCTCGAGCACGATCGGCCCGTTTACGGCCAAGGTTGAGTTCACCAAATAAGAAATAGCAGAGCACACCAACAATTGGGATGATGTAAATCACCATCAACCAAGCAAGTGAAACGCTGACAGCGCGGCGCTTGAGGACTACTCGCAAAGTGACACCGGCCACCAAAATCCAATACAACACGATACCTGCAAGCGTGACGTAGTGATAGAACTGTTCCATCGAGATTCCTAGATAAGGATGATTGCTTCAATCTTGGCCGATTTTGCGAGCTATAACAATAAAAGCCGAACAAAATTAGGTAATTAATGGTCTGAAACTAGGATGGAGCACAAACCGATTAACAAATAGGCGATACGTGTAATGAGTTGGAGTGAATTGTTATAAAATGTTAAATTTGATCAAAAAAGCAGCAAATAAAGGCTAATAATTGTGTGTTGAGTGGTAAATATCCCTATCGGGGTTCCAATTTTATTCTCAAACTGTTTTACTTGCCAGACATCGTGCGACACTAAATTTTTAATGAAGTGTAAACATTGATTTACACCATCCTGTTTGACGCCTGCGATGACACACAACAATGTACACACAACAAAAAGCGGTAAACAATTATGGCAAGTAATTCAAGAGGCCATTTCTCTACGAAATTAGGTTTCATTATGGCGGCGGCAGGTTCTGCTGTTGGTCTTGGCAATGTATGGGGCTTCCCAACAAAAGCTGCGAGCAATGGCGGCGCGGCCTTTTTAGTCATCTATTTAGCGATGGTGTTTCTACTCGCATTTCCAATGCTAGTGGCAGAGCTGACCATTGGTCGCTACGGCCAGTCCAATCCGATCGCTTCACTACGCAGCGTTTGGACCAAAAATCGTGCGGCTGCGAGCTTTTTTGGCGTGATAGCCATGATTGCCGCATCCATGATTTTGAGCTTCTATTCCATTCTTGCTGGTTGGTTAATGGGGTTTGCCGCTGCACCGGTATTAGAGATTGTCGGTTTACAAGCTGCGGCTGATTGGCTGGTGAACTTTGGCGATGCACGCAATGTCATTCTTGCTGTTTTGTTCTCTCTTTTAACCATCTACGTGGTGCAAAAAGGGGTCGCTGATGGTATTGAAAAATGGTCAACTCGTTTAATGCCGATGCTCTTCGTGCTATTTGGTGTGATGATTATCTATATCCTGACGCAAGATGGAGCGATTGACGGGCTTAAAATGTATTTGATCCCGGATATTTCACATGTCACTCCGAGTTTACTTGTTGATTCAATGGGGCAAGCGTTCTTTTCGCTGTCATTGGGTGTTGGGTCGATGATGGTGTACGGTTCATACCTTAAGAAAGATGTGAACATCCCTAAAACGGCAGCGCAAGTTGCTGCGATTGATACCGCTGTAGCATTTAGTGCCGGCTTATTGATTCTTCCTGCGATGTTTGTGGCCAAGAATAATGGGGTGGAAATTTTTAATGCAGCCGGTGAACTGATGAGCTCAGGTGACCTTGTTTTTGCTGTCTTACCTGCCATGTTCGATACCATGGGAAGTATGGGTTTTATTGTCGGCACGGGCTTTTTTGTCTTGATGGTGATAGCGGCGTTGACCTCTTCTATTTCATTGCTTGAAGTGCCAGTTTCTTGTGCTCAAGATGAACTGAATATGACACGGGGTAAAGCAACTTGGGCAATTGGTGGTGCGATCTTAGTGCTGAGTATTGTTATCGCCCTTAACTTTGGTTCACTGTTTGGTTTGGTAGCGGATATTTCGACTGTCTACATGCAGCCGTTACTTGGTGTTATTTGGGCGATTGTGGTCGGGTGGATTTGGAATCGCAACAAATTACTTAATGAACTAAAAGAAGGAAACCCAGAGATCGCTCAAGGACTATTTTGGAAGATTTGGCCTTGGTATGTGCGTATTGTCTGTCCAGTTGCGATTATGGCTGTGTTCCTTTTTTCCATTTTGTAATGGTATCGCTGTGACTTAACTCGCATAAAGCCTCCTTTATTAGGGGGCTTTTTTATATTGAGCCAATTAATAATAAAGAAGCCTGACGACGAGACGATAACAAGATGATAATCGGTAAATCGTGCTAAGCACGTGAGATTTAAGCTTTATTACCACTAGGAAGGTGTATTTTGACATTGTCAGTAAGAAAGAAGTTGTATTTGGGATTTGGTTCAATTCTCGCAGTTTTGATTCTAATGGTCGGTTTGATTTGGAAAGAAGTATTGTCATCACACGCCGTTGCGGATGAAATTCGTCTCGATGATGTGCCCGAAGTGGTTAGTTATCTCATCATGATTGATGAAGCTGGTGATGTTTATCGTGATGCCACAGGGGCTGTCACAGGAGTGAAGGGGGCTATCGACGATTATTATACTAATAAACAAGAATTTGCCGATATTGTCGCCAAACTTAAGCTGCTTGAAACGAGCAGTCCAGGCGACTTAGAACGTGTGGAAGAAATTGAGCGCTTGATGGCTCAGTTTACTGAGAGTTTTGAAGCCAATATTGCGCCGATGTTGGAAGGCAATTATACCTTTGCGGCTGTTATGCCGTTATTGCGTCGTTACTACAATGAATTTTTAATCCCGATTGAAACAATGTTAAATGAAGTCGCGACGACCGAGATTGCGGATACTGATACCGCATTGCTTGGGCTCAGTGATTCTTTTACGACCATTGAATATACAATTATTATTTTGTCTTCGATCGTTTTCCTTCTCACTTGCGCCATTGCTTATATCTTGTCGAATTCGATTACTACTCGACTCAGTAAATTGGATGAAGTCGCTCAAGCGGTTGCTGAGGGTGATCTTACCGCTGAAGCCATCGTTGACAAGTCTGGTGATGAGCTCGCTAATCTCGCGGTATCAATCAATCGAATGCAGGGTTCATTAGTCACGCTGATCGGCTCTATCTCTACCGTATCTAATGAAGTGAAAGTGGTGACCAATGAATTGGAATTGATCAGCCAAGATGTGGTAAGTGGCGCTTCAGCGCAGGCGGATAAAGCAGGTTTGATTGCAACCGCTGCTGAAGAGTTGAGCCTGACAATTGCCGAAGTGGCACAGCAAGGCAGTGCCACTTTTGAAGAGTCCAAACGTTCAGAAGACAGTGCGGTCGGTGGGCGAGATGTTATTCGTGACATGGTGGCAAGTATTCAACAAGTTAGCCAGCAAATGGGTGACATGTCGACGCAAATGAATCAACTTGGCAGTCATGGTGAAAAGATCGGTTCGGTGATCAAAGTGATTGAAGATATCGCCGAACAAACCAACTTACTCGCATTGAATGCGGCGATTGAAGCGGCACGTGCAGGTGAGTTTGGTCGTGGTTTTGCTGTGGTTGCAGATGAAGTGCGAGCATTGGCAGAGCGAACGACGAATGCGACCAAAGAGGTGGCCGGTATTATTCAATCTATACAAGCGGGCACGCAAGAGGCAGTGACCTATACTGAAGACAACTGTCGTTTGGTTGAAATTGGCGTGAGCCAGAGTGAAGGTGCCGTCAATGCCTTAGAAGAGATTGTGGCAGGTGCGAGCCATGTACAAAGCATGATTAATTCCATCGCGACAGCAGCAGAAGAGCAAACGGCGGTGACACGTGAAATAGCCGCGGACATTACTTCTATTAGTGATATTTCGGCTCATTCATTGGAGCTGGCCAACAGCAGTTCAACTAATGTGGCTGGATTGAATCAGAAGGTGTCGCAACTTGAGGATCTGGTGGGTAAGTTTCGAATTGCCTAGCAACATCGCTTATTAATCGTTGCACTTAAACGCGACTCAACACTCCTCAAGCCTTTATATGGTGCAGAGGAGTGTATATACTCTCGGCTCCCAAATGGAGCCTTTTTCATGTTTGATATCCTCTTTAACCATTCTGACTTTCTCATCATCAATAAGCATCCTGATGTTTCCGTCCATAAAGATGATGGCGACACCATGTTATTGCAGGAAGTCGCCAAACAATCGGGCGACAATCAGCTTTTTCTGGTTCACCGCTTAGATAAAATGACGTCGGGCTTGTTGATCCTTGCGAGGCACAGTCAGGCTGCGAGTGTGTTGTCGTCGCTGTTTGCACAACGTCAGGTGGGCAAGTTCTACCTTGCGATTGGCAGTAAAAAACCGAAAAAGAAACAGGGCTTGGTTCGTGGTGATATGGTTCGCTCACGCCGTTCATCATGGATGCTACTGAATAGCTTAGAAAATCCTGCAGTAACGCAGTTTTTCTCATTGGCAGGCGAGGAAGGTGAGCGACTGTTCCTATGTAAACCTCATACGGGTAAAACACACCAGATCCGCGTCGCACTGAAATCGGTTGGCTCTGCTATTGTTGGCGATCCAATTTATAACGTTGCCAGTCACGCAGATCGAGGCTATCTACATGCGTTTGCGCTACGTTTTGAATATTTGGGCGAGTCGTTTGATTTCATTTGTGATCCGCGTGACTATCCTCAACTGGGCAGTAAATGGTTGAACTCGTCGGTACAGGCGGGGATCGAACAGTGGTTATCTCCTTGGCAGCTCAATTGGCCAGTAATTAAGAAATAAGAAGTATTATGCAAATTAATCAATTAGCGACTTTTTTTGATCATGTGGAAGCGCAACTCAATGTTGCACCAGATGAAGTGCGCCGTTTGTTCCATGGTCGAGGTCAATGTTGGCAGGGACTAGAGCAGTTAACGTGTGATTGGCTACAAGGTCAATTGATTGTAAATCTGTTTAAGCCAGTCGATGACTCATTTTTAGAGCAGTTAAAGCAAGGTCTAGTGCAATTAAGCCAAACACAGACATGGCAAGAGAAACAAGGTCGTACCATTTTGTTGCAACATCGCTATAGCGATGGCGCGCCATCAGAAGTGTTGCTTGGTGATTTTGATTCTCGCCCAGTGGTGGTTGAGTCTGGTTTAAAATACCAACTTGATATTGGTCGCAACCAAAATTTTGGTTTGTTCTTAGATATGCGTTTAGGCCGAGATTGGGTCAAAGCGCATGCGAAGCATGCCAATGTTCTCAATCTGTTTGCGTATACTTGTGGTTTTTCACTTGCGGCAATTGCGGGTGGTGCAGACCAAGTGGTTAACGTGGATATGGCGCGTTCCTCTTTGAACAAAGGTCGCGACAACCATAAATTGAATGATCACAATATCAATCAGGTACGTTTTCTAGGCCATGATATTTTTAAATCGTGGGGTAAGATAAAGAAAGCGGGCCCTTACGATATGATCATTATTGACCCACCATCGTTTCAAAAAGGCAGTTTTGCGCTGACCAAAGATTATCAGAAGATTTTACGTCGCTTGCCTGAACTACTGACCGGGAATGGTCAAGTGCTTGCGTGTGTCAATTCACCAGCGGTGGATTGCAGTTTCCTTATCGATGGTATGCAACAAGAAGCGCCAGATCTGAAGTTTATTGAACGCCTTGATAATCCACCCGAGTTTGCTGACATCAATGAGCAAGCCTCATTGAAGTGTTTAGTGTTCTCTAAATAGCTAAAGCCCCAAAAGGGGCTTTTTCATTATAATTTTTCATTATAAATGGAAGCCAAATTCTTTTTGCATCTCACTCAAGCAACGTTCGTTTTTCCCGCCTAATACATTGACATGCTTTAACTCGGGCGTATCACCTGAAAGAAAGTGAAACTTGTTTCTATACGCAGTATTGAGTGGCATTTTATTGATCTCGATATTTGACGCTTTTGCTAAATAATTGATCCAAATATCGTCAGCATTAGGGCATAATTTTAATGCTAAGTCTTTATTTAAAAATGCTTTTCGATCAATAGTATGTGGGAAAAGAGTACCGCCACCTGAAGTGAGAAAGGCATCATTATTGTCTGCTTTATCAACTTCGTTTAGCCATTCTGTATAGGGCTTCGGCGTAGCATCAGTATTACGAACGATTTTATGAGCTCGGCAACCAATAATAGCCAAAGGTTGCTTTGTATGATGATTCAATAGACGTTCGACAAGGTCGTATGGGTATAAAATATCATCATCAACGGTAATGATGTGCGTATCAGAGAATGCCTCGATGGCAGGGAATAGTTTTTTGTACGATCCCGTGTTGGCTGTGTAACGAATTTCTAACCCTTTATCTCTCTGTTTTTTCAGAGTTCCGGGTAAGGACTCTTCGTTGAACTCATTATCATCGAGCCATAAAACAATTTTATTTGGTTTTACAGTCTGATTGCCAAGAGATTCAATCGTCAAAAACACATGGTCTATACGAGTTGTATAAGTGGTCAAACTTAGCACGACGTTTGCGGTGGAATTTGGGTCAACAAGTGATGTCGTTGAGTCTAAACACGAACTCTGATATTTATCTATTAGTATAAATTCTTTAATTTTTCCATCAGAAGAAAATCGGTTTTCTATTCTGGTAATTAATTTTTTTAACACAAAGCGTCTCACAAATTATATTTTAAAGTGCATAGCCTCGAGTGTTATTAATGACAAGCTGATGCACATAAACTTGCGTAATAATTAGCTGAATTGAAAAATAAGTGGAGAGTTTTATTGGGTAAATGAAACTCGCCATCCTAGTTGCGACTTAATTTTCATCAATTACATATTTACAGGATCTTATCCACAATATTTAGGCATTACTGGTTCAGTGCCTGATAGCCACCGTAAATTCGTGTTGCAGTCGTAAACCAACATGCTGCGCCATACACATAAGCGATGACAGAAAAGTATTGGGGTAATAGACAGAACAGTACAAAGCACGCAATAGTTTCAGTTCCCTCGGTCAGGCCGCTCATATAGTAGAGTGATTTATGTTTATAAACCGGGTTCTCGATCCCTCTTTTGCCCGCCATGACTGCAAAGGCGAGAAAGCTAGATCCGGTGCCAATGAAGGCAAAAATGATGAACGCGCCAGCAATTGCATTTTGTTCTGGGTTTGCTAATACAAAACCAAATGGAATCAATGAGTAAAATAAGAAATCCAGACTAATATCTAGGAAGCCACCCGCATCTGTAATGCCTTGAATGCGCGCTAATGCACCATCTAACCCATCACAAATTCGATTGAGAACAATAAAAATCAGCGCCAAAAGGTAGTGTTGTTCAATTAACGCCGGTAGCGCCAAACAGCCGAGAAAGAAGCCAAACAGTGTGACTTGATTCGCTTTGATATTGGCACTATCAAGTTTTTTTGCTGCGCAATGCAGCGGTTGGCGAATTATTTGGATACTGAACCGATCTAGCATGTTTATTCCTTAATGCTCATATTGTCATTATTAATCACTGGATTTGGCCATTGCAGAATATGAGCGTGACTTGGCACGTCATCAATATCATGAGTGACAAGCAAGGTCGGAATATTAGCGATGGCAAGTTGCGTCATCACCCAATCCCGAAATTGTAGGCGCAGCGTTTTGTCCAATTTACTGAAAGGCTCATCGAGGAGAACAAGTTTGGGTTTGGCGAGCAACATGCGCAACAAACTGATTCTGGCGCGTTGGCCGCCGGAAATTTGTTCGGGAAATGAGTCAGCCAGCTCGATGAGATCGACCGATTGTAAACAGGCGAGAGCTTGGATTCTGCGTTCAGTTTTTCGAACATTATTAGGGAAAGCAAACGCGAGGTTCTGCCAAACATTTAAGTGCGGAAATAATAAGTCGTCTTGAAATAGAATGCCAATAGCGCGTTGATGAGCGGGTAGATGGTCAATCTCTTGCTGATTTAATTGCACTTTTCCATCATAGCGAAATTCGTCACTTAAATGGCCGGCAACAAGGTTGAACAGGGTAGATTTACCACAACCGCTTGGCCCCATTAGTGCGATAACTTCCCCGTTACTAATCGTGAGGCTAATTGGTGAGCACAGCGCTTGGCCGTCTCGTTTATAAATGACGAGGTTTTCGAGCGAAAGTGTCATGAATACGATATTCCTTGGATTGACTTATTTTGCGACGCAGAGATAAGCGCCCAAGCAAGATAGCCATTGAGAAAAAGACAAAGGGTAAGAGAGCTTGCCACAAAGCATAAATGGCCGTCACTCTGCGATCAAAGCCACTCGATAGCGCGACCGCTTCTGTGGTAATTGTGGCGATACGTCCGGCACCAAGCATCAGTGTGGGCAGGTATTGCGCAAGACTCACACTGGCGCCCACAGCCCAAGCGTAAAAGATCGCTGGTAAGAGCAACTGCAGTTTGATCTGAATGAAAACGCGCAGTGGTGACTTGCCGAGACTAAGGGCTGTTTTAGACAGATTGAGATTATAGCTTTTCCAAGGCCCATCAAGCGCCAGATAAACAAAAGGGAAAGCAAAGAAAACATGAGACCATGTCACCCAGAGAAAGTAGCGTTCGCTGGATAAATATAAACTCGCAACCTGTAAGCCAAATAGCAGCGACAACTGTGGGAGCAGCATCGGTAGCGCAATAACATAATCAGGAATATGACGATTGTGCTGAGTTTTGTATTCGTGTGCAATCAGGGCCAGTAATAATGCGATGCTGGCGCTGACGAGCGCTAAAACTAGGCTGTTTGTTAACGTCGGTGCCATGTTGGCCCATTCAAGTTGCCAAAAACGGTCGCTAAAGCGACTCGGTAAGAGATCCGGGAAGCGCCAGCGATGTGCAAAACTCCACAATAACAGCAGTGGAAAAATCAGGGCTGCGAGTAGTGCTGAGATGGAAAAAATGGCTAAACCGGGTAATCGCCAACCGAATCGACCTGAAAATTGCCACGTTTTCCACCATTGCGTCAGTGACTTTTCAATACCGATCACCATCAGCATCAGGCCGCTTGCCAATAGGAATAGCACAACTGCGCCTGCAGACGCGCGTGGCATTAAGGCGAGATCGGGGTCATTAAACCATTGCCAAACCAGCACTGCTAAAGTAGGGGGATTTGTTGGTCCAAGGATCAAGGCAAGATCAACCACGGATACGCCATAAGCAATGACCGCAAATAGCGCGAAACGCATCTTGGCCAACCACTGTGGAAAGATTAACTTGAACCAAGTTTGTTGAGTTGAATAGCCTAATGAATAAGCGACCTGCTGGCTGCGCTGTAGATTGAGTTGTTGCAACACAGGAATGCTCATTAGGAGTAGAAAAGGTATCTCTTTTAGTGCTAACGCTAAAGTTAAGCCCAATGCGTATGGGTCGTTGACCAACCAAGTCGTGTTAGCGCTGTTTGCGGTAACATCGAACCATTGACTGGCAACCCGAGCGAACATACCTGTGGGAGCAAATAAAAATGCGAAACCAATGGCAAAGGCGACATGAGGCATTGCAAGCAGCGGAGAGAGTAGCGTTTCCACTTTGTGCCAATATTTTCGTCCCCACAATTGCTGCAAAACCGCAAAGCAGAAAAAAGCCGCAAGATAGGTGCTGAATAATGCACTAAAAAGACTGATTAGTAGCGATTGCTGCCAACCACTCCATGTTGCTAATTGCACGTAACCAAGCCAGGAAGGCTGCGTAAAACCGAGCGATGGGATGTAATTAAACGACGAGAGTATCACGCCACTTAGGCCGGGAATCAGCGGTAGAATCCCAACCAAAATCACTACTAGGTACGATAGTCTAAACATCGGGCTCTCGTCATTTTTTACTCAAAACTACTGGCTAAAATTAGTTGCCGTAGCGTTTTTGCCACTCTTTTTCGAGAGCGATTTGCCAACTAGGGTGCGGTTCTTCCACAGAAGGGAATAACTTGGTCTGTTTTGCTGAACCTTGTAAGTGCTGATTTTGTAGTACAGAGGGATCACCCCATATATTTAAATCGCCTTTGCGTGACTGTGCTTCAGGACTAAGAAGGAAGTTGATCACCACTTGTGCTCCTTGAGGGGAGTTTGCATTCCAAGGAATTGCTAAAAAGTGGATATTTGATAATGCGCCCGCTTCCATTGCATAGGCTTTGGTGGTATCTGCAAGCTTCCCGGTGGCTTGTGCTGAGAAAACGGCGTTGGGATTAAACGTAATAGCAAGATCGATTTGGCCATCGTCGAGAAGCTGCGTCATTTCTGAGGAGCTTGCTGGGAATTGCTTCCCTTGTCGCCACGCAACCGCATGCAACGCGTCTAGATACTGCCATAACGGCTGGGTAACGGTGTTGAAATCGACTTGCGTAACGGGTTGACTCAACGCCGTATCGTTGGCTGTTAGCTCAATCAATAATGCCTTTAAGAAGCTTGTACCGTGAAACTCTGGTGGGCGAGGGTAGGTGATTTTATTAGGAAAAGCTTGTGCGTAGCTGAGTAATTCGGCAAAAGACTGTGGTGGGTTATTAAGACGTTCACTATCGTGAATAAAGACTAACTGTCCTACCCCCCAAGGAGCTTCTAAACCAAGCGTCGGTTCTGAAAAATCGCTGTCGACAGGCAGCGATTTGTCGACCATTTGCCAACTTGGCAGGGCATCAACAAAAGGACCAAACAACAAATTATGATTTTTCATTGATTTGAAGTTTTCACCATTAATCCAAACCATATCGACACTCCCGCCTTCATTTTTACCCGCTGCTTTTTCAGCCAGTAATCGAGATGTGGTTTCCGCTATGTCGGTGACTTTTACATGTTTGAGAGTGACACCGTACTGTTGTTGAACCTGTTGAGCGGCCCAGCGTAGGTAGTTGTTGATTTCTTGGCTTCCGCCCCAAGCATGAAAGTAGACCGTTTGGCCTCGCGCTTGGGTCATGGTTTCTTGCCATTTATCCGCAGCAGTGGAAGAAAAGCTAATAAAAAGTGTCAAAATAAAAGTTAACAGCCTTGTCATAATAGTTCCTATCGTTATGTATGGGGCTTCATTAATCAATGGGTCTGTTGTGCTAGACCGGATCTGAGACCAATTTCATTCATTATGACGTAAAAAAGATGAATTTTTTTAGGTATTTGGCAATATTGTTAGCTAATTGTATGGGAAGTGTGCATTTTGATAAGTGTTCGGCCAAATTATTCTCCAGCGTTGAGGGGCTCAAGGCAATCGGGTTCGAATAAACGACTATCTAAGCGAGAGGGAATCGCAGAGCTTGGCTAGGCAGAATAGAGAAATGCGCTGTTTCAAGAGAACAAAAAGCAGCCAATAAAGGCTGCTAGAATATTGCAAAGCTAAGTGAGGGGAGATTATTTCCAATCACTTAGTTTGAACGTTAGCGTGTGCGCATCGTTCTTTAACACTAGACCATCTTTAGTCAGTGTCATGTCACTCCAATCTGAAAGCGTTTGTGAGAATGCTTGTTCAACATCCATTGACTCACCCATACACATTTTCATGGTTAGTGCCATTTTTTCAATGCGGAATTGATTGTTTTTCAGTTCTGCTTGACCAAAGAAGTTGTTGCAGCCTGCATTACCATTTGCCGTCATTTTTTCGCCGACTTCTAGATTTGGCAGAGCTTGGCCTTCTTCTGCAGTTACTGCTTTACCATCAACACTGATTAGAGACCAGTTGTGGTGTTGTAGATCGGCTGCTGTGATTTCTTTCACATCATCACCATTGCTTGCACACGCAGTCATCAGCATAGGAAGAGAAAGTGCTGCAAGTAGCTTTTTTGAACTAAGCTTCATAGATATAAACTCCAAAAAACAATAAGGTATACGCATGTATACTTGATTAAAGCTTCAATGGTCATAATTATAAGTGATGCATCAAAGTTTGTGTTAGCTTTTGGTCATAGTTTGATGTTTTATTTTGTAATTCACCTACTTATGGAGGGAGTATGGAGCAGTTAGAGTTCTTTTCTATCCAAAGTCCCTGCGTTGGGGTCTGCTCGGTTGACGAAAAAGGCTATTGCAAAGGTTGCATGCGTAAGCGTGAAGAACGCTTTAATTGGCTATCAATGACCTCTGCGCAGCAGTTGCATGTGATTAAGCTGTGTCGCCAACGTTATCGGCGTAAAAAACTGCGCGACAATGGCGCGCAGCCTAACAATGAAAGCGAAGAGGTGATCAATTCACAAAGCGACTTGTTCGATTAAATGAACGAGATCTTTTGCTATGGTTTAAGCTATTCATTTCGACTCATCCGCTTTTTCTCGCTTAGTTATTTCATTCCCCATTTATCACTCACCCAGCCGCCAGCATGGTCATCAAAGTGGCATCCTGAAAAACGATGGTTTGCTTCGTAGTTTTTATCGAACTCTGGCTCATCATCAATTAGATGTTGTACATATTCCGCCATGGGATCACCGCTTTTCAGTCGATGCTGCCTCGTCGCGACTTCCTTGATAAGTTGAAGACGGTAAGTATTGCTAGCACGTTTCATAACGGGATCCTCTGTTGTTCTGCCTTTAAAAAAGTTAGAACTCCAATCCTCGAGCGTCAATGCACTTTTAGATAATTTTTCTATTACTAAGCTTTATTTATGCTTGTAATTGGAGTGAATGAGTAGTTAAAGGTATGAATAGCCATATATTTAACCAACTTTCATTGTAAGGTATCTGCAATAAAATATTCATATTGACCTTACCGTAAGGGTAGGGCTTAACCTGAGAGTGAAAACTTCAGTCGAGAAAGATATATGTCATGTTGTAATAAAGCGCCGAACGGCGGAAGTCGTCAGCTAGGTGCGTTACTGAAATTTACTTTGTGTATATTTATTGGCTTAGCGCTGATGGTGGTGGCGTTTGGTTGAGCGCGAACAAAAAAGCCTGCCGCACAATGAAGTGTCGCAGGCTTTTTCTTTAGTGGTTCACGATAAGTTGTTTGCGTTACCGCTTAATCGCTTATTTTGTCGTGCACGTCTCTTGTGATACAAATTCGTCAGCCATCAATTGACCACGGCTATTGCGCATTTTAATTCGGTAGCTTAATCCAGCATCCAAATTGGCCTTGGTGTCTTTGTTGGTACAGTAACGAGTAATGCTGGTAGTCAACACTTGTTGCAATGGTTTCGCACCTTGCTGCTCTTGGTTGTACACCATCATGATTTCAATCGTCGTTCCTTTTGACGATGCACGCATGATCGACAGAGGGCCCGCTTCTAAGGGCAGTTCAGCAGCTAATAGACTGGCACGGTTAGACGCAAGCAATTCTAATTGGCGCTGTTGATTTCCATCAGAGGCGCACCCCATTAAAAAACTGGCAAGCAGTAACGCTGAAGCCAAACGTGCTCTCATGATCAAAATACTTTCTTAAATGGTTTCACGATAACCGATTGATAAACGCCAGCGGCAATGTATGGGTCATTATCTGCCCAATCTTGCGCGTCTTGCAGCGAGTTAAATTGAGCGATTACCGTTGAGCCTGTGAATCCCGCTTCGCCTGGGTTATCTGAGTCAATAGCTGGCATTGGGCCTGCGGTTAACAAGCGACCTTCATCTTGAAGCTGTTGTAAACGTTCTAAGTGTGCAGGGCGAACGCTCATTCTTTTTTCAAGTGAATTCTCTACGTCTTGAGAGAAAATTACATACCACATATGGTGTCCTTGTCAGCTGATGGGATAAATTGCAACTCTACGCGAGGGATGGAAAATTTAAAGTAACGCATAGGGAAAATGTGAATCTAATTCGTTATGTTTAACGTACTCGCTATACAACGATAGCGCGTGGCTTGCCTGATGAGTCAATCGCAACGTAGTTAAAGGTGGCATCACACACCATAAAACGATCTTCAATGCCATGCTCTTTGACGGGTTTGACCCACACTTCAAGATCGATGCTCATTGAGGTACGACCAATTTTGGTACATTCACCATAGCAGCACACCACATCGCCCACTCGAACCGGTTTCTTAAAGGTAATGCTCGAAACTGAAACGGTTACGATACGACCCCCAGAAATTTCTTTGGCTAAAATGCCGCCCGCTAAATCGAGTTGTGACATGATCCAACCACCAAAGATATCACCGTTGGCATTTGTATCCGCTGGCATGGCTAAAGTACGAAGAAGGAGTTGCCCCCTTGGTGAACTGTTTTCCTGACTCATTTTGACATCCACAACATAATGACGTCAGTTCGGCTAAGTGAACTGAAATTAATCGGCGTTATCTACTAAAAAGCGACCTAACAATGGTCGCTTATTCAACTATTATACTGCTTTGGCTAATGAAGGTCATTAGCTATATAGCGCAGCCCAAGCACCAAAGCTACTCGCTGTGCTCTTCTTTTTCTTTTGGCATGTGCTTGTAGATGTATACACCGGAGAGCAGGGTAAAGCCGAATGTTGCGATTAGCAAGCCGAAGACTTTAAAGTTTACCCATACATCAAGGGGTAATTTAAATGCGACATAAAGGTTTAATCCTGAGCAGATGAGGAAAAAGATGACCCACGCCCAAGTGATTTTCGCCCAAACTTGTTCAGGTAAGGTAATTTCTTTACCAAGCATCCCTTTAATGGCTGACTTGCCCATTAGATGGCTAATCGTCAAACCAACGGCAAACATAGCGTAGACGATGGTCACTTTCCATTTTATGAAGTTATCATCATGAAGAACGATCGTCATACCACCAAAAATTGCGACGATTAAAAAGGTAATCAGCTGCATCTTTTCGACTTTTTTGTATAAGGCAAAAGTCAGTATGATCTGAATGGCACTTGCGACGATAAGAGCGCCAGTGGCGATGTAAATATCATACATCTTGTACAAGGCGAAAAAGATGATGAGAGGGATAAAATCGATCAATTGTTTCATTGTGAGGTTCTGCAGCTATCGAATCAGTATCGGAATGCTCTCAGTCTACCCAATTCACCTAGGAACACCAACCCGTTCGTGTGTAATCGAAACGACACTCTTGTGGTCAGTTGTGTTAGTGGGGAATCGTTGTCTTTAATTCTTCCAGGTATCCCTCATCACGTAAGGCATTGACAGTGCCGATAAGCTCCTCATTACTCATTGAAAAGCAACTTGACTTTCCTGTCATGACATTAAGGTATTGGTGATATTCAGGCTCAGTAAAGTGGCCAATTCTATCCACGAGCAAGCATTTAATGCCATGATGAATCAAGTGATAGTAGGTGTGGCGCTTCATCTCCATAACATTTCTCCAATAGGGTACTGCGAGTTTTATCGCGAAGTTCGATACCAGATCAACAAGCATATTGGATGCCAACATAGATAGCGTTGGGATGATAAACCGAAATGAGTAATTAGGACGTTGGGGGATGAATCGCTTAAATTGAACCAAGATCTTGGGATTTACTCGTCAATAAAAGAGGCAAAATGAGAATAATGTTGCACTAAGCGTCGACAGGTGTTTTTTGCTTTTCACCTTGAATGGTCGCGAGTAAAGCTTCTTTAGATGTCGGTTTAGTTAAGTGGCCATCCATTATTTGACGGATTTTATCTAATTCTCGCTGACCCGACTCACCGGAAAGGGCATAGACAGGGATCTGCGGATAGGTTTGTTTGATGATGGTTGCCGCTTCAAAGCCATTCATTACGGGCATTTGGATGTCCATAAACACTAAATCAACAGGATTACTTTGTATTATCTCTAGTGCAACTTGGCCATTGTTTGCCAATATAGCATCGTAACCGAGTTGATTAAGTAGCAGTTTTACTAATTGACGTTGCACTTCTTTGTCATCAACCACCAAAATTGTGTATCCATTGTCGGCGTTATCATTTTGCTTCGCGATATCAATCGGTATAAATGCGGTGTTTTCTTCTGTTATTACCGGTGAGTTCGCAGGGCTCACCAGTGAATCGACAGGAAATGACAGATGGAATTCGGTGAAATGACCGAGTTTAGAATAACATTGAATTGAACCACCAAACGCTTTCATGACGCGTCGACAGTAGCCTAAGCCTAAGCCACTTCCGCCACTTTTATTGTGTGAATAGAAGTCGTCAAAAATACGTGCTTGGAGATTTTTAGGAATGCCAGGGCCGGTATCTCGTACCACCACAAAGTGTTCATATTTCCCCACAATGGTTCGAATGTCGATATGGCTTTGTGGATAAGAATCGAAGTAATAACTGGCATTACGTAATAAATTGAATATCACAAAGTTAAAGAGGGTGTCGTTGATTTTTGCATGAAAATCTTGCTCAATGCTGATGTGCAGGCGTTGACGCATTTCGTCAGATTCAAAAGCATAACGTTCAACCGCTTGTTCGATAGCCTGCTTAATTGACGTCTGTACGGCAGGCTCTTGTTCAAGAGACGCATCGTTGACTTCGCGAAGAATAATATCAATTAACTGACGGCCACGCTCAATTGCTACCTTACCTTTGATAAGTTCTTGCTCTAACTCTATCTTTGGTGCGTTAATTTTCAGCTTGTTATTGAGTTGTTCAAACTGCAGTTGAACTTGCGCTAACGGGTTGCGCATTTCATGGGCGATTGAATTAGCCAATGCTTGCGCCTGATGCACTTTTTTGTCGGCATTAATATACCCTTGCGCTTTCTTCAAGACATACTGCAAGGCATGTATTTCCTCACAGAAGTAAAGGTGTCCACTGCGCTTTTGGCGGGCAATCAGTAAGTGACTCATTTGATCTTCGTGATCAAAGATGGGCAAAACGAGCGCAACACTCTCTCGCTTCATTTTTACGTACAGCTGCTTTAAGACGGAACTGACACTGGAATGAGTGAGTACCTGTTCCTCAATTTCTTCAAAAATGATCACACTGTTTTGATTGTACAGTTGTGAGGTATATGTCTTTTCATCTTGTAAGTTGTAGACCAATTGCAGATCGTGTTGGTCAATATCAAGTGTTTGTGCAATTTGACTGATCGCAGAGTGGGTCGATTTTTGGAACTCACGGGTCAGCGCATTGAGTTTTTGTGTCGGAGAGAGTGCTTGCCCATACACAAGTTGACTGGCGAGGTGAGTGGTGGCACGAAAAATAACTCGCCACGCAAGCCCTGTCATTAGGCAAGATAGGGTCACGATGATTGCCGCATCGTAGAGTGAAATAGAATTAATCAGCAGCACCAGTGGCAGAGCGACCGTGATACAGGCTAGCAGCACGGATAACAATGAAAACAGAATGTGCCGATTACTGTAGAAGCGCGAGGTGACAAGTGCATACCCCATCAGCAGCATTTCAGTCACAGCGAGTGCTGGCGGTAACCATGACAGGGTGAAACTCTCCCAAATGAGTGGGATAAAAGCGTGAATGACAATGGTTGAAACCATAAATACACTGATGCCAAACAACATATAGAGTGACTTAATGTGTTGTAGCGGCCTTGCGTGTCGTGAATAAAGCAAAATATTACGAAACGACAGAACAATGAGAGCCATGGCAGAGAGAAAGAATGTTGTAGCTTGGTCGCCAAGCTGAATGTTAAATCGGCCGATCGCATAAACAGAGACCCCCTCGACAGTACTGCCTGCACGATGATTCCAATAAATAGCCGCCGAAATAAGCACGATGAAAAGTGCATTCTGCAAATATCTAGAGAGTGTGGAATCAATATCACTGACGAGTTGGCGAGTAACGAGATAGGCAAAAGCGAACGCAGAAGACGAGGCGAGATTAGCGAATAATGCCATAAAGACAACGGCGTCATTATCTACTTGGAGTAGCAAAGGAGAATAGAAAAACGCATTGCTTAAGATCCAAGCAAAGACAGAAAGCGAATAGAACAGATAGGGAATACTGATCTTTCGTTCGAACGTGCCGCCAGATATCCTTAGTGAGTAAACGAAATAAACCGTCCAGCCTAATACCAGAGACGCGACACCGAGCAGCAACAATAAAATGGGGTGCACAAAAGGCTCAAACATTTGAGCATCCGTTAAAATGTAGCCGTAAGCTTGCGAACCATAAGGTTCTTAGCCACAAAGTAAATTGGAGCAAACTGCTTCCCATCCATATAGTGACGGGTACATCACTGTTCATCTAAGCCAACATTATTATTTAAGTTGCCGTTTCTTTGTCATTAACCCACAGATGCTCGCATATTGTAAATAGATGGCCGCTTGTTCACGCGAGTGATTGATCACAAATATTTCGAAAGTTCGTGAATTAATGTGCATCAAGTTGCTTTTGCATTGAATTCCGCCGCGATTTCATCTGTTAGAATTAGGTTAATTTTCGTTGTTGATTGTATTAGAACAACCAATGTAAGGTTTTTTTGTTGCAGTGCTTGCTATAAGCAACTGATTTTTATGAGTTTAGTCGTATTATCCAAAAAAAATCAAATAGACTCAATTAGTTGTTAATTCTCATAATTGGCATATATATGGAGTTTAGTTCTGATTTAATGTGATATTTAAATTTTAAATATCACATTAACGCCATGTTTGATACGTTTATCTCGCTGATAATTATGAGGAAAGTGTTAACTTGCTATAAAAATGTTGGCGAAAATCAGAAGCTTGGCATACACTTTCCAAGTAATGTCTCTATGTTATTGATTGACGAGGCGAAATGCTTTGGCGCTGTCTAGCGACAGTGATGTTTAACACAGCTTTTGAGGAAAATTCTATGGCGCTCACTAAAGCCGATTTGGCAGAGAACCTGTTTGAAAAGCTTGGATACAGTAAACGAGATGCCAAGGAAACGGTTGAGGCATTTTTTGAAGAGGTTCGCAAAGCACTCGAAAATGGCGAGCAAGTGAAACTTTCAGGATTTGGTAACTTTGACCTACGCGAAAAGAATGAACGTCCTGGACGTAACCCTAAGACGGGTGAAGATATTCCGATTAGCGCGCGCCGTGTTGTCACTTTCCGCCCTGGTCAAAAATTGAAAGCTCGTGTCGAGACTATCAAGGGCGACAGTTAACACGTTATCGATGGATTGAAGTCGTTTTATTATTGTGGAAAGAGAGGAGTTCTCTTATACGCGATAATAAAAAAACACCCAAGCTTAAGCTTGGGTGTTTTTGTTTATACGGATGTCACTGTATAACGAGAGGTTAATCAGTCACGCTTCCATAGAATATGGCAGAACTTATGCTCAGGATCTCTGCTTACCAATAGGCGAGCAAAAACATCGTCTAACACATCATTTTCTTCGTTGACCAAACCGATACGTACTTCCGCATAGATTTCTTTATCAACATCAAAGCCGACATGTTGAGCCCAATCATCACCGGTCTCAACCAATTCTGCTGCGCCACGATCTTCAAACTGAGCAGTGAATAGAATCACATCAACAGCTTCCAGATTGTCAGGTGCCATCTCAAGAAAGATATCGTAAGCGGTGTCGATTGCATCGTCGTAAGAAATGAGTTCAGCCATAATTATGCGCGGCTCATGTACTTGCGTTCAGCAGTATTGATGATCAAGCGATCACCATTTGCGATGTACTCTGGTACTTGCACTGTTAGGCCTGTTGCAAAACGAGCTGGCTTGGTACGAGAAGCCGCAGAAGCGCCCTTGATTGAAGGGTCGGTTTCTTCGATAACAAGCTCAACAGTTGCTGGAAGTTCTAGCGCAACAGCTGTGCCGTTAACCAGAACAACCTGAAGACCTTTAATTTCTTCAGTAATGAAAAGAAGCTCTTCTTCGATCTCTTCTTTCTTAAAAGTAAATTGAGTGTAATCTTCATTGTCCATGAAAATATACTCATTACCGTCAACATACGAGAAAGCAACTTGACGTTTGAACATGTCAACAGTTTCTACTACGTCGTCAGACTTATAACGCTCGTCAGCACGTGCACCAGTGTTTAGGTCAACACAACGCAATTTGTAAATTTTTGCGCCGCCACGACCGCCAGGAGTCGTCACTTCGATGTCTTTAATCAGTAGGATTTTGCCGTTTGATTCAATCGCAAAACCTTTCTTTAGCTCACTCGCCTTAGGCATGAACAATTTCCTTCATATGAGTTGTAAGGGCGGCATTATATACCCAACTAATTGGAAGATGCTATTTGAACTCGCACTGATATCGCGAGTTTTCTGCGATTCTCAGCGTGATTATCTTGATCGAAAAGCGACACTAAGAGAACATGTCCCATAATCTGTCATATTCCACGATTCTTTGATGATTTTAGCCACAATTAATCCAGCCTTGCCGTTTCAAGCTGAGTATAGTCAAGCGATCCAAGATTTGGTGCGTTTCTTACGCTCGGGCTTGGGTGATAACCTGCACAGTGTTTATGTTTTTGGCAGTGTCGCGCGTAAAACTGCCGTGCCACAGCGTTCCAATCTGGACGTTATTGTCGTTACTCAGCAGAGCTTTGCTGATAAACGCAGTACGGTGTTTAATACGGTGCGTTGGCATTTTCAAAAGTCACACCCACATATAACCGAAGTGGCCTTCAAAACCGCATTGGTCAGTGATATCGCCTCATTAGATAGCATTTTCTCATGGGGGTTTTTATTACGCCATTGCGCGGTTTGTGTGCATGGTGAAGATCTATCGGAGTGCTTTGGCGATTATGAACCAAGCTGGGAGATCGCTAAGCATTGGAATATGGATGTGGAAGATTGGTTGTCGGTCTATCGCAATCGAATTGTGCGTGCAAAAGAGGATGCTGAGCAACTTAAAGCACAGCAAATCATCGCTAAAAAACTGCTCAGAGCGAGTTATTCGCTGGTGATCCCACGCGCGAAGGGTTGGCATGATGATCCTGTGGCCTGTGGTAAGCATTTTCTTCGCTACTACCCAAGCTTCCAAGTTGAAATTGAACGCTTGGTGATCTTGCTATCAAACCGAGTGGTAGCAAAACGTTCTGTGCTTGGAATATTGGACTCATATGGCGAGTGGTTGGTGAAGCAATATAAGAAAACGGAATTTAGAATCGGCTAGGTCACCGAAGTATTTTTGCTGTCTCTATGGGTTTTTGCACCTATTGAAATGCGTCACAAATATTTACACAACGGATGTATATATCAACTAGGTGATTTTATCTGCACCGTGTTAGGTGATTGACCTCACAGCCCTAAGTAATTGTTTGTTTTATTATATTGAAGATAATAAAACGTTAAATTGGGGCTATTAGATTGTCAATTGTCGTTACGCAGAGTTTGATGAGAGTGAAAAAGATCATTGCGGAGCAGTTGCAGGCGGTTCGCGAAGGCTTGCTGTGGATACTGCCTTGTTTGATGATCATTTCATTGATCTTATTTGTTGCTTCTCTTGGCGAATTTTTGTTCGGTAAAGATGAGCAATGGGTCGTCACCCTGTTTAAACTCTACTATTTCGTTAACGACCTTTTCCCCATTCTACTTACTGCCGCTTTAGCGTATATCTTGGCCATGCGTTGGCGTTTGCCAAGACCTCCAATTGCGCTGGTGCTGATTGTTTATTTGTCTCTTTTTAATCAATTATTTAGCTATACTGGCAGTACCGTTGTCTTCGAATTGATCATTTCGATGATCACGCCTCTCTATGCCGTTCCTTTGATTTCCTACCTCTATAAACTGCGCTGGATGAAGTTTGTTCGTAACAACCATCTTGGCCGGATTGTAAAAGAATCACTCAACTTAATCTTGCCTTGTGTATTGGCGGGTATTTGTGTGCTGGCGATTAATGCTTCAATAATCTTTATCATTGAAGCGAGCAGCGTTTTATCTATTTTTGATATTCAATACAGTGATTCACCATTAGAATTTGGTGCGATTTTTGCCATGGTGAACTCGTTCCTGTGGTTTCTTGGTGTACACGGATACTACGGTTTATTGCCATGGGTTGATGTATTACAAGGCGCTGTTGATGTCGCGCAAAATGACATGCTGACTTATGGTGTCACTGACCATTTCGTTAACCATTCGTTCCTTGCTGTATTTACGTTTGTTGGCGGCGCGGGGGCCACCTTAGGTCTGACGTGCGCACTACTGCTATTAAGCACCAATCGCGCTTACCGACTGATTGCCTTGGCGAGTTTGCCATTGGGGTTATTGAACATCAATGAAGTACTGTTGTTCGGCTTACCCATCATCTTTAATCCGAGATTGTTTTTACCTTTTTTACTTGCCCCTGTTGCCAATACTATCGTGGCTTATTTTGCGGTCAGTTTTGGATTAGTGAGCGCTCCGGTGACGGGAATGCCTTTTAGCAGTCCTGTCTTTTTTAATGCTTGGATTGTGACACAAGGCGATATCAACGCCAGCTTATTGCAGTTATTCAATATTGGTGTATCAGGTTTGATTTACGCACCTTTTGTTTTAATGCTAAACAAAACGATGGGTGAAAAAACCATCCAGTTCTCCTCGCTTGATACCACTTATTCGAGAAGAGCAGAAGAAGCGCATACCCTAAGTGATGATCGTGTTACTCAGTTGGTTAATGCTCATAAACGTCAGCAAGATCTGGAGCGCAAACTGCACACGTTTACGGAAAAAGAATTTTGTATGGAGTACCAACCTCAAATTTGTCGAGTTACGGGGCAAGTGATTGGCAGTGAAGCTCTGATTCGCGCAATGGATAAACGAGGCAATATTGAATATCCGGGCGCATTTCTGCCTGCTTTCGAACAAGCGGGGTTGATGAAAGACATTGACCGCTGGGCGGTGATTCAGGTTGTGCATGACTTGAAGATTGCGATTGCTGAAGGGTGGGCGGTTCCGACCAGTGTTAACTTAACGCCAGAAACGATTATTGATACTGAGCTCATGACGCAGTTAACCTCCTATATCAGCAGAGTAGGAGAATATGTTCATGTTGAGATCACTGAGCAATCTCTACTATTAGATAAGGATCTTGTCTCCGCTTCACTGCACGCCCTACACAGTGTTGGGGCGAAAGTTTATATTGATGACTTTGGTTCCGGTTTCTCATCACTAAGCTATCTCACTATGTTCGATATTGATGCAATAAAGATTGACCGTAGCTTCGTGCAAACGATTGAAAACATTAAAGGGCAGAAGGTCTTTAATGGCTTGATTAGTGTTGCTCAAGACCTTGATTTAGCCGTGGTGGTTGAAGGGGTGGAGACTGAAAGCCAACTTGAACGCATCCCATTGCGCAATCATCTATCGATTCAAGGTTGGTTTTACAGTAAGTCGATTCCTTTAGCTGCGTTGCGCCACTATGTGGTGGATCGTAACCGTGTACTTAGCGAGCTAGAAGAGTCCTAACTGCGGCTCACTGAGGGTTTTGAAGTCGAGACCGATAAACGGCAAAATGGCTTCTGCGACCGGTTTTAACTGTTTGTCGATATAGTGCTGATAGTCAATCGCACTGCTGAGATAATCTTTTGGCTCTGGGCCATTGATGGTCATCAGATATTCGATTTGGCCGCGATTTTGGTATTGTAATGCGCGGCCTAGCTTTTCATTGATATTATCAGCCATACGCGCCGCTCTTACTTGTGGCGGCACATTTTTCTGATAATCGCTTAATTTGCGACGTAATCTTTTTTGGTAAACCAAGCGCTCATCGTAGCGTCCCGCTAAGGTATCCTCGACAAACTGGCGCACATAATCGGATGGGTCTTCACCGTGGAAAATCATCTGATAGAGCTGTTGTTGGAAAGATTGTGATAGCGGCGTCCAATCGGTTCTCGCACTTTCGAGACCTTTAAAAATGATCTTTTCTTTTTCACCTTCGCCAATTAATCCGGCATAACGCTTCTTCGACCCAGTCTCTTGGCCACGAATGGTCGGCATCAAGAATTTTTTATAGTGAGTTTCATACTCAATCTCAAGAATAGAGTTGAGGTTGTATTCTTGCTTGAGATGCTGCGTCCACCATTGGTTGATATGCTCGACTAACGATTGTCCAATCAGATCGGCTTGTGCTTGTGAAACTTGGCTATTGAGGGAGACAAAGGTTGAATCAGTGTCGCCATAGATCACCTGATAACCTTCGGCTTCAATCAGTTTTTTGGTCTGTATCATGATCTCATGCCCACGCATAGTAATGCTTGAGGCAAGGCGAGTATCAAAGAAACGGCAACCAGATGAACCTAATACACCGTAAAAAGAGTTCATGATGATTTTGATTGCCTGCGAAAAGGCTTTTTCATTATTGCGTTTGGCTTCATCGCGCGCTGCCCACAAATTTTCGATCATCTTAGGTAGAAAATGGGCGCTACGATGGAACTGACCGCCGCGAAAGCCGGCGACTGCTTGATTAGCTTCGTTACCTAATTCAAGTTTGAGTCCTTCTATCAGCCCTAAAGGATCGATCAAAAAGGAACGAATAATCGAGGGGTAGAGGCTTTTAAAGTCCAACACTAGGACCGAATCATAGAGATTAGGAAGCGAGTCCATCACGTAACCGCCGGGACTCGCGAGCCAGTTTTCCGGCTGCAAGTTGGGCGCCACATAACCGGCGCGGTGAAGTTGTGGTAAATAGAGGTTGGTAAAGGCGGCAACGGAGCCGCCAATTCGATCCAATTCCACTCCAGTCAGTTTGCTACGTTCAATAGCAAACTCGAGTAAATGTGTCTGCTCAAATATCTTATTAACGAGAACGCAATCTTGTAGGTTGTAACGGGCCAGAGAGGGCTTATCATAACGATACATGTGGTTAATTTCAGCCATACGATCGTGTACGTTGTGAATCTGCTTTCCTTCGCCCAATAGCTCTTGAGAGACAGACTCCAACGACCAGCGACGAAAGTGATAAGTGGCGGTTTTGAGTGTATCAATGCCATCCATTACGACGCGACCTGGAATAGAAATAAAACCTTGCTGGGTGGTATTTGAGCTTCTAAAAAAGCTAGCTTGATTAGCCCGTCCAAGTGCGAGTTTCACATTGTGCCATTCCGCGCGTTTGTGCAGCAATCGAAAGTCAAAATCAATCACGTTCCAACCAATAATCACGTCAGGGTCAAATTCCGCAAACCACGCGATTAAAGCTTCGAGCAGCGCTTTTTCATTACTGACCCACTGCATTGGCGTATCACATTCTTGCGACTCTCCAACCATGATCACGCGGCTATCCATCGGACTGGCTAAGCCGATCGAATACAACACCCCTTTTTCAGAGCATTCGATATCCAATGAGACGACGTTCAAATTAGGCTGGTAAGAGGCTTTGCGGCATTTAGCCTGCGTGACTTTTGTGTGGTCTTTACGCTGTGATTGAGAGCCAGTGAACTCAATCGCACCTTGAATAAAACGCTCCATCAAGAATCGGTCAGCAAGACGAATATCATCCTCATAAACCGTGATGTCATGTTGTTTTAGGCTCTCAGCTAGTTGACGAGCAGCCTTAATGGTATCGCAGTAACAAGCGCATAACGCTGCTTGATTAAAATGTTTCAGTGGTAGTGGTTTAATTTCACAAGCAATATTGAGCTGCGCAGCAATTTGCATCGCACCAGCTTGCTGTTGCAGTTCAAGGAAAAATACTGGACGCTCACCATCAACCAACAGCTGATAGGGGCCTTGGTCTGTCGCCAGCCAGAGCTCAATTTGCGTGCTGTTATTGAGGTCGCGAGCTTGGCGCGTAAGTAAAAAACCTTGTTGAATCGTCAACGATGTATTCCTATCAATGGCGAGCGAATTATAGATGCATAGTCGCGGAGTGATTAGGGATTGTATTACGAGTCGACGAGCTGACGCAAAGTTAAAGCGGCTGGTGGCTGGAATTGTTGAATGAAAATGAAGTAGAAAAGGAGAGGGATACGAATACGTATCCCTCTTTGTCGGTCGCTCAGGTTCGGTTAGAAGTACAGATAGGCAGTGAGTTTGCCACTTAACTCTTCTTCTCCCCAATTAAAATAGCTCACTTGGCTGCGCAATGCGGTATTGCGACTAAGTTGCCAATGCCAACTGGCGGTTGCTTTGGCATTTTGATCGGCATCGCTATCTATCAGAGCAAGGAATTGGCCTTCTAGACCAATCCGGTGTTGGTCTGCGAGTTGGTAAATCAAACCCGCTTCGATGCCGGCGCCGAAAGTGGCCTCATAATCGGTTAGTTGACCTCCACTTATCTCAGCAGACAGTAAACTGTAAAAATGCAGCGTTTTTGCATCGCCCCATGCTTTGCCGTAACCACCTTGGCCGAACCAGCGACCTTCTAGCTTGCCGTCGTTTGGCATTCGGTCATAACCGATCCGCGCATTCCATGCCAAACTATCAAAGATGCGATTGCTTGGCGCCAGAGCCATTGCATCGATGAGATAGAAACGATCGAAGCGCGAAGTGCCTTGTTCATCGACACTGACTTGTGTATCTAAGAAGCTGATTTTTGCTCCTGGAATAAAGCCTTGCTGTGAATCCAATAAATCGTGGTAAGCAACACGCCACTCTAACGTGGCTTGTTGACCATAGTGGTCACTATATTGGTAACTTAACCCGCTACGAGCAGAGGCATGGCCTTTTTCTGGTGAAATTTCCGGTGTCGGCGCTTGTGAAAACGGAGAATCGACTTTAATTCGGCTGCGTTGATAAAGTAGTTCGGTTAAACGCTTTGCGGTTGGGTCGCGTTCTAAGCCCAAGTCGTATAGCTCAAAGTTAAGCCACTCGTAAGAGAACTCTAAAATCGCCGCACGTTCGGTGTCACTGTATTCATCGCCAGAAGGATAATCCCCTTGCTTGGCGGCAACCGCAGCATCAAAGAGTTCAGGATCAATTTCATTCGCTTGATGCAATAATCGTGTACCAAATGATTCGCGATAGTTGGGGTGCTCAAGCAGCCCCGCTTGATTTAACGCTTCTACGGTATCGGATGGAATCGCGTGCATCGGAAATTGTTCGACTAACGAG
>NZ_AFWD01000015.1:0-213 GCF_000222565.1 Vibrio sp. N418
CGTCACGCCAGCAGGCGCACTCGGCGAGCTTACCATCGATGAAAACGGCAACTGGGTCTACAACGTCGATAACGCGGACGTGCAATACCTTGCTCAAGATGAAACTAAGGTCGAAACCTTCACTGTCGCCTCAGTGGATGGCACCACACATGACATCGTGATTACCATTACCGGGGTTAACGACAGTGCCGTGATTTCGGGCGATACAATTGG
>NZ_AFWD01000014.1:0-1578 GCF_000222565.1 Vibrio sp. N418
TCATCATTTATGATGATTATTCGAAATTGAGTCCGGCAAAATCGAACGTCTCTCACTCATAAAATAGAGAGACAACTTGGTTGTTTAACGAAACTCCTTCGGGTTGTATGGTTAAGTGACTAAGCGTACACGGTGGATGCCTTGGCAGTCAGAGGCGATGAAAGACGTAGTAACTTGCGATAAGCCCAGATTAGGTAGTAACAACCATTTGAGTCTGGGATTTCTGAATGGGGAAACCCACGTGCATAAGCACGTATCATTAACTGAATACATAGGTTAATGAGGCGAACCGGGGGAACTGAAACATCTAAGTACCCCGAGGAAAAGAAATCAACCGAGATTCCGAAAGTAGCGGCGAGCGAAATTGGATTAGCCCTTAAGCGTTTTATGCGTCAGGTGAAACTTCTGGAAAGTTGTGCGATACAGGGTGATAGCCCCGTAACCGGCAACGCATATTAGGTGAAAACGAGTAGGGCGGGACACGTGTTATCCTGTCTGAATATGGGGGGACCATCCTCCAAGGCTAAATACTACTGACTGACCGATAGTGAACCAGTACCGTGAGGGAAAGGCGAAAAGAACCCCTGTGAGGGGAGTGAAATAGAACCTGAAACCGTGTACGTACAAGCAGTAGGAGCAGGCATTGCGTCCTGTGACTGCGTACCTTTTGTATAATGGGTCAGCGACTTAATTTTAGTAGCAAGGTTAACCATCTAGGGGAGCCGTAGGGAAACCGAGTCTTAACTGGGCGTATAGTTGCTAGAATTAGACCCGAAACCAGGTGATCTAGCCATGGGCAGGTTGAAGATTGAGTAACATCAATTGGAGGACCGAACCGACTAATGTTGAAAAATTAGCGGATGACTTGTGGCTAGGGGTGAAAGGCCAATCAAACCTGGAGATAGCTGGTTCTCCCCGAAAGCTATTTAGGTAGCGCCTCGGACGAATACTACTGGGGGTAGAGCACTGTTAAGGCTAGGGGGTCATCCCGACTTACCAACCCTTTGCAAACTCCGAATACCAGTAAGTACTATCCGGGAGACACACGGCGGGTGCTAACGTCCGTCGTGGAGAGGGAAACAACCCAGACCGCCAGCTAAGGTCCCAAATTATTACTAAGTGGGAAACGATGTGGGAAGGCTTAGACAGCTAGGATGTTGGCTTAGAAGCAGCCATCATTTAAAGAAAGCGTAATAGCTCACTAGTCGAGTCGGCCTGCGCGGAAGATGTAACGGGGCTAAGTAATAAACCGAAGCTGCGGCAATGAAGTTTACTTCATTGGGTAGGGGAGCGTTCTGTAAGCGGTTGAAGGTGTGCTGTAAGGCATGCTGGACGTATCAGAAGTGCGAATGCTGACATGAGTAACGATAAAGGGGGTGAAAAACCTCCTCGCCGGAAGACCAAGGGTTCCTGTCCAACGTTAATCGGGGCAGGGTAAGTCGACCCCTAAGGCGAGGCCGAAAGGCGTAGTCGATGGGAAACGGGTTAATATTCCCGTACTTCTTATAATTGCGATGGGGGGACGGAGAAGGCTAGGTGGGCCTGGCGACGGTTGTCCAGGTTCAAGTACGTAGGCGG
>NZ_AFWD01000013.1:0-17015 GCF_000222565.1 Vibrio sp. N418
CCCCAAGCAAAATCAAGTCGTACAGGGCCAACCGGTGACTCCCAGCGAATACCAGCACCAACACCTCGTTTAAAATCAGGGGTTTTATTGAATGCATCACCATAGTCGTAAAACAAGGCGCCCCACCAATTTCCCACTACTCGATATTGATATTCCAAAGAGGTCGTCGCGATATATTTAGCACCGGTTAGTGCACCACTCGAATCTCGCGGAGAAATAGACTCATAACCATAACCACGCAGATTATTGTCACCACCAGCAAAGAAACGTAGTGACGGTGGCAACTTATCAAACTCATCGGTCACGTTGGCACCGCCATCAATACGGAATAACCCGCGATGGTTATTGCCAATGCTGCGTATCCACGTCGTACCCGCTTGAATCCGGAACACGCGCGCCTCCGAAAGTGCTTTGGGATCACCATATTCCATCGTAGCAGTTTGTCTATCGCCCCACATTGGCATTGAGCCGCCACGAGAACGAGTACGTGAGAAGGAAATACCCGGTAACAAGAATTGTGCGTTATCGTCTTGAATACCCTGCTCATAGTTCTCTAATAAATAACGAATGAACAGCGTACGATGCCAGCCATTATCCAGCGTCCAGTGACGCTCTAAAGCGATATTGGACTCTAAGCTTTTGGTATCGCGGTTATCGACGTTTTTCATCCCATATTGGATGCGATAGTACTCATTCAGCACATCTTCCAGTGGAATACGATAGCCTGCCGTAATGGTCTGCTCAGGCTTTGACAATGAAAAACTGCTATCAAAACTATGCCCGCGTGAGTTTACCCAAGGCTTTTTCCATTTTAATGAACCACGCACACCCACATCGGTCGAATAACCAATACCGGTTTCTAACTGGTTTTTCGCTTGAGGGGCTAATGAAACTTTGACTGGAAGATCACGTCCTTGACCAAGATGACTTAAATCTGGCTCAACGAACACAGAAGAAAACCAATCGGTATTGGAAAGATTTTGGTTATAGATACCGATGTCCGTCACCAAGTAAGGATCACCGATTTTATAAGGTTCAAGAGAATGAACGCGATCTTCTTCAATTTGGCTACCCGTAATGATGGTTTCACCAAAGTGGTAGCGGATACCACTATTATAATGCAAACGAATATAAGCCTGATTAAGCGCCGGAGAGACCTCTAAGCGGCTCAGATCAAAGTCTCCCTCAAAGTAGCCTTTTTGCAACGCTAGATTACGAATGCCGGACTTTAGAGCATCGTAGTCACCTTGATTAAGGCGCTTTCCGACTTTCAAACCACTGCGTTTAACTAAAGTGGCAAAATCCTTATCTTGCTTGGCCTCACCTTCAAATTGAATATCCAACTGGCTAATAAGAACGGGTTTCCCTTTCTTCACCTCAACGATGAGATCTTTCCCATCGTCTTCAACACTAAAAGAAAATTGCGGATGGTAATAACCCAAAGCGTTAAGAGCTTCAGTGATATTACGCTCTAAACGAGCTTGAAAACGCAGTGAGGTGTCATATTCTTTTTCAGGAATTGAGGTTAAATAGGCATCAACATTATCTTTGACTTTGCCCTTTAAGCCTCGGATCGACAAGTCCACATCCGCCACAACACTAAAGCTAGGCAGACACAAGACAGCTACAAGAATGACGAGAGGCTTTTTAAACATGCAGTATTAACGTTATTAATTCGTATTGTTTATATTAAATGATAACGTTAGTTGTTGATTTAGTCTGTATGAAAAACGTCAAATTCACGGTCTTCTTCATAGGACAAACACTCAAGGAGACGCAATATGTTAGATAAACAAACGCTTATCTCGGCCGAACTCGCCTTACCCGGCCGAGAGACACTATTATCAGTGGAAGATAAACACTTCGTTAATCAGTCAAGCTTATCGGCGCAGCCACATGACGATCAGCAACAAGTTTTATTCGGAATGGGCTGTTTCTGGGGCGCAGAGCGCCTTTTTTGGCAGCTTGACGGCGTAATCAGTACTTCGGTCGGTTATGCTGGAGGTTACACGCCAAACCCTAGTTATGAAGAAGTTTGCACTGGCCTCACCGGACATACCGAAGTGGTACGAGTGGTTTTTGATCCCAACCTCATCAGTTTTGAACAACTGCTGCATCACTTTTGGGAGCAACATAATCCCACCCAAGGCATGCGACAAGGCAATGATTTAGGAACGCAATACCGCTCAGCGATCTATGTTTATGACCAGCAACAACTTGAACACGCTCTCGATTCAAAACAGCGTTATCAAACCTTGCTTGGCCAACAAGCCGTCACCACTGAAATTGATCTCGGCAAAACCTATTACTTCGCCGAAAGCCACCATCAACAATACTTAGCGAAGAATCCAAATGGCTATTGTGGTCTTGGTGGAACAGGAGTCTGCTTCCCGCCACAAACTAGCGCGTAATCGCGCCCAATTGGCAATGGTCTGGCTTCTTAGTCTGAAATTTGAGTATATACTTTAGCTTCGTCTGCCAAGCATGACCTAACAGGAAGAAAATAATGAAAAATAACACCCTTATCGCTCTCGCTATTGCTACTGCACCCATGTTTGCTAACGCCCACAATTTAACAGTGGGTGACAGCGTGCCTAACGTTGAGATCGCCAGCCATGGTGAGATTTTAGTACAGAACAACGACACGATTTATCAGGCATGGAATAGCGATGCGATGTTAGGCAAAGTTCGTGTTATTCAAGCGATCGCTGGGCGCAGCAATTCAAAAGAGATGAATGCGCCTTTGATGGCAGCCATTACCGCAGCGCAATTTCCCGCTGACGACTATCAAACCACCACCATCATCAACCAAGATGATGCGATTTGGGGTACAGGATCATTTGTAAAGTCCTCAGCACAAGACAGCAAAACGGACTTCCCTTGGTCTTCGATGGTGTTAGATGAGAATGGTGTGGTTGCTGATAGCTGGGATTTAAAATCAGAATCATCGGCGATCATCGTGCAAGATAAGCAAGGTAAGATCTTGTTCGTCAAGGAAGGTGTATTAACGCCTGAAGAAATCCAGCAGGTATTAAAACTGATCGCACAAAACTTATAATCGCCCCATTTAGCACTTAAAGTTTCTGACGGAGTTGTTATAGTATAACAACTCCGTTTTTATTAATTGATGATTATGATACCTCGCTTTGGTTTGTTGTCACCGCGCAAATTGATGATTGTACTCTGTACCGTCATGCTACTGCTGTGGACGAACTTTGCCGTCATCCATCACCAATTAGACCTTAATCTTCAACACCACGAGCACCATCACTGCCAACTTTTTGCTAGCGTAGTGCATGGCGCCAAATCGAGCTCACTGGCTCTACTACTCTCCAATTCATCAGAACCTCCACCTTCGCTTGCTGTATATCACTACCTAGAGGTTCCGGTGATCGCGCAAATTGCTCGCGCACCACCTAAGCTTATCTAAATACGACAAATTTAATTTCTTACCTCGCATTTCTAATCCCGCGACGCACAAGAATTTACTCTGCGCACAAAACAAACTTTGTGGGTAGTACGACATATTTATATCAGCTCTAGGAACATAAAATGAACAAGTTTTCTCCGATTGCACTCGCTCTAGGTTTACTCTTTACACACACCGCGATGGCAGAAGAGGGATTTCGCCAGCATGACGCTCACGTCCATGGTGAAGTCGAATTCAATATCGCCCAAGATGGTGACGAATTGCTGTTTGAAATAACCTCACCCGGTGCAGACATCATCGGTTTTGAGCATGCTCCAGAAAACGAGGCTCAAAAACAGGCGCTTGCTAAGGCGATTGCTCAACTTGAAAAGCCAATAGAAGTACTTGTGCTTTCTTCGTCTGCTCAATGTGAAATCGAGCATGTCTCGGTGCGCCACACGTTAGGTGAAGACGAGCACCACGACCACGACCACGACCACGACCACGACCACGACCACGACCACGACCACGACCACGACCAGCATGATGAAAAAGCCCATCATCAAGATCAAGAAAAACGTCATGACCATGATGAACATAACGATCATGCCGATCATGCCGATCATGCCGATCATGCCGATCATGCCGATCATGAAGAGCATGCTGGACATGGTGAATTCACCGTTGAATACCATTACCAATGTGGTGAAATTAGTCAGCTTAAACAGATCGATACACAATGGTTTAGCTTGTTTCCAAGCACAGAAAAAGTTCGTGCTAATGTCTTAACCGACACAGAACAAAAAGCCGTTGACCTTAACGCGAAAAACAGCACGATTAAGCTGTAACGAAAAAGAGAGCTTGGTACTCATATCAAGCTCTCGTTGTTATCGATATTGATTGGAATACTCAATGAATAACACCTCACAATCGAAGGTGATTGCTCTACAGCAAGTAGAGTTCACATGGCCAGGTGGCGATAAACCCACTCTCGCAATAGAGAAATTAGATGTTCACCGTGGTGAGCATTTATTTATTAAAGGCCCAAGTGGCTGTGGTAAATCGACACTATTAGGTCTTCTTACGGGCATTAATCAAGCCCAACAAGGTTCCGTGACGATTCTTGGCGAGGAGCAGGGGCAGCTTAGCAGCCGTCAACGTGATAGATTTCGTGCAGACAATATTGGCTATATTTTTCAGCAGTTTAATCTACTGCCTTATTTAAGCGTGATTGAAAACGTCATTCTCCCTTGTCAGTTTTCAGCTCAACGTAAGCAACGTGTCGAGGTTGATCTTGCTTTGCGCGCTCAAGATCTGCTCGAAAAATTACATTTAAGCCCAGCGCTACTGCATAAACCGGTCGTAGAACTCAGTATCGGTCAGCAACAGCGCGTTGCCGCTGCACGAGCGCTGATTGGCAGCCCACCATTGATCATTGCTGATGAACCAACCTCTTCACTCGATCATGACAATCGCACGGCGTTTATCGAACTGCTGCTAGAGCAAGTTAATCAGGTCAATGCCACACTGGTATTTGTCAGCCACGATCCCACACTTGAAGCACTATTTGACCGCAGCTTAGATCTGCGTCTAATCAATCAAGCAGGAGAGCCAGCATGAGCCCAACCTTGATGTTAGCGTGGAAGAGTGTCAACAACCGCCGCTTAACGGCCTTCCTCACCATTCTTACCGTTGCAGTTTCATTGGTTCTACTGCTTGGCGTTGAGCGTATTCGTACTCAAGCGAAAGCGAGTTTTGCCAATACGATCTCAGGTACCGACCTGATTGTTGGCGGTCGATCAGGGCAAGTTAACTTATTACTCTACTCCGTATTTCGCATTGGTAACGCGACCAATAATATCGACTGGAAGAGCTATCAAGAATTTAGCCAACACCGCGCTGTTGATTGGACCATCCCCTTGTCACTTGGGGATTCACACAAAGGTTTTCGTGTATTAGGCACCAATCAAAGCTATTTTGAGCACTATCGCTATGGTAATAAGCAGGCGCTAGCACTCAGCCAAGGCAAGCCATTTGAAGGCTTATTTGAAACGGTTATTGGCGCGGATGTGGCGAAGAAGCTTGGCTACCATATTGGTAGTGAAATCATTATTGCGCACGGAATTAGCGATGTGGGCTTTAGTCGCCACGATAACTTACCGTTTAAAGTGGTCGGAATTTTTGCACCAACCGGCACGCCCGTAGACAAAACCGTGCATGTTTCCTTAGAAGCAATTGAGGCCATTCATGTTGGTTGGGAATCTGGTGCACGACTTGGTGCCACACCGAGCGCTGAAAGCCTAGCCAAGGCTGATTTTCAGCCGGGCCAGATTACCGCGATGATGGTCGGTCTGAAGTCAAAAATTCAAACCTTTGCCTTACAGCGTCAGATCAACACTTACCCGCAAGAACCGCTAAGCGCTATTTTACCAGGTGTCGCGTTGCATGAATTATGGGGCATGATGTCCGTTGCGGAACAAGCTTTAATGGTGGTCTCTGGTTTTGTCGTTGTCGCCGGTTTACTCGGTATGCTTTCCAGCTTACTCACCAGCTTACAAGAACGACGCCGCGAAATGGCTATCTTGCGAGCGATGGGGGCAAGGCCTAGGCATATTTTCACTCTACTGATCCTCGAAGCCAGTGTGCTCACGGCTATCGGTATTGCGGTAGGTATTGGCTTGCTCTATGGCTTGTTAGCATTAGCCAGCCCCTTTGTGACGCAAAATTACGGTATTCAGCTACCGTTAGTCATGCTCTCTTCTTATGAATTAGGTCTTATCGCTGCCGTCCTGTTTGCTGGAACTATGATAGGTATTTTCCCTGCGCTACGAGCATACCGTCAGTCTCTAAGCGATGGGATGACAATACGGGTGTAACCATGAAAAAAATCTTAGTATTCGTGTGCTGGGCATTGAGCTTCGCTTTGCCTACTTATAGTGTTGCCAATGAGGAGATCCTCAGTCTAGATTGGGTCGACTTGATCCCAGAAAGCGAACGTAATCAGTTTGATGCGGTAGGTATGCCACTGATTACCGACCATAGTGGAGCGGCAATGCAGCAATCAACGGTAGGCTCTGTCAGACAAGAACTTAATGGTAGTCAGGTGAAAATTCCGGGGTTTGTGGTGCCATTAGAAGGGGATGATGAGAAGATCACCGAATTCTTATTGGTGCCATACTTTGGTGCCTGCATTCATGTGCCGCCACCGCCACCAAATCAAATCATTTATGTGAAGTTTCCTCACGGCGCACCGATTCAGCAGCTATGGGATGTGATCTACGTTATCGGCACACTCAAAACCGAAACCTTTAATCATGAACTGGCGGAAACAGGTTACATCATCGAAGGGACTGCCATAGCAGAATACGATGATTACTGAGTACGCGGTGAATCAAACTCGCGCTGCAATCTAGCTTAGACCCAATGGTTCAAAGCACATAAAATTTAACAAACAAGCAACCTGTTCATTGCCCTAAACATCTGGCTGACTAGATTAAGAATCTAGACAGATAAACTAGTACCGCTAGGTAAACAAAGAGTAACAAGGCAATGGATAGGTGCTTTCTAAATTTATTCTCTTTGGAATATTTCATAAGACCCCTCGCTAACTGATAACAATTTTAACAAATTGTTATCACTGGTGACAGCGAAATTTGCCGTTATCGTGTGAATTGATTTTAAGCAGCTGGCGGCAACAATAATGCAAGCAAAGATAGGTTCATAAACGAGTGCCTCAAACCTTGCCAATATCCGTCACCTCCGAACATCGCAACATCAAATAACACCGACATGACTCACATTAGTTTCTCTGGCGAGCGCGAATATAAAAAGGTACAGTTATCAGTAAGTCCATGTGGGTGAAGGAAAAACCATGTCTGAGAGTCGCAAGCCAATAATTATCGAGCATCCGCCTAGCAACGAAAGCCGTCACGAGAAAAAATCTAACTACGTAAAAGACAGCTCAAGTCGCGTAATGCATATTGCTCAAGATCATGGTTTAGATGCTCTGTTACAAAAAGAGTCCCCACAAAAACCTGCCTTAGAACGTGCTTTAGTACGCGAACGTCGTCGCCGTGAACAGCGGCAAAAAAACTTAGAGCAGATATTAAAACTGGCGCACTCCGCCTGTAGTGATGAAACCGCTGGTGAGCCGGATCAAGATTGGTTATATCGCTTTTTTGATATGGCCCAAGAAGTCCATAACCCTGCAATGCAGCGCCTGTGGGCACAAGTGTTTAAACGCGAAGTGACTAACCCAGGCTCTACCTCAATGAAAGCCCTCAAAGTGTTGCACGATATGACCCCCAAAGAAGCACAGATCCTGCAACGGGCCGCTTCGCTTGCCTGCAGTTTTGGGAATGATAACAGTCGCAAATTGTTGATTGGTTTTCGCGCCCAAGCGGGTATCTTCAGTTTGGGTAAACGTACGCTTACCAGCAATATTAATGTTGGCAATTACCAGCTGCCCTATTCCAGCTTATTGGTACTGTTTGAGCTTGGCTTAATGCATGGCACCGAACTAGAGTCTGGTGAGATTGATTTAGAGTCCCCATTGCCATTAATTTACCAAGGTAAGAATCTTGCACTGCAAGTGCATAGCAAAGGGGTACGTTTACTTTACTACCGTTTTACCCCTACCGGAAACGAGCTATGTAAACTGCTCGGTAATAAGCAAAATAGCCAATATTACGATCAGTTAATTGCGATGCTTGGACAAAAATTCTCAGTGCAAACGGAAACGAAAAGCACCATTCATCACGCGGTCTAAAGCGAGAAGCGAGAAGCGAGAAGCGAGAAGCGAGAAGCGAGAAGCGAGAAGCGAGAAGCGAGAAAAGATTAAAACGCACCAATAAAAAACGCCAGCATTGCTGGCGTTTTATCTTTCAACTTTTGCTCGACAAGATACTCTATATCATGACTGAAAGTATGCTAACGACTAAGCTTTAAAAGCTTTGAACGCATTGATCAAACCATTAGTCGAGCTATCATGCGAGCTAATTTCCGTTGCATCAGCAAGCTCTGGTAGAATTTGGTTTGCGAGTTGCTTACCAAGTTCCACACCCCATTGGTCGAAGCTGAAGATGTTCCAGATAACGCCTTGAGTAAAGATTTTGTGCTCGTACATTGCAATCAAGTTACCCAAAGTACGTGGCGTGATTTGTTTCACTAGGATTGAGTTAGTTGGACGGTTACCTTCAAACACTTTAAATGGGACTAGCTCAGCCATTTCTGCGTCGCTCTTACCTGCTTGAGCAAACTCCGCTTTAACCGTCTCTGCACTCTTACCAAATGCCAATGCTTCTGTTTGAGCAAAGAAGTTCGACATCAGTTTTTGGTGGTGATCGCCTGCTGGGTTATGGCTCAGTGCTGGTGCAATAAAGTCACAAGGAATGATCTTAGTGCCTTGGTGGATCAACTGGTAGAACGCGTGTTGACCGTTAGTACCTGGCTCACCCCAAATGATTGGGCCAGTTTGGTAAGTGACAGCTTCGCCGTTACGGTCGACGTATTTACCGTTCGACTCCATGTTACCTTGCTGGAAGTACGCAGCAAAACGGTGCATGTACTGATCGTAAGGCAAGATTGCTTCAGATTCTGCACCATGGAAGTTGTTGTACCATAGGCCAATCAATGCCAAGATCACTGGAATGTTGTTTTCTAGCTCAGTCTCAGCAAAGTGGTTATCCATCTCGTGAGCGCCTTCTAGCAACTCAACAAAGTTGTCGTAACCTACCGCTAGAGAGATAGACAGACCGATTGCTGACCATAGCGAGTAACGACCACCAACCCAATCCCAGAATTCGAACATGTTGTCGGTATCGATACCAAACTCAGCCACTGAGGTTGCGTTGGTTGATAGTGCCGCAAAGTGCTTAGCAACGTGCGCTTCATCACCCGCTTCCGCTAGGAACCAATCACGCGCAGTGTGTGCATTGGTCATGGTTTCTTGAGTGGTAAATGTTTTCGATGCAATCAGGAACAATGTTGTTTCTGGGTTTACTTTTTTCAACGTTTCAACGATGTGAGTACCATCAACGTTAGAAACAAAATGCATGTTTAGACGCGTTTTGTACGGTGCTAGTGCTTCCGCCACCATGTAAGGGCCTAGGTCAGAACCGCCGATACCGATGTTCACGACATCAGTGATCTCTTTACCGGTGTAACCTTTCCAGTCACCCGAAACGATACGGTGCGTAAACAGTTCCATTTTTGCTAGAACAGCGTTGATCGCTGGCATCACATCTTGGCCATCAACCATCACTGGTTTGTCACTACGGTTACGCAGCGCAGTATGTAACACGGCGCGATCTTCTGTTTTGTTGATCGCTTCACCACTGAACATCGCTTCAATTGCTGATTGAAGATCCGTCTCTTTTGCTAACGCAAAAAGATGTTGTAACGTTTCTTGGTTGATGAGGTTTTTAGAGTAATCGATCAGAAGATCGTCACCAAAACGTGTAGAAAACTTGTCAAAGCGAGCCGCATCTTGAGCAAAAAGCTCTGCCAGATCCATATCTTGTGCAGATTCAAAATGAGCAGTTAGCGCTTTCCACGCTTGAGTTTGCGTTGGGTTAATATTTTTCAACATGGTCTCTATTCCGATGTTACAGTAGGCTCTATTCCCGCCAGTTAATCACTCGCTAGGAATCCCCGATTTTAAGCAAAAAAGAAGCTATTCCTGATGTTTGGGCACTAAGCTGCAAACACAAGGTTATGTAATTTTTTTTCAATGGCTAATTATGACTCAGTGAAAACTCTATCACATTGAGGTATATCACGTTCAAAAGCTTATCTAAAGCTGTGCAACTAGCCTAGCCAGCTTCATAAGATTTGCCAAACAATTCGTTAAGGAAAGATTATGTGGTCTCAAAAAACGATCAGCTTACCAGCCAAATCCCGAGGTTTTCATCTGATCACTGATGAAATTGAACAACAGTTACCGCAAATCCAATCACTTTCAGTAGGATTATTACACCTGTTTGTGCAACACACCTCCGCTAGCTTAACCCTTAACGAAAATGCCGATCCTACCGTACGCAGTGATATGGAAAAGCACTTCAATCACTCTGTTCCCGAACGCGCAGCGTACTACCAACACACCTATGAAGGGGATGATGACATGCCAGCGCATATCAAGGCTTCAACGCTGGGTTCGAGCGTTACAATTCCAATCACTGATGGCCGCTTAGCCTTAGGTACATGGCAGGGCATCTACTTAGGCGAGCACCGCGATTACGGTGGTTCTCGTCGTCTTATCGCGACCATTCAAGGTGAATAAATCAAACACCGTTATTTAATCTAGTATCCGTCGCGCTAAAACGACAAAGGGAACGCGATTTGCGTTCCCTTCATTGTTAGTCTGAGTAGACCATGTCGACGCGTGGCGTCAATTTGGTCACCAACTCGTAGGCAATCGTACCAATATGTGCAGCCACCTCCTCGGAAGGAAGCTCATTGCCCCACATGATCGCCTCATCACCCACTTTATCGCACGCATCTGGGCCAAGATCGACCGTAAGCATATCCATTGATACACGGCCAGCAATTGGTACCCGACGGCCATTTACCCACACCGGTGTGCCATTTGGCGCCGTTCTTGGATAACCATCACCATAGCCGATCGCAATCACGCCGACTTTCGTGTCTCGCTCGCTGGTCCAGATACCACCGTAACCAATGCTTTCACCCTTTTTCACTTCACGCACCGCGATCAAGTGTGATTTTAAAGTCATAACTGGGCGATAACCGAGTTCCGCCGCCGACTTATCACTAAAGGGCGAGACACCATACATGATGATGCCGGGACGAACCCATTCCAATTGGCTCTCAGGCCAAGCTAAAATGCCGGCTGACGCCGCCAATGAACGCTCGCCTTGGCAGCCTTGGGTTAACGCTAAGAACTGCTCAGTCTGCTCAAGCGTGGTCGATTTTTCAAGTTCATCCGCACTGGCAAAGTGGCTCATAAAGCGCAGCGGCTTGGCGACATTATCACACGCGTTAAGGCGAGCAATAAACGACTCTAGTTGTTCTGGGCGCACCCCCAAACGATGCATGCCACTATCAATCTTTAACCACACTTGAACCGGCGCTTCCAACTGAGCATTTTCTAATGCTTCTAGCTGCTCAACGCAGTGTAAACCTGCTTGGATATTATTGGTCACCAAAACAGGTAAATCACCCGGCGAGTAAAAACCCTCTAACAATAAAATAGGGGTCACAATGCCAGCTGCACGCAATTGCAAAGCTTCTTCAATGCGCGCTACGCCAAAAGCGTCAGCATCTTGCGCCTGTTTAGCGATGTGGCGTAAACCATGGCCGTACCCATTGGCTTTAACCACCGCCATAATTTTACTGTTTGGCGCTTGTCGCTTCACTTGCTGCAAATTGTGCTTCAGTGCAGCAAGATCGACGTGCGCCGTTGCTGCCTTCATATAACTCATAGTGTTACTCGTCATCCATATCAAACGCAGGACCCGCGTAATTATCAAAGCGAGAGTATTGCCCTTGGAAAGTCAAACGCACCGAACCAATCGGGCCGTTACGCTGTTTACCAAGGATGATTTCTGCGGTGCCCTTCATTGAGCTATCTGGGTTGTAAACTTCGTCACGGTAGATAAACATGATCAAGTCAGCATCCTGCTCGATCGCTCCCGATTCACGCAAGTCTGAGTTAATCGGTCGTTTATCGGCACGTTGCTCTAGGGAACGGTTTAGCTGCGATAGCGCCACCACTGGCACGTTTAGCTCTTTTGCTAACGCTTTCAGTGAGCGCGAAATCTCTGAGATCTCGAGGGTACGGTTGTCTTGCATTCCTGGCACACGCATCAACTGAAGATAGTCGACCATGATCATGCTCAAACCACCTGAGTCACGAGCGATACGGCGCGCGCGCGAACGCAGTTCCGTTGGTGTTAAGCCAGAACTGTCATCGATGTACATATTTTTCTTCTGCATGAGAATACCCATGGTCGAAGAGATACGCGCCCAGTCTTCATCATCCAACTGACCGGTACGAATTTTGGTTTGGTCCACACGAGAAAGCGATGCAAGCATACGCATCATCAACTGTTCGGCTGGCATCTCTAGAGAGAAAATCAAGACTGGTTTGTCTTGATCCATCGCGGCGTTTTCACACAGGTTCATCGCAAAGGTGGTTTTACCCATCGATGGACGCGCGGCGACGATGATCAAATCAGAGCCCTGTAGACCCGCCGTTTTCTTATTCAGATCGTGGAAACCCGTACTGACCCCTGTCACACCATCTTGTGGTGATTTGTACAATAGCTCGATACGCTCGAGCGTTTTCTCAAGAATATTGTCGACGTTCTGTGGGCCTTCACTTTCCGTCGTGCGGGATTCGGCAATGGCAAATACCTTGCTCTCGGCAAGATCCAGTAAGTCATCAGACGAACGACCTTGCGGATCGTAACCAGAGTCTGCAATCTCATTCGCCACACTGATCAAGTTACGCACCATCGCCCGCTCAGCCACGATATCCGCGTAGGCGTTGATGTTGGCGGCACTTGGTGTGTTCTTAACCAAATCGGCCAAGTAGGCAAAGCCACCGACATCTTCCAGTTGTTCATGCTGTTCAAGATGCTCCGATAAGGTGATCAGATCGAGGGGTTTGCTGTCTTCAAGAATGCGTTTAACCGCTTCAAAAACCAAACGATGCGGGCGGCTATAAAAGTCGCTCGCCATGACACGTTCTGCAACCGTATCCCAGCGCTCATTATCGAGCAACAAGCCACCGATAACGGATTGCTCTGCTTCTAGAGAATGGGGTGGGACTTTTATTGCATCCACTTGTGCATCAGGATGTTTACGTTTGCGATTATCCGAACGGGTATCTGCCATGGTTCTGCTCAACTACTTATCGTGGAGGTTCATTATAATGAGAATACATCAGTTGTCTTTAGCCAAACCAAAGTTTGTGCATCTCATATAGAATTAACTTATTGCTGACGGTGTATCCTTGTATTCACACTATCATTCCGCTCCTGTACTATTCATCGTTTATTTTTGTGATTTGAGGGTCTTTGTGTCGAGAGTTTGGCTAGCCAGTTTAGGTTTAATGAGCAGTATGCTCGTCCAGGCGGAAGAAGTGGATATTCCAAACGATATTGAGATCGCGTCGCCATGGAACACCGAAGTCGAGTTTGGCTATCAATCTCACTCGGGAAATTCAGATTCACAATCTTTAAACTCACGTCTGAGTGCCGAATACACTAAAGGTCGTTATCGTACCAACGGAGAATGGAAGTACTATCTATTGTACAAAGATGGTGAAGAGGATAAACGCCAATCCACCTACAGCGCACAGAGTGACTACAAGCTAGGGGCAAAAACCTATGCCTATGGCAGCTTTAAAGGAATTGATTCCCGCTACAGTGCCTACTTTAAAGACTATACGCTTTCAGCCGGCTTAGGTTATCAGTTCTCCAATACCGAGTTATTTGTGCTGGAGTTGGAGCTAGGCCCGGGTTTTCGTTATCAAGAACCCAACCAAGATGAGATTGATGATGATGACATCATCTTCCCCGATATCGTTGAAGAAGCGATCTTCCGTGGCAATGTGAACACCCGCTGGCAAGCCTTGGACAACCTCGCCTTCTCTGCTGATATGACTTTAGTCTCCGGCCATAGTAACACCCGTATTGATACCGACTTGAGCGTCACCAACAACATCACCGAAGATATTGCCTTAAAACTGGCTCACTCTCGTCAATATCATGACCGCGTGCCTGAAGGCTTAGAAAAAGCCGATAGTATTTTTTCGGTCAATCTGTTGTTTATCTTTTAACGCTTAATGACACGTTGAGAGCAAAACTCTTCTCTCAAACACAAATGTCAGGCAAAAAAAAAGCACCTCTAAGAGGTGCTTTTTACTAATACGTCTTGAAACTGAAATTACTTCTCAGCAACAACTTGTAGGTTTACAGTAGCGAAAACTTCAGAGTGAAGTTGAACGCTGATCGCGAACTCACCAGTGTTACGTAGTGCGCCTTCAGGAAGACGAACTTCGCTTTTCACAACTTTAACGCCAGCAGCAGTGATTGCTTCAGCGATGTCGCGAGTACCGATAGAACCGAATAGTTTACCTTCGTCACCAGCTTTAGAAGCAAGTACAACTGCTTCTAGTGCGTTAACTTGCTCAGCACGAGCTTCAGCAGCAGCTAGTTGCTCAGCAACTTTAGCTTCTAGTTCAGCACGGCGAGTTTCGAACATTTCAACGTTAGCTTTAGTAGCCATAACTGCTTTACCTTGTGGGATAAGGAAGTTACGAGCGTAGCCAGATTTAACGTTTACAGCGTCACCAAGTGCACCTAGGTTACCGATTTTATCAAGTAGAATAACTTGCATTATTTAATCCTCTGTCTTAATAAAACGAACCGATTACTGATGTTTGTCAGTGTACGGTAGTAGAGCTAGGTAGCGTGAACGCTTGATAGCACGAGCTAGTTGACGTTGGTATTTAGCGCTTGTACCAGTGATACGGCTAGGTACGATTTTACCAGCTTCAGTGATGTAGTTTTTAAGAGTTGCTACGTCTTTGTAATCAATCTCTTGTACGCCTTCTGCAGTAAAACGGCAGAATTTACGACGACGGAAGAAACGAGCCATGGGCTATCTCCTGATCTTAAATATAAGTGATGTGGTCAGCATGCAACACTATTTTACCGATGCCATTTCGGCCGGTTTGGTAAGCGACAAAGCCTCCTACCACAATGTTACTGCCTAGTACTAAATTTTGAGTTAATGCTTGTGACCTTGGCCCACTGATGACGACTGGCATACGACAATAAACTTGGCGAGCTAAATCGGCTTCAATAACAGTAGAACGGTGCTCTAACCAAAAACGGCAGTGCTCTATTCCACTAGGGCTTTTACTACGAATCGGAGGCTTAGCGACGGTGCCACTCAGCTCCATTCGATTGGTCATACAATCAATTACTCAGCAGCAGCTTCTGGACGAGACTCTGCACGCTCTTCGCGACGAGGAGCACGCTCTTCTTTCTGCTTAAGCATGATAGATTGCTCAGTGATCGCTGCTTTAGTACGCATGATCATGTTACGTAGAACTGCATCGTTAAAACGGAAAGCAGTTTCTAGCTCATCGATTACAGCTTGGTCAGCTTCAACGTTCATAAGAACGTAGTGAGCTTTGTGAAGCTTGTTGATTGGGTAAGCCAGTTGACGACGACCCCAATCTTCTAGACGGTGTACAGTACCGCCAGCTTCAGTGATAGAACCAGTGTAACGTTCGATCATGCCCGCAACCTGTTCGCTTTGATCAGGGTGAACCATGAATACGATTTCGTAATGACGCATGTGTTGCTCCTTACGGATTATTAGCTTCCACGAGTGGCCCGGTCGTCCAGAGGAAGCAAGGAACTAAAGATAAATGACCGAGTTTTAAGGAGCACGAATAGTACAGAAAGGAAGCAAATTTAGCAAGCAAAATGTCGCGGACAGAAATGCAACAGTGCAAAGGAAAAACTGTGAAGGGGCGCTCGCGATGCAAGCGCGAAATTTAAGAATTGAAACAGAGAGTTAGCTATCGCCATCATCGTCGACGAATTGAGCTTGTAAATAGTTTTCAATACCGGTCATCTTGATCAAACCCAACTGGGTTTCCAACCAATCGACATGCTCTTCTTCATCTTCGAGAATATCTTGGAACAGATCTCGAGAGACATAATCACGTACATCTTCGGCGTAAGCGATGGCTGATTTAAGATCGGGTATCGCCATCATCTCTAGCTGCAAGTCACTGGTCAGCATCTCTTCTGCATCTTCACCAATCATCAACTTGCCCAAATCTTGTAAATTGGGCAAACCTTCGAGAAACAAAATGCGTTCAATCAGGTGATCAGCATGCTTCATTTCATCGATTGATTCGTGATACTCCTTATCCGCAAGGTGCTTGAGCCCCCAATCTTTGTACATGCGTGCGTGGAGGAAATATTGGTTGATCGCAACAAGCTCGTTTCCGAGGACTTTATTGAGATGTTGAATGATAATTGGATCGCCTTTCATGAAATAACCCTCCTTGTTGGCTCATTTAACTGTAGAACCAATCAACAAAGAGTCAAAAAACGAACGACCGATTTAGCAGGCTTGTTTGTACAATTGTGCCGCGGTTTCGTTTAGGATTTGCTTGGCTTGCTTAACGCATTTACCACATTGCGATCCTAGGGCGGTGCATTTTCTGATGCTACGCATATCCGCTACGCCTTCTTCCAACACTAACTGTTTGATCTTTTTATCGGAAACACCATGACAGAGACAAACGTACATCTTAATTCCTAAAGCGTAAATTTCGCCTAGAAATATAAACAAGAACTGTTCTTATTACCACTTAGATCTAGCGATAATTTAAGATCGATTCGCTATATAGAAATCAGGATTTTGGCGATTTTCAGTGTAGAAAAACGAGCAGATAAAAAAGCTCAATACAGGCAAAGATAAGGGATTGTTTTTATAGGGTGAAACGAAGCTAGAGTGAAGTGTGGGAGTAATTTCTCTTATAACCAAAAATAAAAAAGGGAAGCCGAAGCTTCCCTTTTCAAATGCGGCAATTACTATGCCTTCATTTAATTCC
>NZ_AFWD01000012.1:0-316 GCF_000222565.1 Vibrio sp. N418
TTAGTATTTGATTCTAGTGATGATATTTCTGTTATTGGCACTGGTGAAGATGAATTGTGTTCCGGTACAAAGTCAGTAAAGGCGCTATTTCTTAGAAATTTCGCAGAAGCAACCGCAACTAAGTTTGAGTGGGGCTGGTCGGATATTGTAATTTCCGACGGTTATGCAGTTGTTTCACAGTGCTTAACCATTCATTTAAATACTGGAAATGGCGCAATTAGCGTACCTATTCGTTGGAGTGTGGTTTTAAAGAAAACAGAACGTTGGGTTTGGGTTCATAGACATGCATCTATAGCGTCAGACTCCCAGGCGAAAG
>NZ_AFWD01000011.1:0-16951 GCF_000222565.1 Vibrio sp. N418
GCTTAATCGCTCGGTTTTTTTATATAGCTACTAGAGTGCAGTTCAGAATACTGAAAGAATAACGACTCAATCCAGTATCCAAACGCGATTTGCGCGACGTTTACTCGTCAGGGTAGCCTTGTGGGTTATTTGACTGCCAGCGCCATGTGTCTTGCGTCATTTCATCAACCGTTCGCGTTGCTTTCCAGCCTAAATCTCTTGCCGCTTTACTTGAATCAGCCCAACACTCAGCAATATCGCCAGCACGACGTGGCGCAAATTGATACGCAATCGAGTTGCCACTAGCTTGTTCAAATGCTTGAACCATTTCCAACACACTATAGCCTTTACCAGCACCCAAATTATAGGTGTGTAGTCCCGATTTGGAGCCCACGCCATTCAATGCGGCAATGTGACCATCCGCAAGATCCATAACGTGAATGTAATCACGCACACCCGTACCATCGACGGTTGGATAGTCATTACCAAATATCGACAAGTGTTCACGACGTCCCACCGCTACTTGAGCAATAAACGGCATTAAGTTGTTTGGAATGCCTTGTGGGTCTTCACCTAGTTCACCAGAAGGATGGGAACCTACCGGGTTAAAATAGCGCAGTAGCGTGATACTCCAATCTGGGTTCGCGAGTTGGAAGTCGGTCAGACACTCTTCCACAATCAGCTTACTACGGCCATAAGGGTTGGTCGCACTGGTTGGGAAATCTTCGGTAATAGGCACAGAGGCTGGATCGCCATACACGGTAGCGGAAGAGCTAAAGATCAGGCTAGAAACACCCGCTTCACGCATTGCATCAACCAACACCAGTGTACCGTGCACATTATTATCATAATATTCAAGAGGCTTTTCTACCGACTCGCCTACGGCTTTTAGGCCAGCGAAGTGAATGACCGATTGAATATCATTGTTTTTAAGAACATCCGTGATAAAGGCTTTATCACGAATGTCACCTTGAATAAATTTAACCTCAGTACCTGTAACTTGTTTAATTCTCTTCAGTACCGATTTTTTACTATTATAAAGGTTATCAATAATAATCGGTGTCATGCCCGCCGCGAGCATTTGAATGCAGGTATGGCTGCCAATATAACCCATACCGCCTGTAACTAATACGTTCATTCTTTTGCCTTCTTATCCGTTGTCCCTCAATTATACGTCGTTTTCACAGTCAATCTCAAAGTTAAAATCAGTAATTTCCAGAGGTTTAAACATAGCGATACATTTTCGATAGCGTGCGTCGAACCGCAAAATTATTTGTCCTCCTACTTATATCACAGACCTCTGTTTATATTTTAGGTTATGGTTATTTCGCGCTTGATGGCAATAAAAGGGACAACACAATGAGTAAGCAGCAGATCACGCTTAACTGCGATATGGGTGAAAGCTATGGGCAGTGGAAGATGGGCAGTGACGAAGCCGTTATGCCGCTCATCGATATGGCGAACATTGCTTGCGGCTTTCACGCATCAGATCCCAAAACGATGGCACAAACCGTACAATTGGCGGTGCAACACAATGTGAAAATTGGTGCTCATCCCAGTTATCCCGATATGGTTGGCTTTGGTCGTCGATCACTCGCCATGCAAGCCGACGAACTGACCTACAGCATCATCTACCAAGTTGGCGCGCTTAAAGCGATGTGTGAAAGCTTTAATACTGACGTTCGCTACATCAAGCCTCATGGTGCTCTATATAACGACATGCTCAAAGATGACGAAATTTTTGAAGCCGTCATTGATGCCGTTTCCTGTTTTAATGTGCCATTAATGATGCTGGCTGTACCAAATAGCCAACCCTTTCTCGATATCGCTGATCGTTATGAAGTACCGTTATTATTTGAAGCGTTTGCTGACCGAGCCTACCTCAGCGATGGTTCACTCGCGCCTCGTCATCAACAGGGCGCAGTGTTGCATGATTGCCAAGCCGTGATCGATCAGGTAAAGCAATTGACTGAATTTGGTAAGATCCGCACGTTAGATGGCGAGACACTCGTTATCGAAGCGGATACTCTTTGTGTCCACGGTGACAACCCAAATGCAGTGAATATTCTCACGCAACTTAATAACGCAATGGGAGTAGAAGATGACCGATAAACTCACCTTTAGCTCCGTCTCTGAATGCTCCCTGTTGATCAATTTTAACCAGCCAGATAGTGCCGTTCTTTCTGCTACCATTGGCCGCGTGACTCAAGCATTCTACCAGCAGTTAAGCCACTGTATTATGAACGTCACACCTTCTTACACAACCATCTTAGTGGACTACCTTCCGCATCGAATACAGCTCATCACCTTGCAAAAACAATTAAGCGGTATTATCGAGAAGGTGCAATCAGAACCTGCAAATCAGGTTGAACGGCGTTTAATTGAATTGCCTGTTTACTACCATCCTGATGTTGGGCCTGATCTCGCGCGATTCGAACAGAGCGGCAACGATATCGAACAAACCATCGCTTTACACACCTCAACAATTTATACCGTTCAGGCAACAGGATTCGCCCCTGGCTTCGCCTTTTTAGGTGACGTTGTCACCGAAATTCAGTGCGCAAGACATGCTACACCAAGGCTACAAGTACCAAAAGGCAGTGTCGCGATAGCTGACAGTAAAACTGCTGTCTACCCCTGCGACTCCCCTGCAGGTTGGAACATAATCGGCAACTGCCCTATCGCTCTCTATGATCCAAATCAGTCACCAATGACCCCTTTCTCAATTGGTGATCAAGTCAAGTTTGTTGCCATCAATAAAGCGCACTTTTTAGAGCTTGGTGGCGTTATTTCGGAGGGTTGGTATGAATAATCAAGGATTAAGAGTACGCAAGCCTGGCGCGTTAAGCGTTATACAAGATCTCGGCCGATTTGGTTATGCACAATTGGGGCTTAGCCAAGGCGGCCCTCTTGATGAATATGCTTACAGCTGGGCGAACTTCTTACTTGGTAATCCAGTCAATTTGCCTTGCATCGAGATCACGCTCGGCCAAGCTGAATTTACCATTGAACAGGATGGTGAATTTGCTATTTGTGGCGCCGATCTAAAAGCAAGCTTAGACGATACACCATTGGAGAATTGGAGTTCCTTTTTCGCCTTTAAGGGGCAATGTTTAAGTTTCGCCCTACCCAAAAATGGTTTGCGCAGCTACCTGGCAGTCAAAGGAGGATTTTTACTCACCTCACAATTAGGCAGTTGTGCCAGTGTTGAACGTGACCAGCTTGGTGGAATCACCAATGGCAAGGCTCTGCAAGAAGGTGATCAACTGCGTTTTTCAGCGCCGAATACGCACAGTTCTTTTCAAAAGCGCCAGCTCAGTTTTCGTTTCATCCCTGACTATGATCTGCCCATCACATTACGTGTCATTGAAGGCTATCAACGTAACATTTTTTCAAAACGAGCCATTGAGCAGTTTTATCAACAAGAGTTTGAAGTCAGCGCCCATATTAACCGGATGGGTTACCGCTTAACCGGGGCTTGTATTAGCCCACCTCAGCAGAAAATGTTGAGTGAGGGGATCGCGCTCGGCGCAATTCAAATACCGCCCGATGGCGAACCGATTATTTTATTAAATGATCGTCAAACCGTAGGTGGTTATCCCAAGATAGGTTGTATTTCGCGCATTGATTTACCAAGGCTTGCTCAAGCAAAGCCAGGGCAAAAAGTGCGTTTTGTCAAAGGACAGCTACAAGAGTTGCAATCGGACTGGGTTCAATGGGCCAATTACTTTGGTTATTAATTACTGTGGTTACTAATTCCTTCGGTTGTGATAACACCTACATATAACCAAACGGCCTGCTAATGCAGGCCGTTTGTGCTGACTTTTTACTCTGAGTATCTCAAATACTAATGCCCATATACTTGAGCAAGTTCGGCAGGATAACCACGCTCTCGCGCCAGCAACTGCGCCTTTTCTACCACCTGAGACTCAGTTAGCGCACAGCTGATTGGATGCAGATCTTCAATGCTCATTTTCCTCGGCTCATCATTGATTGCTTCCTTGGACTGGCCAACCAACTGCCATTGTTCAACAATTTTACACGCCGCTTCAAGTGCCGATGAACCTTTTACAACCTCAATACGGGCATAATGCTCACCAGCAAATGAAACATCGGCAGCACGTAGAGTTTCATCATTTCCGGGGATCTGTTGCGCTCCAAATAAAGGTAAGCCAAACTCGATTGCATCAGCGTAGCTCGGTACAAAACGACTCATATGCTCAATCGCTTTATTACTGCGCTCAACCCGTACCGATTCACGCCAACCTTGACTGATCTTATTCACCAGCGGCGCAGGCAGTTGCGGTTGAGAAGATTGATGACAAGACCCCACTAAGCCATCTTCAAACAGAGTGACCTCTTTTGTCATGCCGTGTAACTGGAAAATTGAACTTGGGTAAGGCGTCAGTTGAGCCATTCCATTTGGCGTGCCACGAGGACCATGGAAAATCACTTCAGGCCACATTTGTTGATTGCTCGCCCACTTCGTGACATACGCCGCTTTAAATTCGACCATTCGTTGGCGAGGAGTATTTGCTAAATCATCAACAATACCCGTCTCAAAACCACAGGCGTTAATAACGTAATCATAATGATGCTGATAGCGCACCTGACCGTCATCCATGGTCAACAACCACTGCATACCCGATGGGGTCATGTCGACCAATTGAGTGTTCAGTTTCATCTGACAATTAGGCAGTTGCTCTAGCGCCAGCATTGCAGACGCGGCAATACGAAAAACGCTCCAACCATATTCGTTTACCGATACCACGGGATAATGAATGGCGTCTAAGTCCGCTTGTTGAGCGAATGGAATTAGCCACTCATCGTGATCTTGTGGCTCTGCACGTTGCTCGCGCAGCTTGAGTTGGTCTAAATCTTCACGAGAATACAATTTGAAGTATTGCTCTGGCTCGCCCAGTACACGGTTTGCCTCATCCTGCTCAACTAAATCTTGATATACAGCACGAATTTGCTCTAAACGCGGCAACAGCTCATTTGGGTCACCCCCATCGCTATGGGGTACCACAATCAAAGTCGGGCGTTTGTTTAGGGTATGAGGGTAAAGGCGAACAGAGTCGATCGACTGTCTGAGTAGCTGAACACACTGCTCCAGCGAGATCTCTCTGTACAAATTTCCACCAGCGTGTAAGTGACAGATTGGCGGGCCACTGATTAAACTTGAGCTTTTTTCAATGAGATCAACCTCAATGCCCTGTTCTGCAAGGTGTAATGCAGTGGTTGCTCCCGCAATACCACCACCGATAACCGCAACTTTAGTCGGTTTATCTTGATCAATATTTAATGTCATTTAGATCAGTAATTCATTCTTTCTGATGGTATTTTACTGGCTTTATGCCGTTATGAAAATCACATTTTTAGCAAGGTAATTTTCACGTATTTTCAGGGAAAAAATTCGAAAAAAAGCTTGACGCATTTTTTGCAAATTCGCGAAATTCCCCCTGTGTGAATAATTAAAATCCGCCAAAGGCGGGTTTTATTGGCTTAGCACGATGGGCAGCTTTCCACGCCCAAAGAGTTATCCCTAACTTTATCCACAAGTTCTGTGGGTAACTACTTAGTTTGACCTACTCAATGTTAGCTAAAGTCTTTATTTATAGGGATTAATAGCCGTTTTATTAGACTGTTAACAACCACGGCCAGTGTACAAAATGCCAACACTGGCAGCCAGATCCATAGTGAATAATGCAGTTGATTTTCAAGATCAAAACCGATTCTCATGATCGCCGCGACAATGATCTCCGCCCCCAAGATAGCGATAATGCCCGCGACCAGCGCCATGACGCCATATTCAGCCCATATCGTCCTAATCACTCGTTTTTTACTGGCCCCCAGAGTGCGATAAAGTTGAATTTCATTTTGTCGCTGGCCAAGGCTTAAACGCAATAAGGTAAAAATCAACAAAGCGCCCGCGATAACACTCAGCGATGCCAACAAAGTAATTGCCCACACTATCTGACCGACCAATTGCTGAATCTTGGCGCCCATCACACGAATATCCATTAAGCTTACCGTTGGATGCTGGCGTGAAAGTGTATTAAGCAACTGATCATGTTGTTGCTCCACGCGAAAACTGACTAAATAGGTGGCCGGTATTTGCTTCAACACGTCCGGAGTAAAAATAAAGTAGAAGTTAGGCTTCATATCTCGCCACTCAACCTGACGGATAGAGTCCACTCTTGCCACCACGGTTTGGCTATTGATAATAAAACCTAGCTCATCACCCAATTTAAGCCCTAAATCGGTTGCAACCTCAGTTTCAACCGACACACCACCGCTTGGCTGCCAATCTCCCTCAAGCAATTCATTGTGGGCAGGGATCGCTTCAGCAAAGGTAAAGTTAATTTCACGACGTAAGGAATCGCTCCCCTCACCACCTTGTGAATATTCCATCGCAGCGCGCTGGTTTATGGTGGCGACTCGCCCACGAATAATCGGATAAGCCTCTGAACGCTCAATCGCCTCAGCATCTAATGTCGCAAGATAACTCTCTTTTTCATAAGGGGCGATATTCAAAGCAAACGCATTCGGCGCATTATCGGGTAACGTTCTCTGCCAATCAGACAGCAAGTCAGTTCTAACCAACCACATTACCGCCAACAACATAAGCGATAACGACAGTGCGCCAAATTGGATGCCACTGCTCATTAGGGAGCGATTGATCCGACTCAACGCCAGTTTGAACTCGGCATTTAGTGGTAATTTCGCCATCGCGCGGGTGATAAAGATGCTGACCAACGCTAAGATGACAAACAATATCATCATTCCACCCAGCACTAACCACACCAGTAAGTTGTCACGATATACCACTAACATTGGTAGCACGGGCACCAGCAATAAAGCATAGCGTGTGCGCCCCACTCGCTGTTGCGACGATTGCATCACATTGACCGCATTGACATTAATCAGCTTTATCAACGGAATGCCTAAGGCCGGAATAGCGATGAGCACACTCGTTGCCACCGCAATAAGTGCAGGCGCAATCCCATAGGAAGGCAACGGACTCGGCAACAAATCCGCCAAAGGAATACGCAGCAGATATTCAAGACCAATACCCAACAGGCAACCTAAGAACGAGGCGACTGCGAGCAATATCAACACTTGGATGGTCAACCAATGAATGATCCAGCGTTTACTCGCACCCAAACTTTTTAGCATCGCGATGGTTTTTAGACGAGTCGATACATAATGCTGACACGTTAACACTAATGTGGTCGCCGCCATGATCACCACGATCGCCACCGTCAGAGAAAGATACTGCTCAGTGCGTTGAAACACTTCATTAGTTCTGCTGGCACTGTTCTGATCTCGCCAAGAATCGCTTGGCGTTAATTCGATACTATCCTGCAACGCGGATATCTGCTCATCGCTGCCGTTGAAATAGTAGTTGTAACGCACTCGGCTACCAAGCTGTATAGCCCCGGTCTTCTCGAGGTCATCTTGATGAATATACGCGGATGGCATTTGTTGAAATGGATTAAAGCTCAATCCCGGCTCTTCGACGACGCGCCCTGTAATAACAAAATCCGCGTCCCCGAGCGTGATGCTATCGCCTTGCTGAACTTTTAGCTGATTAAATAGACGCTCATCCAGCCACAATTGATTGCGCAAGACACGGTTTTCACTCTTTTCACCATTTGCTAACTTGAGCTCGCCTTGCAGCGGATAACGCGAATCAACCGCTTTAACAGTCACTAACTTCATTTCTTGCTCACTAAAAGCCATCGTGGCAAAGCGCGTCAATACTGAGGAGTCTAACTGTAGGGTAATGGCCTGTGCTTTCAATTTATCCGGAATAGGATTGGACGAACTATAAATAGTATCCGCGGTGAGTGCTTCTTTGCCCTGCTTAACCACCACTTGTTCCATACGCTCAGCCAACGCGGCCAGCGCAAAGATTGCGGCAATAATCAGAGTTAAAGCAATCGACACTGGCCATAACTGTCCTTGACGGATCTCTTTACTGCTCCACTTAAAGAGCTGAAGATTCAGATGACCTTGAGTAAGCTTTGTCATTACTTAATCTCCAATTTACCCGCCTGAATCGTAAAAATGCGGTCACAGCGGGCGGCGAGCTGCATATCATGAGTCACCAGCACCAATGTCGTGCCATGACGCAGGTTAAGCTCAAACAGCAACTCCACCACTTTTTCCGCCGTGTGTTGATCAAGGTTTCCTGTCGGCTCATCGGCAAATAGGATCTGCGGCTCAGTCATAAAAGCACGAGCAAGCGCGACGCGTTGTTGCTCTCCGCCAGACAGTTGTGCAGGGGAATGATGGATGCGCTGCGCCAACCCAACCGATTCAAGTAAGGAAATGGCCCGTGCTTTGTCTTGCTCTTCCCCTTTGAGCAAACAAGGCAAAGTGACATTATCAAGCGCAGATAAACTCGGGATTAACAAAAAACTCTGGAACACAAAACCGATCGATTGGCTACGAATTCCGGCTCGAGCCTCATCATCTAGGCTTGATAGTGGTTGGCCAAGTAATTCAACTTCACCGGCGGTCGGCGTATCTAGCCCAGCCAACAATGTCATGAGTGTCGATTTACCCGCGCCAGAAGTGCCGACAATCGCGACACTTTCACCCGCTTGGATCTCAAGGTTAATATCATCAAGGATTGTCAAATGTTCTTGATTGGTGGAAACTATCTTTCCTAAAGATATAGCTTTTATCACGGATGTTTGCATGCTACGACTTCTTTCCTTAGTTCTCGCGTTACTCGCGACCATTCCAGCTAGTGCAACGACGCTGCTGATATTAGGCGATAGCCTTAGTGCAGGCTATCAGATGCCAATTGAAAAAGCTTGGCCTAGTTTATTACCAAATGTGATGGCCGATAAAGGCAAATCACTGACTATCGTTAACAGCAGTATCTCAGGTGATACTACAGGGAACGGGTTAGCGCGCTTGCCACAATTACTCACTCAATATCAACCTCACTATGTGCTAATTGAGCTCGGTGCAAATGATGGGCTGCGAGGCTTTCCCCCTAATCTTATTGCCACCAACCTAACCTCCATCATCAATGCCATTAAGGCATCACAAGCCACGCCTATCTTGATGCAAATCCATATCCTACCCAATTATGGAAAACGCTATACACAAGCCTTCTCAGATTTGTATCCAAATGTCGCGCAGCAGCAAAATGTCTCACTTATTCCGTTTTTTCTTGAGCCTATTTTACGCGACAACCCGCAATGGATGATGAGCGATGGCTTGCACCCAAAAGCAGAGGCGCAACCTTGGATCGCAGAATTTGTTTCTGAACAGTTAATAAACCGTCTCTAATTGCCTTAGCGCAAAAAACTCCGCGTCACTTTAGGCTAAATTAAACGCTTAAGCTGTTGCTTTTGGAGAACTAAATGATAATTAAACCAGAAATATCCGGCGTCATCGCTCGTAGTGCGCATCCTCTTGGCTGTGAAAAAGCCATCTTAAATCAAATTGATTACGTGAAACACGCTAAGCCGATCACCAACGGGCCTAAACGTGTTCTCATCATTGGGGCATCTTCTGGTTTTGGCCTTGCCGCGCGTATCGCATTGACGTTCGGGGGAGCTCAAGCGGATACAATTGGTGTTTCTTTTGAGCGAGGCCCATCAGACAAAGGCGTCGGTAGCGCTGGCTTCTACAATAATCTCTATTTTCGTGAACACGCTCAGAACGAAGGTCGTATCGCAATTAATATTGATGGCGATGCCTTCTCTACGCAAACCAAAGAGAGCGTGATCGAAGCTATCGAAACGTATTTTGAGGGTGAAGTCGACTTAATTATCTACAGTGTCGCCAGTGGTCTACGTCCCAATTACCAAACGGGTGAGATGTGGCGCTCTGCGATCAAACCGATCGGTCAAGCCGTTGCTGGTGCATCTGTATCGCTTGAGCACGATCAATGGCTAGAATCGACATTAGAGCCAGCAACAGAACAAGAGATCGATGGCACACTTAAAGTGATGGGCGGCGAAGATTGGGAAGCTTGGGTCGATACTCTGATTAACTCTGAATCCATTGCTGAAGGCTGCAAAACGGTCGCATTCTCTTATATCGGTTCGGATCTAACCCATCCTATCTACCTTGATGGCACGCTAGGCCGCGCGAAAGTGGACTTACATCAAACCAGTCACTCGCTGAACCTCAAGCTTGCCAACTTCAGTGGTGGTGCCTATGCCAGTGTTTGTAAAGCGCTCGTGACCAAAGCGAGTGTTTTCATTCCTGGTCTCACTCCTTACTTAATCGCCCTCTATAAAGTGATGAAACAAAATGGTACTCACGAAGGATGTATCGAACAGATGCAACGACTGTTTACCACCAAACTGTATGGTTGTGACAAAGTGCCCGTTGATGGCGAACGCCTAATTCGTATCGACGATCTTGAGCTCAATCCAGAAACACAAGCACAAGTTCATCAGTTGGTAGAATCGATGAACGCCAACAACTTCCAGCAATTGGGTGATTACGCAGGCCTAAAACAAGAGTTCATGCAGCTCAATGGTTTTGGGCTGGCTGATGTTGATTACAACAAAAAAGTCGATATTCAGGACATTATCTCAAAGTACAATTGTCTGGCCGACAGTCTGATATAACCAATTTTTAACCTTGGTTCGCTCAATGAGCGTCTCATTTTTGAGATGACCGCCATTACCGTATAGCCCCCAACATAATTTGGGGGCTTTTTTGTTAAAGTAGCCCACAGATTACAAAAGGAAATTTCCGTCTATTATTAAAAGATGAGCATGGAGTGCACACTTTTGGCCTTCGCCAAAAAGGACTGTTTTTATATGTCAAAAATTAATACTAACAAATTAGTCATACCCGATGAGATGACTCAAAGTTGGCAAAATATTGTCAACTTACTTGCTGAGATCGTTTCAGCACCAGCTGCCTTAATAATGAGAATTCATCCCGATGTCATCGAAGTAGTTTCGAGCAATAATAACGCCAAGCATCCTTATGCTATTGGTGATAGCGAAACGCTCGGCCAAGGTCTCTACTGTGAGTATGTCATTGAACAACAGCAAGCACTCGAGGTGCCCAATGCGCTTGCTGATCCGATCTGGGATAGCAATCCCGATATCAAACTGGGTATGGTCGCCTATTGCGGATTCCCGATTAACTGGCCGAATGGCAAACCGTTTGGCACTATCTGCGTGTTAGATTCGCAAACAAAATCTCTCACAACGACCTATAAGGATCTGCTACAAAATTTCCGTGACGCGATTCAATCACAATTGGTGACTCTTTATCAAAACGAAAAACTCAAGCTGCTCAACGCCGAATTGAAATCTCGCGTCAGTACGCGCACTCAAGACTTAGTTGACCTCAATTTCTCATTAAACATGGAAATTGATAAACGCCGCGCAGCTGAACAAAAAATCTTGTACCATCAAAAACACGATTTAGGCACTGGATTTCTCAATCGAAATTCGCTTGAGTTTGAAGCAGATCAAATGATCAAATCGCACTCTGAACAGCCTGAATTTCAAGCAGCTGCAATCCACATTGGTTTTACTAACGGTAAGTTACTGCAAACCAAACATGGGTATGGCGTGTGGGAGAACATTCTGGTTAAGTTTCGCGAGCGACTTGGCGATCTCAACCAATTTCATGTAAAAACGGCACGACCAACCTCAACCGAGCTGGTCCTGTTGGTTCAGTCCAATCGTCTTAGTGAACACATCAACGATTTATGCCAACAGTTATTAACCATCAGCCACTCAGAATTTGAAGTTGATGGCGAGAATCATCACCTGCACTGCTACATCGGTATAAGTACTACTGACGACGCAGCTTCTGGACATCTGTTATTGAAATACGCATCCGGAGCGATGCATTCCTGTAAGGATTCTGGCCATAAATACAGCTTCCACTCGCATGATATTTCCGCATTGCAAACCGACATCAATCAACTAGAAAGTTACCTATTGCAAGCGGTACGAAGTGAAGACCTATTGCTCTATTTTCAACCAAAGGTATCGCCACTTAATCACAAATGGACTGGAGCCGAAGCTTTGTTGCGTTGGCGACATCCAATTCTTGGCGATATATCCAATGAAACGCTGATCCATATGGCAGAGCAAAATGGTCTTATTTTCGAAGTGGGCACATTTGTACTGCGTTCAGCGATCCAAAAGGCGTCAGAATGGGCAACCCATGTGAAAGATTTTAAAATTGCGGTCAACATTTCTGCTGTACAACTCAAGAACCCCCACTTCGCTGAACAAATTGAAGATTTATTGATCGCCTATCAACTGCCACCGGAATATTTGGAATTAGAAGTCACCGAAAGCAGCTTAATTGCCGACGAAGTGATGGCGAAGAATTCTTTATTGGCGTTACATAAGCTGGGCGTCACGCTCTCTTTGGATGATTTTGGCACTGGCTACTCTTCGTTCAATTACCTCAAAAAATTTCCCTTTGATGCCATCAAAGTCGATAAAAGTTTTATTCAACAATTGGATAATTGCCAAGAAGACAAAGAAATCGTTCGCTCCATCATTGCGGTGGCGAAAAAACTCAACCTCTCCGTCACCGTTGAGGGAATAGAGAGTCGGTTACATGAAGAGTTTATCATCGAGGAAGGCTGTGAATTCGGCCAAGGTTTCTACTATGGGAAACCAATGCCATGCGACGAATTTGAAATCAATTTATTAAGTCAAAACTATTTTCAAGCGAGCTAGACTCGTTATCTCATAGAAAAATGCCCTACGAGACAAACGAATGGCGATAAAATGTTAAGAATCACCGCTTGAGCTTTACTCTGTGCCAAGCGGTTCCTATAATCCACGCCTTTACCGACATTCCTAATGTGAGTTCTTTATGGATCAGCTAATCGCGACCCTAAAAAAAATCGAAAAACAGAACTATCGCGCGTATCACCAAATCAAAGGTCAGTACGACCTAACCGATTTCACGCTATTTGTTGATCACGTTCAAGCTGACCCATTTGCTTCTGCTTCACGTTTCCGCGCCTTCCGCCCATGGTCTTTAACCGGCTTAGATTGGCTAAAAGAGAAGTCTCCGGCCTATCAAATCGCCGCACGCGATTTCATTGCTCGTACTTTCTCAGAATTTGCGAAACAAGAATCTCACGTTAGCATCGCGCTGCATGGCCAAACTGTACTCGACTCAACCGCAGTGGTATTCACTGAAGAAGGTATCGAGCTACGTTTCCGCGTTAACCTACCCGCGGAAGGCCGTTCAGTACTCGGTAAAAAGTCAATCAACATTCTTACCTTCCATTTACCTAAATTTGTCCGCCGCGCGACCATTGCTCGTGAGATTGATATCGCCGCGTTAGAGCGTCATTGCCAAGTAATAGAAGATCAAGAAGCCTTACGCGAGCAGTTAGAAAAAAATAACCTGATTGCTTTCATTGGCAATGGTTCTGTTCTACCTCGTCTTGCCGGTAACTGCGATCTACCGATGAAAGATGCGGTTGAATTTGTTGCCCCCAAGTCACTGCAAGTGACGTTAGAGACGCCTAACCAAGGGCCTGTGACTGGTCTTGGTATTCCGAAAGGCATTACATTGATCGTAGGTGGTGGTTTCCACGGTAAATCGACCCTACTGACCGCTATTGAGCGTTCGATCTACAACCATATTCCTGGTGATGGCCGTGAGCGCATTGTTACCAACCTTGATGCGATGAAAATTCGCGCCGAAGATGGTCGCAGTGTTCACAACTTAAACCTATCAAACTACATCAACCATTTGCCAATGGGTAAAGATACCGCAGACTTCTCAACCCAAGACGCCTCTGGTTCAACCTCTCAAGCAGCATGGTTACAAGAATCGATTGAATCTGGTGCGCGTGGTTTATTGATTGATGAAGATACGTCAGCAACTAACTTCATGATCCGTGATGAACGCATGCAAGCACTGGTTAGCAAGGGCGCTGAGCCAATTACCCCTTTAGTTGACCGCATTGGCCAATTGCGCTCTGAATTGGATATCTCAACCATCGTCGTTATGGGTGGCTCTGGTGACTATTTGGATGTCGCAGACACGGTAATTCAAATGCACGACTACCAACCTGTTGACGTAACCGAAAAAGCGCAACAAGTTATTGCACAGCACCCTACCCAGCGTTGTAACGAAAGTGAAAGCCCACTTGAAACATTCCGTCCTCGCGCTCTTAATGGTGCGGCTCTGCAAGCGATTTTGCTGGATGGTAAGTTCCGAGTGTCAGGTAAAGGCACGGAATCTCTACGTTTTGGTAAAGAGTTCGCGGACATCTCAGCCCTTGAGCAACTTCAATCTAGCTCTGAAGTGAATGCGATCGGTTGGCTTTGGTTCCAACTTGCTCAACTACCGGGTTGGACAACCAATCCAGCCAAAGAAATTGCGCAAATGATCTCAGGTGATTGGCATCAAACAATGCCAAAACAGGGCGATCTTGCCAAACCACGTGTTTTGGATGTGATGGCGGCGCTAAACCGACTGCGTAAAGCGCAATTTAAAGCAGCCAAATAAAGTAGCCCGATTTTTATCGACTTCTTACGACAAAGCGCCCAAATAAGGGCGCTTTGTTTATTAGATTCGTGCATATAAATCATCACACTCTCAATACATGCCATGCTTCACACACCAAGCGAAATTGGTCAGTATTGCCATTTTGTCGATCGGGATGCCATTTTAAGGCGAGTTTACGCCACTTCTTACGAATTTCACTATCACTCGCGCCTTCATTGAGCTCAAACAGCCGCAACGCTTTAACTCGATCTAATGTTCCAGTTCGTTGTGTTTGCTGTCCGACATATTCACGATAACGCGTCCAAAATTCATTGAGCAGACGTTTAATTTCACCTTCCTCAGCTTCGTAATTACTCCACTGCGTATAGTAATCTCGCAGAGGGTCTTGCGGATCAATATGGTATTGCTGACCTTGATGACAATTAGGCAGTAATGCTATATCCATCGCCTCTACTTGCACCCAACGATCGGGATAGAGAGTTTCTTGTAGTTGGTACAGCGCATTCATGATTAAAAAATTGCGCTTAAATAAATCTTTATCAGGACGAGAATCGAGGACGGGCATCAACTCTTTTTCGCTCAAATGCGCGGCTAATATATGCACTTTCCAACCTGTCGGCTTCTTACGCAATACCTCCAATATCGGCCACAACAGCGGATTTTCGATTTCACACAGTGTGGCTAGGCCATATTGTTGATTCATAGCGTCCTAATAAAAATGACATATTTAGTATTGATTATAGTAGCTTACCCTTGCACCAAGCTATGATTCAACTGCCACTGCGCCATTTTTTACAACAGTTTGAAGCAACGCCTCAACTTAACCTTTTTACGAATGAGTCAATCTTACCAAAGCAATCATACCCTCAGTCTAAATTGCTCGGTTTAAAAATTAATTGAACACTGTTTTATTGTTGGTTATGCTTAACTAAAGCTGATTAGTATTAATCAGTACCAAGTTTTAGGTTCAGAAAATTTAAGGACAAAGTAATGTCTCAACATCACAGCCTCATCACATTAAAGGCACTAACCGTACTCTACATTGCGGTGTTTATTTTTGCGGGCATCGAGCCTGTTTCGCGCGCCGTCTGGGTTGCTGAGATCATTCCTGTGATCGCTGTTTTAGGTATAATTTGGTGGGTAGCACGCCACTACGTTTTCTCCAACACCGCCTATATCTTAATGTTTGTTTGGATTTGTTTGCATACCATCGGCTCTAAATATACCTTTGCTGAGGTACCGTTTGATTGGTTTAATCAACTCATTGGCTCAGATGAACGAAACCAGTTTGATCGAGTCGCTCACTATTCGATTGGCTTCTACGCCTACCCCATTGCGGAATACCTTATCCGTCGCAATATCATCAAACCCGTTTTTGCCTGCCTCTTCGGCCTCTTTTCCATTATGTCACTGGCTGCTGGCTATGAAATCATCGAATGGTGGTATGCAGAGGTAGCGGGCGGTGAGGAAGGTATCGCATTTCTAGGCTCACAGGGTGATATTTGGGATGCACAAAAAGATATGCTGATGGATACATTGGGTGCCATCAGCGCACTCACACTACTTGGTTTTCAACGGCACGTGTTTTCGTCTAACCATGCTAAATAAGGGTTAAACCCTTCCGTAAACGGTAATTTAACCACTTGAGGAGTATCGTAATCATGCTCCTCAACAATCAGAGTTTCTAGTGCTCGGTAACAACGTTGCGTTGTTTTCATCACCAGTAACCATTCCTCATCAATACAAACTTCATCTTGCCAAACATAATGGCTCTCTATTGGCATACTTTGAATACAAGCAGCCAATTGCTCCCGTAATACGGCATGAATTAAGGCTTGTTTATTGCTTTTACTATTTGTGGTGGTTAATACAATACAAAAGGTATCTGGCATAAGATTTCTCCGTAAGCTCTGCAGGATTATTTTTTAGTCGACAACAGCAGTGCTAAAAAGCTGACAAAATTCACACAAGTTAATTCTTGACGTGAAATATGATTTCAAGAAAATAATCAAGCACCTTATCAAGACATGGCTCGCAAAAATAAAACGAATAACACGTGATTGACGTTAGTTTAGAGCCGCTAGGCTAGAATTAAATTGCACACGGGAAGTTTAGCCCGTACGCTACTGAAAAATAAATATTAAATAATAAATAACGCCAATATGGCGATTAATGCCTATTTTGTTCGCTTCGCACCGGAGAAGAAATGAAAGAAAATAAAGCCTCAACTATTGATCACCAATGTTGCCCACTATGTGGCAGCGATGAATACCTAATGTCGGGCTCAGGCTCTTTACTTTGCGCCGAATGTGGATCTTTTTTTGAAAACGTCCATCAAGTGATTAGCAGTGAAACGTTGCATGTAATAAGTGCCGTACCTATATACTTCAGCCACAGCTCGCTGATGAACTAATCTTTCGTTCAACTAAATTCAAACAATATAAAAAAAGCCTACCGGTACCGTTTACGTTTATTA
>NZ_AFWD01000010.1:0-218 GCF_000222565.1 Vibrio sp. N418
ACGATACTGGGTCTGTAGCTCAGGTGGTTAGAGCGTTCGCCTGATAAGCGAGAGGTCGGTGGTTCGAGTCCACTCAGACCCACCAATTCCCTTCCCAAGGAATTGGCACACAGTATCGACACCTGATGGGGCTATAGCTCAGCTGGGAGAGCGCCTGCCTTGCACGCAGGAGGTCTGCGGTTCGATCCCGCATAGCTCCACCATCTTTAAGCACATTT
>NZ_AFWD01000009.1:0-51402 GCF_000222565.1 Vibrio sp. N418
GCATTGCGGGCTTTTTTATTTGGCGATATCACATTAATTATGTGTATTGATTTGACCAGTCGTGAGCGGTTCTAGATCCGCATCGATGATCTCTTCAATAAAGTCTTCAACCACTTGCTCCACTTCATCGTCATCTTCTTCGAAGTAAGCTAGGTGGAAAATAGCGTCGCCTTCGTTCACGAGTGGCAGTGTTTGTTGGCCAATAACGATACCGCCTTTACGCGCCGTTAGCTCAATTTCACTGTGTCCAAGTGGTGCGCTGATGTACGCCAACACCTGACCTTTATCTACTTTTTCGCCTAGTGTGACTAGGGTACGTAGAATGCCATCGCTTTCTGCGCGCAACCAACTGGTTGATTTTGCAATCACGGTGTTTGGCAGCTTTTTACGGCTAGCACGCAGCATACCAATAGCTTGCATCACACGCTGTACGCCAATAAAACCAGCACTGATACAAATAGGTTCAAAGCGCAATGCTTCGCCCGCTTCGTAAGTCAGTACAGGAATACCCAGACGCTCTGCTTCACTGCGAAGTGAACCATCACGCAGAGGGGCATCCACCGTTACAGGTGTTGCAAACGCTTGAGCAATTCTTAGTGTTTCTGGGTTGCTCAAATCCGCACGGATTTGAGGCAAGTTTGTACGATGAATCGCACCAGTATGCAAATCTAAGATGTAGTCACAGCGTTTTGCCACTTGTGAGAAAAAGGTATGTGCCATGCGTGAAGCAAGCGAGCCTTTTTCACTACCCGGGAAGCATCGGTTTAAATCACGACGGTCAGGCAAGTAGCGAGACTTATGGATAAAACCAAATACGTTCACGATAGGCACCGCAATGAGGGTACCTTTCAGTTTGTTCACATCAATGGTGTTGATTAACTGACGAACGATTTCTACGCCATTCAGTTCATCGCCATGGATAGCAGCGTTAACCATCAATGTTGGACCAGCCAATTTACCATTGATGATTTCGACTGGAATCGATAAAGGTGAGTGAGTGTAAAGCTTGGCTGCTTCTAACTCGATTACCTTACGTTCTCCTGGTGCAACTGTTTCACCGAGAAATTCAAAAGCACGATTCTTTTTAGCCTTTGCCACGAGTTTTAGTCCTTTTGCTTGCCGCGTTTTTCTCAATAAATTCGACAATCATTCCAGCGATGTCCTTACCGGTAGCGGCCTCAATACCCTCAAGACCTGGAGATGAGTTTACTTCCATGACTAATGGACCGCGGTCAGAACGAAGTAGATCAACCCCAGCCACATTTAGACCCATTATTTTCGCAGCAGCAACCGCAGTGCGGCGCTCTTCTGGCGTGATTTTGATAAGCGAAGCGCTGCCACCACGGTGTAGGTTCGAGCGGAACTCACCTTCTGCACCTTGACGTTTCATCGCGGCAATCACTTTATCACCCAGAACGAAACAGCGGATGTCAGCACCGCCAGCTTCTTTAATGAATTCTTGTACCATGATGTTGGCTTTTAAGCCCATGAAAGCTTCAACAACGCTTTCTGCCGCTTTACGCGTTTCTGCTAGCACAACACCAATACCTTGGGTGCCCTCAAGAAGCTTGATAACTACTGGCGCACCGCCAACCATTTCCAGCAAATCTTTTACATCATCTGGTTTGCTTGCAAAGCCAGTGATAGGCATACCAATGCCTTTACGAGACAAAAGTTGCATTGAACGCAATTTGTCACGAGAACGCGTAATCGCTACCGATTCGTTGATTGGGTAGACACCCATCATTTCAAATTGGCGTAGCACTGCAGTACCGTAAAAAGTCACAGATGCACCGATGCGAGGAATAATAGCATCGACACCAGAAAGATCTTCACCCTTAAAGTGAATTTCTGGTTTATCTGAATTGATATTCATGTAACAGCGAAGAGCATCAACTACTTTAACTTCATGGCCTCGAACTTCACACGCTTCGATTAGGCGACGAGTCGAGTAAAGATTCGCGTTGCGTGACAGAATACCAATTTTCATTATTTGTTTTCCTCAAACGGGATTAAAAATGATTCTACAGGATCGACTTGGATGCGGTGGTGCATTGCAGTACGACCTAATAACATACGAAAAGCCATGTTCTCGCGGTTGTTTAATGTGATCTCAATTGGCCAAGTTTGACCGCCGAGGCTCATCTCGACTTGAATCACATAGCGTTTTTCTTCATGACCACCAGAGTCACGAACAACGCGTTCATCGATAACTTTCGCTTCGCAAACGACTTCTACTTCCGTGTTGTGTTGAATAGGGTGTAGCCAAAAGCGTACCCATTGTGTCTCTTCCTTGTAAAAGCTCTCTACTTTGAACGCGTGTAAGCAAGAGGTTCTGGCGCCGGTATCAATTTTAGCGTTAATTTTATCAATACCAAGACATGGTAGGGATAGTGTTTCACACCAGCCTACGAGCAGTTTTTCTTTCTTCATCACAATTATTCAGTTCGTTGATATACAAAAATGTGTTGGTTCATCATCAACCAATAGGGGGAATTCCTATTAGCAGTGCCAATAAAAATAGGCAGTAAAAGGTTATGACTGCAAATGAATATTTCAGTGCACAACGAAATACACGACTACCTAATACAGATTAGTATATGAGAGAAATAAGACACCCCAGGAAGGAGCGCTCCCAACATAACAACACGGTGTTATGGTGCTTGAAGAAGGCAAGATGGTTTGCCCAAAGACGCTTCAAGGACGGGGACTGTAACAACCTGATATATCCGTGACTAACGAAAATAATTAGTGATGACGATAAATCTTTTTTATCGTCATCACTAAAAAAGCCAGCTAATCCAAGCTGGCTTTTCGGATAACTTCTACTAATGCTTCACTGAGTTGCTTATGCTTTGTCAGGAATATTTTCGAGTAGAGCGACCATTTGTTCCCAGAATAGCGCCACTGTGCTGATCTCCACTTTTTCATCTGGAGAGTGTGGGAACTTGATGGTTGGACCGAAAGAAAGCATATCCATTTCTGGGTATGGTTCTTTAAATAGACCACATTCAAGACCGGCGTGAATCACCATAATATTTGGCTTGTGGCCATAGATATTGTCATAAAGATCACGGAATACTGCCATGATCTCTGAGTCTGCATCCGGTTTCCAACCTGGGTATGCGCCACTGAATGCCACGTTCGCACCAGCTAGCTCGGCGACTGATTTTAGCGTGCTCTCTACTTGTTGGCGACCTGAGTCGATCAAAGAACGGATAAGACAAAGTACGGTGATTTTGTCCTCTTCTGTCACGATAACACCTACGTTAAGTGACGTTTCTACCACACCTGCAATGTCGTCACTCATACGAATAACACCATTTGGTAGTGCGTTCAGAGTAGCAATAAAGCGTTGTTGATCGCTTAGTGTAAATGCTTGTGCTTCGCTGCTCACTGCTTGGTTAAAGCTCGCGATATCTGTTTCTACACGGCCCAGTTCAGCGCGAAGTAGGTTGGTGTAAAACTCAAATGTTTCCGCTAGTTTTGCTTCGTTCTCTGCTGGTAAGGCTACTGTCACAAATGCTTCGCGAGGGATGGCATTACGTAGGCTACCACCACGGAACTCGATCAGACGTAGATCAAGTTCTTGAGCGTGGCCAGCAAGGAAGCGACCAAGCAGTTTGTTAGCGTTGCCACGACCAGTGTGGATATCACAACCTGAGTGACCGCCTTTTAAGCCTTTCAGGACCAGTTGACGAGTAATGTAACCTGCTGGAATAGCTTCACGAGTAAGTGGCAAAGTGACCTCGCCATCAATACCACCAGCACAGCCCATGTAAACTTCGCCTTCTTGCTCTGAGTCGGTATTGAGTAGAATATCGCCTTCTAACCAACCGGCTTCTAGACCGAATGCGCCCGTCATGCCCGCTTCTTCATCAATGGTTAATAGAACTTCGATCGGACCATGTTTGATATCCGTTGACGCTAAGACAGCGAGACAAGATGCCATACCAATACCATTGTCAGCGCCTAGGGTCGTACCTTTCGCTGTGACCCATTCGCCATCAATATATGGCTGAATAGCATCAGTAGTGAAGTCATGCTGAGTGTCTTCATTCTTCTGCGGTACCATATCGATATGCGCTTGTAGAACAACACCTTTCTTATTTTCCATCCCCGGAGTTGCTGGTTTTTTGATGAAAACGTTACCAGTAGGATCGCGGCGAACATCGAAGCCTTGCTCTTGTGCCCAAGTGACAATGTACTGAGCGAGAGCTTCTTCATGTTTTGATGGATGCGCAATAGAACAGATCTTATCGAAGAACTGCCAAAGTGGCGCAGGGGATAAGTGGCTAATCTCAGAATGGAATTCAGACACGGATGACTCCTTATTTGGTACAGGGCAATATCAAATTGGTTAATAAGTAGACCAATGTAGAATGAAAAACTACAAATTGCCCATTAACTAGTGCGAGCTAGCATAGCACTCTCCTCAAGTAGAGAGTAGGGGTAAAAAAGTGATTTTCTTGCTGTACAAGATCGCAGCAAACACAGGGCGCCCATGATGAGCAATCGTTTTCATTGCTGCTTGATATTTGAGCTCCATGTATTGCTAATTCTGTAATTAACTTACAGAATTGGCGTGACATAGATCAATAAATGAAGTTTTTGTGACTTTTATCACCAATTTACTTGTAATTTATTTTCTTTGGGGTATATTTATAACCAACTTCGAAAGCGAAGAGAAAATGCTCAAAGGATGAGTCCGATTTATCGCCTCCAAGGAACCGAGAAATCAATATTTGTTATTTAATTAATTGATTTAAAAGGTGATAGTATGAAAGGTTTACCAAGTGCAATGTTCTGGATAAACAGCTCTGTTTATACGAGTAACTTTGTATACCCAACAAGCTTTGGCTATTAGTTTTTAGCTTGTTATCGAACAGTTTTGTTCACCCCTATTATTGGAATTTATTTACAGCTTTCTTTTTTAGCTGACATGATTCAACCGCCACTCAATTTGAGTGGCGTTTTTTTATCTGCTCGATATGTACATTTCTTAAACACCATCTCACTCTTTTCCTAAACTGGCCAATTAAAGCGCAATGACTGGCATATAAATCCGCTTTAAAATGTAGAATGACACAATAAACCCGTTGAAAGTTTACAACATGGCTCGAAATTTAGCCGATTGATTAATATGCTGAAATGGTGGCTTAATCTATGAATAATAAGGTTTTTATCTTTGTTGTTAGTGGCTTTAACTGTTGTGTTGAGGAACGGCAGAATAAAAATATTGATTAGAGCATTAAATCTATCTGGAATTTGCTATTTGATAACTTTATAATCATAGCCAATCGATTACGCAAACGTTTACCTTTTATCTTGATGGGATTTAACCATGTTCGAGAAACTTTTTAAGCTCAGTGAAAATAACACGAGCGTCAAAACTGAAATCATTGCAGGTATTACTACCTTTTTAACTATGGCTTACATCATTTTTGTAAACCCTGCGATGCTTGCTGATGCTGGAATGGATAAAGGCGCCGTATTTGTCGCGACCTGTCTGGCTGCGGCAATTGGCTGTTTTATTATGGGCTTTGTGGCGAACTACCCAATCGCACTTGCTCCGGGTATGGGGTTGAACGCCTTCTTCACCTACGGTGTTGTCCTAGGTATGGGACATACATGGCAAGTGGCCTTAGGGGCTGTTTTTGTTTCTGGTTTGCTGTTCATGGCTTTAAGTGTGTTTAAAGTTCGTGAATGGATCATCAACTCAATCCCACTTTCTCTTCGCACGGGCATTTCAGCCGGTATCGGTCTTTTCCTAGCTTTCATCGGTTTGCAAAATGCCGGTATCGTGGTTGATAACCCAGCAACATTAGTCAGTGGTGGCAATCTAGCCAGCTTGAAACCGGCTCTAGCAGCACTCGGTTTCTTCTTAACGATCGGTTTGGTTTACCGTGGTGTGCGTGGTGGTGTGATGATTGCGATTCTGATTACCACGGCAATCGGTATTGTGCTTGGTGATGTGCAATGGGGCGGTGTGATGTCTACCCCGCCAAGTATTGCGCCAACGTTCATGCAAATGGATATCGCCGGTGTATTCGAAGTGGGTATGATTTCGGTTGTGTTCGCTTTCCTATTCGTAGACCTATTCGATACCGCGGGTACGTTAGTCGGTGTGGCAACGAAAGCGAACCTAATTAAAGAAGATGGCAAGCTACCTCGTTTAGATAAAGCATTATTGGCTGACTCTACTGCGACCTCTGTAGGTGCGGTATTGGGTACTTCAAGTACGACGTCATTTGTTGAATCAACCGCTGGTGTTGCTGCTGGTGGCCGCACGGGATTAACGGCGGTTGTGGTTGGTGTGCTATTCCTACTGGCGATTTTCTTCTCGCCTTTAGCGGGCATGATCCCAGCTTACGCAACAACGGGCGCATTGTTCTATGTTGCGATTCTGATGATGTCTGGCTTAGTGAGCGTTGACTGGCGTGATCTGACTGAAGCTGCACCAGTGGTTGTGACGTGTTTACTGATGCCTTTGACTTACTCTATTGCAGAAGGTATCGCATTGGGCTTTATCTCTTACGCGGCAATTAAGCTACTGAGTGGTAAAGGCCGTGAAGTTTCTGTCAGTGTTTGGGCATTGGCTGCATTGTTTGCGATTAAGTATCTTGTTGCCTAATTCGTCGTTTAATTAAATTGTCAGTGGCGAAGGGGAATAGGGCTAAGAAACCCGCATCCCCCGCCTAACAGTGACGGAATTCACATCGCCATAGTGGTTTGCGCTGCTATGGCGTTTATTTTTTTGAAATGGTGAATTCTCCATTGGTATTGCCCAGCGCTTTCGGTAGAATAATCGTTTGCGTCGCTTTTCCCCTATTTGCCTGTTGCTACTTGCACTGTAAACCATCATCGGTTTAATTTTGCCTAATACGGGGATGCAAACTTCAAAATTATTAGGTTATTACAATGAGCAAAAAATTCATTATCACTTGGGACGCCATGCAAAATTACTGTCGTCAGCTTGCTGAAAAACAGATGCCAGCTGAACAGTGGAAAGGTATTTGGGCGGTGAGTCGTGGCGGTCTAGTACCGGGTGCTATTCTTGCGCGTGAACTTGGTATTCGTCACGTTGATACCATTTGTATCTCTAGCTACGATCATGATCACCAGCGTGATATGACCGTGCTAAAAGCGCCAGAAGGTGATGGCGAAGGTTACCTAATCGTCGAAGACCTAGTGGATAGCGGTGATACAGCGCGTAAACTACGTGAAATGTACCCGAAAGCGAAACTGATTGCTGTTTGCGCTAAGCCATCAGGTGCCACTCTTCTTGATGATTACGTGGTTGATATTGCTCAAGATACATGGATTGAGCAGCCATGGGATACCACAGTGCAATTTGTGGAACCAATTAATCGCAAGCAAAAGTAAGCGTTTAAAGTTATTTTAAAATGACCCGCCTAGGGTCATTTTTTGTTTATGGTGTCGTTAAATGTGAGTTGTGCTATTCAACATGGCATCTTGAGTTAACTTGAGTATAGTATGTTGGGGTAGTCATTAGTTAGGTATCGTCATGTCTGAACTGGATAATCAAAACCTTTCCGAAACGTTATTTGTTAATCACAAGCAAGCGAAAGAGACATCAGAGCTCACTCGTTATATGCCAACTAATCGTGCGTTGCTCGATGAAATGCGTGAAAATTCAGGTCAGCGTTGGTATCGTAATCTTCGTCGTCTGCAGTGGGTATGGCAAGGTGTTGACCCGATTGAAATGGAAAGTGTGCTGGCAAAAATAGCAGGCTCATCTCATTCGCGTACTCATGAAGAATGGCTCGATACAGTGATGGGTTATCACGGGGGAAACTGGACCTTTGAGTGGACGAAACTGGGCATGTTGCATCAAAAGCGTGCCGGGGAAAAACAAGGCGAAGAAGCCGCTGATGAATTGTTTAATGCTTCTCTTTGCTACAGCATTGCCGGCTACCCTCATTTAAAAAATGATAATCTCGCTATTCAAGCGCAAGCCTTATCGGCAAAAGCGTATCAAGATGCGGCAGACAAAACTAAGTACATTATTAAGCGTATTGAAGTGCCGTATAAGGGTAAAAAAATCATAGCGCACTTGCACCTTGCCTCGACAGATAAACCAAAACCCGTGGTGATTGTGAGTGCGGGATTGGATAGTTTGCAAACTGATATGTGGCGTTTATTCCGTGATCATCTCGCACCAAAAGATATTGCGATGCTGACCGTGGATATGCCTTCACTTGGTCACTCTAGCCATTGGTCGCTATCAGAAGACTCTTCTTGCCTACATCAAGCGGTACTCAACGAATTGCCAAATATTCCATGGGTTGATCATTTCCGCGTTGGTCTGATTGGTTTTCGCTTTGGAGGCAATGCACTGATTAGGCTGTCATTTATGGAGCAGTTTAAAATTAAGGCTTGTGTCTCTTTAGGGGCGCCAATCCACGATGTATTCTCTTCACCGGCTAAGTTGAAAAAAATGCCAAAAATGTATTTGGATCTCCTCGCCACTCGTTTAGGTAAAGAAGTGGTCGATATTCACAGTCTTGCCGGGCAAATGATGGCGTGGTCATTAAAAACGCAAGGTTTCTTATCAAGTCGTAAAACCAAAGTGCCTATTTTAGCCATGAGTCTGGAAGGGGATCCGGTGTCACCTTTCAGTGATAACCAGTTGGTCGCTCTTTTTAGTGATTATGGTAAAGCAAAGAAAATCAGTTCCAAAACAATTACACAAGGATATGAGCAATCCCTCGATTTAGCGATCAAATGGTTAGAAGATGAGTTGTTGAGATGACTTTCTTACTAATTTAGTTAACAGTAATGTTAGGTTAAGTTAATAACCTGCTGATAATTAAAATAGAAAAATGGAGAGTCTATATGTCAAAAGTGACAAAAATCCCGACTCATTTTCGCTTGCTAACGAGTTTAAGAGCCATTGGGCCTTACCTCAGGGAATCGCAAAGTAGGGAAGGGTTTTATTTATTTGATTGCTTAGCGGTTTGCGTAGATGACAAGAAGTCTCCGGAAGAGCGCGAATTTTGGGGATGGTGGCTTGAGCTTGAGATGCAAGGTCATGAGTTTGCTGCGCGTTATCGTGTGGGGAAATACGATAAAAAAGGCGAGTGGATTGATCATAAAATCCCCAAAGATGCGATTGCGGAAGTAAATCGCATTCAAAATAGCTTTCATCAAAAACTGACTGAACTGTTAGAAAAAGAGTTTGGCATGTCAATCTCCCTGCACGACAAATCAGTGGAATTTGTCTAAAAAGGGCACTTAACAAAACGTAACCAATAAAAAGGCGCTTTTAGCGCCTTTTCTGCTTGTTAAATGCGGCGTTGATTGATAAAACAACAGCTCTTGTTTTTTAATAATTCAATCGATCATGACAACGAATCAACAATGCGGAACAGTGACTCAGCCACAAACTGTGGTTGTTAAACTTGGTACCAGTGTATTGACTGGCGGAACGCTACAACTTAACCGTGCTCATATGGTGGAGTTGGTACGTCAATGTGCAGAGCTCAAAAAAATTGGCCACTCAGTGGTTATTGTATCGTCTGGCGCAATTGCCGCTGGCCGTGAGCACCTTGGTTACCCCGCACTGCCCAACTCGATGGCAAGCAAACAGTTGCTTGCCGCTGTTGGTCAAAGCCAGTTGATTCAAACTTGGGAAGCGCTATTTGCCATTTATGGCATGAAAATCGGTCAAATGCTGTTAACTCGCGCTGACCTTGATGACCGTGAGCGTTTTCTTAATGCGCGTAATACGATCAATGCCTTGGTTGAGCATGACATCATTCCTGTCGTTAATGAAAATGATGCTGTGGCGACCACGGAAATAAAAGTGGGTGACAACGACAACCTTTCGGCGCTCGTCGGTATTTTATGTGGTGCAGATAAGTTATTGCTACTCACCGACCAAAAAGGTCTTTTTACTGCTGATCCGCGCAAAGATCCGAACGCTGAGTTGATCAAAGAAGTCAAAACCATCGATGATACCTTGCGTAAAATTGCCGGAGGTAGTGGTACAAATCTTGGTACTGGTGGCATGGCGACCAAACTGCAAGCTGCCGATATCGCTCGTCGAGCAGGCATTGAAGTGATCATCGCTGCTGGCAGTGCGCCAGATGTCATTTTTGATTCTTTGGGTGACGATCCACAAGGGACGCGATTCCTTCCATGCGAAGAAGCGTTGGAAAACCGTAAGCGTTGGATTTTGGCTGGCCCAGCAGCAGCCGGTGATCTGGTGATTGACGATGGCGCTGTTAATGCTGTTTTAGCCAAAGGCAGTAGCTTATTGGCGAAAGGTGTCGTGTCGTTGAGCGGTGAATTTGCTCGTGGTGATGTTGTTCGTGTGACCGACCAAGCCGGTAAACTGATTGCTCGCGGTATTTCAGCTTACTCAAGTGCTGACATGGAGAAGATTCGCGGCACGCACAGTAAAGACATTCATTCAGTATTGGGTTACGACTATGGTTCAGAAGTCGTACACCGTGACGATATGGTCGTCATTCAAGAATAAAGCATTAGAAAGGAACGAACGTGGATTTAACCAATATGGGTAAAGCGGCCAAGGAGGCGGCTTTTGTACTCGCGACAGCATCGACTGCGCAAAAAAACCAAGCATTGGCTCTGATTGCTGATGAACTTGAAGCGAACGCCGCTGACATTCTGGCGGCAAATGAAAAAGATATCGAGTTAGGCCGCCAAGCTGGCCTGACTGAAGCTCTGCTTGACCGCCTGTTGCTTAATGCTGAGCGTTTGACGGGCATTGCTAATGACGTACGTAATGTCATTAGCCTAAATGACCCTGTTGGTAGCGAAATCGATAGCAAAGTGTTGGAAAACGGCATGTCATTGGCACGTCGTCGTGTACCTCTCGGTGTGGTTGGTGTGATTTATGAAGCGCGCCCTAATGTCACGATCGATATTGCTGCATTGTGCTTGAAAACCGGTAACGCCAGTATTCTACGCGGCGGCAAAGAAACCTTCTTCTCTAATATGGAGTTAGTGAAGGTGATTCAATCTGCATTGGGCAAAGTTGGCCTACCAGCTGCGTCAGTACAGTATATTGAAAAACCCGATCGTGAGTTGGTGTCACAACTGCTTAAGTTGGATGACTACGTGGATATGATTATTCCTCGTGGTGGTGCGGGCTTACACAAAATGTGTAAAGAGAACAGCACCATTCCTGTGATCATCGGTGGTTTTGGCATCAGCCATATCTTTGTTGATGACAGTGCTGACCTGGCTAAATCACTTAATGTGGTTGAAAACTCAAAAGTACAACGTCCTTCTGCTTGTAATTCGCTTGATACCTTGTTGGTTCATGAGAAAGTAGCGGGAGAGTTTCTACCAATGTTGGCTGAGCGTTTAAATGGCAAGGTGACCTTGGTCGTTGAACCAAAAGCGAAAGCACTGCTTGGCAATGCGCAAGAGATGCGTGATGCGGTTGATGGAGACTTTGATACTGAATGGCTAAGCTACACGCTTGGCGTAAAAGTGGTTGCAGATGTTGCTGAAGCGGTTGATCACATGCGCGTCCATAATGCGAGTCACTCAGACGCTATTATGACCAATAGTCTGGAAAACGCAGAGCGCTTCATTAACTCTGTTGGTTCTGCCGCCGTCTATGTCAACGCATCAACACGCTTTACTGATGGTGCGCAATTTGGCTTGGGTGCTGAAGTTGCGGTATCGACTCAGAAGTTGCATGCGCGTGGTCCAATGGGCTTAGAAGAGTTGACCAGCTATAAGTGGGTGGGTAAAGCCAACTACTTGGTACGTAGCTAAGTTAGCGTCATAAATGAGTACTCACTAAATTGCAGCTCTCGCTGTCATTATTTTGAGTACGATGCGATATAGATAGTGAAAAGGGGCGTTGTCGCCCCTTTTTCTTTTCTTCAAGTTATCAATTCCGTTACACTACGAGCATTGATATGGAGGTGATATGCATTGTCCTTTTTGCACTGAGACTGATACAAAAGTCATCGATTCTCGGTTAGTGGCTGATGGCCATCAAGTACGTCGTCGTCGACAATGCTTAGCTTGTAGCGAACGCTTTACCACGTTTGAAACCGCTGAGTTAGTTATGCCACGAGTGATCAAGTCGAATGGTAACCGTGAGCCGTTTAATGAAGATAAAATGATCGGTGGTTTGCAGCGTGCGTTAGAAAAACGTCCGGTGAGTGCTGACGCGGTTGAGCTGGCTATCAGCATGATTAAATCCAAATTGCGCGCGACTGGCGAGCGAGAAGTCCCTAGCGATATGGTTGGGAACTTAGTGATGGAACAACTCAAAGAACTCGATAAAGTGGCGTATATTCGTTTTGCTTCGGTTTACCGTAGTTTTGAAGATATTCGTGAATTTGGCGAAGAAATTGCCAAGCTAGAAGATTAAACGGATCGGCTGATGGCGACATTTACTCCGCAAGATTACCTTATGATGTCACGAGCGATTAAATTGGCGCAAGGTGGCATCTATACCACTGCGCCCAACCCGAATGTCGGTTGTGTGATCACTCGTGATGATCAAATCGTTGGTGAAGGTTTTCACTATCGTGCTGGTGAACCCCATGCCGAGGTACATGCTTTGCGCATGGCTGGTAAATTGGCTGAAGGTGCAACCGCTTATGTGACATTAGAGCCTTGTTCTCATTATGGACGAACGCCTCCGTGCGCTGAAGGCTTGATTAAAGCCAAAGTCGCTAAAGTGATCTGCGCGATGCAAGATCCGAATCCGCAAGTGTCAGGCCGTGGCATTAACATGCTGCGCGAAGCGGGAATTGAGGTGCAAGTCGGTTTACTTGAAGCTGATGCTCAAGCGCTTAACCCGACCTTTATTAAACGCATGCAAACAGGTATGCCGTTTGTTCAATTAAAAATGGCCGCCAGCCTCGATGGCCAAACCGCATTGGCTAATGGTCAGAGCCAATGGATTACATCGGCGCAAGCGAGGCAAGATGTACAAGCCTTTCGAGCTCAATCTGGCGCAATTCTCTCAACTAGTCAAACCGTGATTGAAGATAACGCTTCGCTCAATGTTCGTTGGGATGATCTTCCCCTATCGATTCAAGCCCATTACCCAGCAGAAGAGTTACGCCAACCAGTACGTGTAATTCTTGACCGTCAAAATCAATTGTCAGCGGATTTGAAGTTATTTCAAACCGCAGGAGATCGATTAATTGTGGCACCGGGTGGCGATATGGAGTGCTTGCTGAATGACGATCAGCAAATAGATTTACGCGCAACATTTGAAATGTTAGCTAAACAGCACAATATTAATCATATCTGGGTCGAAGCGGGGGCGACGCTTGCTCGTTCACTGATGCAACAGCAGCTGGTGGACGAAGTCGTACTTTACCTGGCTCCTAAACTAATGGGCAGTGATGGTCGCGGTTTATTCGGCGCATTGGGTTTACAAGATATGTCGCAAGTGATCGAACTTGATATTTCCGAGCTTAAGCAAGTAGGGCGCGATATTCGCATCCTTGCTAAGCCAATCTATAAAGAACAGTAATTATGTTTACAGGTATTGTAGAAGCAGTTGGTACGCTGACTGCCATTACGCCAAAAGGCGAAGACATCAGTGTCACCGTGAGCAGTAACAAGCTTGATATGTCGGATGTTAAACTCGGTGATAGCATTGCTACGAATGGCGTTTGCTTAACCGTTGTGGCGTTTAATGACCACAGTTACACCGCTGACTTGTCGCTCGAAACATTGAATAAAACCGGTTTTACTCATTACCAAGCCGGCGACAAAGTAAACCTAGAAAAAGCGATGTTACCGACCACGCGTTTTGGCGGTCATATTGTCTCTGGTCATGTGGATGGTGTCGGTGAAATTGTTGAACGTAACCAAGTTGGTCGTTCGATTGAGTTTTGGGTCGCCATGCCGGAAGAGCTCAACAAGTACGTCGCAGAAAAAGGCTCAATCACTGTTGATGGCATTAGCCTGACAGTCAATGCATTACGTAAGAATGCTTTTAAGTTGACGATCGTTCCGCATACTGGAGAAGAAACGACTATCGCCGATTTTCATGTTGGTCGTAAGGTTAACCTTGAAGTTGACGTGTTGGCTCGTTATATGGAACGATTACTGACCAGTCAGCAAGTGGCACAACCAGAATCACGTATCACGATGGAATTTCTCCAGCAAAATGGATTTGCTTAAATCGTGAGCGAGAAGCACTCTTGTTAACGAACACAAAGCGGTAATATAACGCGCAGTCAAAATAGGAACTAAAGATGCCAATTAGTACGCCACAAGAAATTATTGAAGACATTCGTTTAGGCAAAATGGTCATTTTAATGGATGACGAAGACCGTGAAAACGAAGGCGATTTGATCATGGCCGCGGAACATGTGACTCCGGAGGCGATCAACTTTATGGCAACTTACGGCCGTGGTTTGATTTGTTTAACCATGACCAAATCCCGTTGTGAGCGTCTTGGCTTACCACCAATGGTGCAAGACAACAACGCGCAATACACCACTAACTTCACCGTTTCAATTGAAGCGGCGGAAGGCGTAACCACAGGGATTTCAGCAGCGGATCGCTCACGCACCGTGCAAGCGGCAGTCGCGGCAGACGCTAAAGCGGCAGACTTGGTACAACCTGGCCATATCTTCCCCCTAGCTGCGCAAGAAGGTGGTGTATTAACACGTGCAGGTCACACGGAAGCGGGTTGTGATTTGGCGCGTTTAGCAGGGCTAGAACCAGCTTCGGTTATCGTTGAGATCTTAAATGACGATGGCACCATGGCGCGTCGCCCTGATTTGGAAATCTTTGCGGAAAAACACGATATCAAACTAGGCACGATTGCCGATTTGATTGAGTACCGTAACAACACCGAAACGACCATCGAACGCGTGGCAGAATGTAAGCTCCCGACCGAGTTCGGCGAGTTCAACCTGGTCACTTACCGTGACACGATTGACAACCAAGTACATTATGCAATGTGTAAACAAGGTGCGGCAGATACCTCACCACTGGTTCGTGTTCACCTGCAAGATACCTTTACTGACTTGCTACGCAGCGACCGCAATGCCGAACGCAGCTGGACGCTTGATAAAGCGATGAAGCGTATTGGCGAAGAAGGTGGGGTGTTGGTAATTTTGGGTAACGAAGAGCCAAGTGATCTACTGATTCATCGTGTCAAAATGTTTCAAGCGCAAGACAACGGTAGCGCACCGACGTTAGCCAAGAAACAAGGCACTTCACGCCGTGTGGGTGTGGGTTCACAAATCCTTGCTGACCTTGGTATACATGACATGCGTTTACTTTCTTCAAGCAATAAGCGCTACCATGCCCTTGGCGGTTTTGGATTGAATGTTGTTGAATATATTTGTGAGTAACTCACAACAGTAAACCAATGGATTAAGCGAGATGTATTGTATGTCTCGCTTTTTCGTTTTAGGAATGTAAAAACCTATTAGATATTGCTCACAGTTTTGTGCTAGAATCCGGCGATTCTCACTTGATGAACATAGTTAAAGGAAAGCTTATGAAAGTGATCGAGGGTGGCTTCCCAGCGCCAAACGCAAAAATTGCTATCGTTATTTCTCGTTTCAACAGTTTTATTAACGAAAGTCTATTGTCTGGTGCCATCGATACTTTAAAGCGTCATGGACAAGTTAGCGAAGACAACATTACTGTAGTTCGTTGCCCTGGTGCAGTGGAATTACCGCTAGTTGCTCAACGTGTAGCGAAAACGGGTAAGTACGATGCCATCGTATCTTTAGGTACCGTTATTCGTGGCGGAACGCCACACTTTGACTATGTTTGTAGTGAATGCAACAAAGGTTTGGCACAAGTGTCTCTGGAGTTTTCACTTCCAGTCGCATTCGGTGTTCTAACTGTTGATACTATTGATCAAGCAATTGAGCGCGCAGGAACCAAGGCTGGTAATAAAGGTGCAGAGGCTGCACTGAGCGCACTTGAGATGATTAACGTTCTTTCTGAAATCGATTCCTAATGGGGGCCAGTGTGAAACCAGCCGCACGTCGTAATGCACGTCGATTCGCTCTACAAGCGATCTACTCTTGGCAAATTACTAAAGAAAATGTTGCCACAATTGAAGAGCAGTTTTTATCTGGTGGTAAGTATGATGAAGAAGAACATCATGCCGCAGAACCAGCGCTAACTGCACCAGACACAGACGTTGCCTACTTCCGTGACCTGTTAGCAGGTGTTGTGCTAAGTCACACAGAGCTAGATTGTAAGATTCGCCCATACACATCTCGTCCAATGCAAGATTTGGATTTGATGGAGTTAGCGCTACTTCGTCTTGCTATGTACGAGATGACTCGTCGCGAAGACGTTCCTTACAAAGTTGTTATCAACGAAGCGATTGAACTTGCAAAAGTATTCGCAGCAGAAGATAGCCACAAATTCGTTAACGGTGTGCTTGATAAAGCCGCGCCGCACGTACGTAAGAAATAATCGCCAGATTAGTAAAAAGGTCAGCAAATTGCTGGCCTTTTTTTATATACTGAATTCCTCAAAAATAGCCTGTTAGAAACGACACCTCTCTATGCCCGGTGAATTTAATCTGATCGACAAATATTTTGTTGGTCGCCAAGCTCAGCGCGAAGACGTTCTTTTGGCGGCAGGAGATGATTGCGCTTTAGTGCAAGCTCCTGTCAATCAAGCGATTGCAATCAGCACTGATACCTTAGTGGCTGGAACTCATTTCCTCGCCTCTGCTAATCCTGCATGGGTGGCGCATAAGGCCCTAGCGTCGAATATTAGTGATCTCGCGGCAATGGGGGCAAGTCCAGCTTGGGTCTCTTTTGCTTTAACCATGCCAGAGGTCGATGAAGCGTGGCTAAAGCCATTCTGTGACAGTTTTTTTGCACTCGCGAACGAATACGGTATTCAGTTGATTGGTGGTGATACTACTAAAGGCCCACTGAGCTTAACGCTGACAGTGCAAGGTTTCGTCGCGGCCGATAAAGCGCTCAGACGTGATGGCGCCAAAGTGGGTGATTGGGTGTACGTTTCAGGCAACCTTGGGGATGCTAAAGCAGGTCTCGATGTACTGTTAGGGAATGCCGCGCTCAACGCTCCCTATGCTGCCGAGCTGGAAAAGCGCCACTATTTATCTACGCCGCGAGTTTCGCTTGGGCAGAGGCTACAAGGCGTCGCGAGTGCCGCGATTGATATCTCAGATGGGGTGATTTCTGATCTGCCGCATATTCTTAAACGTTCGGGGGTTGGGGCGCAATTGCAAGTTGATGAGCTGCCGATTTCTGCCGAGTTATTGGCATTTACACGTGATCGTGAACAAGCATTGCAATACGCACTCACCAGTGGCGAAGAATACGAACTTTGTTTTACTATTTCACCACAGCATCGCGACGCATTAGAGAGTATGCTATTAGAGAGCAATACCAAAGTCACTTGTATCGGCCAAATTGTCGCACAGGCAGGGCTGTCATTGACTTTACAAGGTAAACCACTCGAATGGAAATTGAGTGGGTATGATCATTTCAATAATAATTAAGATGTAATTATGGCCAATCCTCTTTCATTGATTTCTTTAAAAAACCCATGGCATTTTTTAGCGACTGGGTTTGGTAGTGGTTTATCTCCTATTGTGCCGGGCACTATGGGGACGTTGGCATCGATACCACTTTATTTGCTGTTGGTTCAATTACCGTTACCGGCTTATATCATTGCGGTGCTGTTGGCGTGTGTGATTGGGGTGAAAATTTGCCAAGTGACCTCTGATGACATGGGTGTCCACGATCATGGTTCGATAGTGTGGGATGAGTTTGCTGGTTTTTGGATCACCATGGCGATTGTGCCGTTATTCCAATTGTCACCAACTGATTGGAAGTGGTTATTGAGCGGATTTATTCTCTTCCGCTTTTTTGACATGGTAAAACCGTGGCCAATCGGCTGGTTAGATAAGCGCGTGCACGGCGGTTTGGGTATTATGATTGATGATATCGTTGCTGGCGTAATGGCGGGTGTCGCGCTGTATTTAGTCGGCAAATACGCGGGGTGGCTGTAAGCGAAGCACCTCTCGGCGAGAACCGAGAGGTTTGCTGACTAGCTGAACCTAAAAGGGTTGACTCATAAAACCAACCCTTAAAATTCCTTCTCGCTTCTCGCTTCTCGCTTCTCGCTTCTCGCTTCTCGCTTCTCGCTTCTCGCTTCTCGCTTCTCGCTTCTCGCTTCTCACTTCAACTTTTCTAGATCCGCTTCTATCTCTGCGATCTTACTCGACACGACTTTTTCCAAATGGCGTAAATCAGATAAGATTTTCTGTTTTACATCCACCTCTGCCAATTTTACCGGCTTGGTGATCTTGTTGAGCTCATCAATGACCAAGGTGAGGTTGCGGTTGATTTCGGTAACTTCTTTGTATTTATGGCTACCACTATCAACTAAAACGTTTTTGATCTGGCGTGGGTATTTGAACTTAACGCTTTTGGCGAACAATTCTCCCTTTTGTTTACGGAAATAGATTTTTAACACGTCTTTATGGGCTTCTTGACGCAAAGAATAACGCTCAATCTGCTGCGGATCTTGAATGCCTAAACCGATAAGATTTGCAAACATAGGCTACCTCATAAAATAGGGTGAAAGTGGCTTACTCTTCAATGACTTCGAGAATGATGTCGAGTATTCACCCATTTAATGTAGCAGCCTATACTGATTGGAGGTAGCCGCCTTAGTGGCTATTTTATCAACTTGTGGTCGAGATCAGTTTGGTGCGAGTTCCTCAACGTTAGCGCATAAAGCCTCGCGCAATAGGCTCTTTTCTTGTTCACTAAGCTTGCCGCCTTCAGTGCCTGTAATGATAAACAAATCTTCGGCTCGCTCCCCAATCGTGGTGATTTTTGCTGCGTGGAGATTAATATTGAGATCGGCAAATGTTGCCCCAACAGTGGCCAATAAACCAGGGGTGTCTAATGCGACAAACTCCAACGTGGTGCGTTTTTTACTTTTACTTGGTAAAAAATCCACTTTGGTTTTTACCGTAAAGTGCTGCAAGTTACGTGGCGTGCGTCGGGTGCGGATCTTAGTTGGTCGGCCATCTTGTAGTACGTGAGTTAAATGCTTAATGACGGCCTTATGGCGGCCAACTTCAATCGCATCACCATGCTGGTCTAAAACCATAAAAGTATCGAGTACATAACCATCTTTGCTGGTCATGACCTGTGCGTCATGGACGTTGAAGTTACGCCTGTCCAGTTCTGCTACCACGGTGGCAAACAGCGCGTGCTGGTCTTTATGATAAACAAAGACCTCGGTGCCACCGCGTGTGGCTTTTTCGCTGATCAACACCAATGGTTTGCTTGGATCATCGTGACGCAGTAGATGGCTACAATGCCACGCAATTTGTTTATGCGTATGACGCAGGAAGTAATCGGCTTTAAAGCGTTGCCATAACACTTCAATTTCTCTGGCGGTAAAGCCCTCTTTGCGCAGCACGGCTGAGGCCATTTGTTGGTTGTGGCGGATACGCTCGCGCACATCAACGGGGTTTTCTAAGCCGCGCCTTAGAGCTCGTTGAGAGGAATAGAAGAGCTCTGCTAGTAAGGTGCGCTTCCAGCTATTCCACAACTCGGGGTTAGTCGCACAGATGTCGGCAACGGTTAGGCAGACTAGGTATTCGAGATACTCTTCATCTCGTACCAGCTTGGCAAATTCGGTGATCACTTCTGGATCGTAAATATCACGACGTTGAGCGGTAACTGACATCAGTAAGTGATGACGTACTAGCCAAGAGACTAAGTTGGCTTCTGGCGTTGAGAGGCCATGTTCCATACAGAAATCATACGCTTCTTTGGCGCCAATCACTGAGTGGTCTCCGCCACGTCCTTTACCGATATCGTGGAAAATAGCGGCAATGATCAGCAGTTCTTTCTTTTGGATGCGCGGATATACCTCGCAGCAAATAGGGTGTTTGCCGTGGTTTTTTGCATAACTAAAAGTATTGATGTGTTTGAGCAAGCGCATGCTGTGTTCATCCACGGTGTATACGTGGAATAGGTCGAACTGCATTTGACCAACAATTTGGCTCCACTGCGGTAAATAGGCGGCTAATACGCCTAATTTGTGCATCAAGCTAAATGCTTTATGCAGCGCGTTGGGGTGGCGACATAGTTCCAAAAACTTTTCTCGAGCCGCAGGTATGGTATGGAGAAATTTGTTGAGGCGACGACGAGCCGTTCGTAGCTGGCGCAGTGTTGGCGGTGCAACGCCTTCAATAGTTGAGTCGTTGGCGATGAGCAAAAACATGTCCAAGATGGTTTCTGGGCGAGCTTGAAACAGCGCAGGTTTACGAGCTTCGATTAAGTTACCGCGCCGTTGGAAATCGTCGGTGATGATTTGCGGTGGACTTTCTGTGCCGTTATTTAGGATCGCTTGATCAAACAGTTTGAGCAGCATTTTATTAAGTTCAGCCACACGGCGTAGTGTGCGGTAAAACTCTTTCATCATCATTTCCACGCCGCGATTGCCTTCGCCAACAAAGCCGAGGTTTTCGGCGACTTGGGCCTGATGAGCAAAGGTGAGGCGATTGTCGTAACGACGTAGTTCGATATGCAGCGCAAAGCGCACTCGCCATAAAAAATCCTGACACTCGACCAGTTCACGATATTCCGCATCGGTTAGAAAGCCGTAACGGCTCATCTCGAGCAAGGAAGTTGCGCCAAAGTGGCGTCTAGCAACCCAGCTTAGAGTATGGATATCTCGCAGTCCACCAGGCGTTGACTTGATATCAGGTTCAAGGTTGTAGGTGGTGTCGTGATAGCGTGCATGACGGTTTTTTTGTTCTTGAACTTTGGCTTTGTAGAAGGTTTCGCTTGGCCAGAATGACTCTGAGTGAATCACCATTTTCAGCTGGTGGAAAGTCTCTTCACAACCACACAGTAAGCGGGATTCTTGTAGATTGGTCGCGACGGTAAGATCGGCGCGACCGATTTCAGCGCATTGCTCAATGGTACGGACAGCGTGACCGATCTCTAAGCGTAAGTCCCACAGCAAAGTAATAAATTCACTTACCTTGCTGGCTAAATGCTCAGGTAAGTTTTTTTTCGACACGATCAGCATGTCGATATCGGAAAGAGGGTGAAGTTCTCCGCGGCCATAACCGCCCACGGCCACCAAACTGATATTGGGTAAGCGAGCAAAACCAAAATGTTGCCACAAACGGTTGAGCAGTAAATCGGTATATTCGGCGCGACCGAGTACTAGATCATTGACTGGATGGTGGTTAAGGAACTCTTTTCGTTGATAGTCAGCAAACTGCTCTAATTGAGCTTTCAGCTCGCTAATATTAATTTGCTCGTCACTGAATGTGAGCGGGGATTGAAAAGGCATAGTGGCTTCCGTGCTGAGTTGTTGATTGCACTTTATCAAATTCGGTAAGACAAAAAAATATCCCCGCAAAAGCGGGGATAGGGAAGATATTATGCGTTTTTCATCAAACGAGGGATGCTTTCATCACTGCGTAGAGTGAAGACTTCACAGCCATCTTTGGTCACCATTATGGTGTGCTCGTACTGAGCTGATTTTTTGCCGTCACCGGTGTATACCGTCCAATCGTCTTGCGCGTCGACGGTACAGCCAAATTTACCCGCATTGATCATCGGTTCAATGGTGAAGCACATGCCTTCTTTTAGTACGCGGCGATCGTTGTTTTTGTAATGGACCACTTGTGGTTCTTCATGGAACTCATTACCGATGCCGTGACCACAAAAATCTTTTACGATAGAGAACTTATTGCGTGGGTTGTTTTTGTTGTTGGTTTTGATGTGCTTTTCAATCGCAGTACCGATGTCACCCACCGTTGCACCTGGTTTTACTTGCTTCATGCCGACATAAAGTGCTTCTTGAGTGACCATACATAGACGCTTGTCTTCAGGTGATGCATCACCAACGAAGAACATTTTAGACGTATCGCCGTGGTAACCTTCCGGACGCACGCTGAGATCGGCGTTTTCATCGTCAGGAATAATCACAGTGATGTCGACGTTAATGATGTCGCCATTTTTAAGTACAGCTGGCTTCATTTGGCCATTGCTACCCATTTCATCTTGCGCCGCAGGAATGCCGTGACACACGATGTGGTTAATAGAAGTACAGATTGATTTCGGGAAACCATGGTAGTCAAGTGGGGCAGAATATGCGCCTTTTTCTAGAGCATAATCGTGACAGATTTGGTTCAACGTGTCGGTGTTTACCCCAGCTTTAATATGAGGTTCGATCATTTCTAGAATATCGGCAGCTAGGCTACCTGCGATGCGCATACGTTCGACTTCTTCAGCCGTTTTGATCTTGATTGACATTGGCTTTTCTCTACTTACTCAACGGCACAAAAATGTGCGGATTACGCTATTTTAACAGGAACAACTGAGAATGTGTATTTGTGTTATTTAGCGAAACCCAAATCCGCAGTTAAAGAGAAGGGCTGCAATTGCAGTAAAAGGAATTTTTACTAGCCAAAACGTAGTGAAATATGGTATAAAGCGCGCCGGAAACATCGTCCGTTCTCTTTGCTGAGGGTGACTTTAGCAGCGAAGCTGACGAGTTCCATAAACTTATATCTTTAAATCACACACATTCCGACACATGTTCCGGGGTGCCTCAGCTGTAAAACTATTTGTGCTTTAACAAATAGATGTTGGAGGTCGGATTCATGGGGGATGTGGAGGCCTAACCCCATTAGAGGATTTTAAAATGGCAACTGTATCAATGCGCGATATGCTGAAAGCTGGTGTTCACTTCGGTCACCAAACTCGTTACTGGAACCCAAAAATGAAGCCATTCATCTTTGGTGCTCGTAACCGCGTTCACATCATCAACCTAGAAAAAACTGTACCAATGTTCAACGAAGCTCTAGCTGAACTAGCTAAAGTTGGCGAGAAGAAAGGTAAAGTTCTATTCGTAGGTACTAAACGCGCTGCATCTGAAGCTGTTAAAGAAGCTGCAATCGCAAGCAACCAGTACTACGTTAACAACCGCTGGTTAGGCGGTATGCTAACAAACTACAAAACTGTTCGTCAGTCTATCAAACGTCTTAAAGAGCTAGAAGCTCAAGCTCAAGACGGTACTTTTGATAAACTAACTAAGAAAGAAGCTCTAATGCGTACTCGCGAAATGGAGAAGCTAGAGAAATCTCTTGGTGGTATCAAAAACATGGGCGGTCTACCTGACGCGCTTTTCGTTATCGATGCTGATCACGAACACATTGCGATTAAAGAAGCTAACAACCTAGGTATTCCAGTTTACGCTGTGGTAGATACTAACTCTAACCCAGACGGCGTTGACTACATCATCCCAGGTAACGACGACGCAATCCGCGCTGTTAAACTGTACCTAGACGCTGTTGCGACTTCTGTAAACGAAGGCCGTAACAAAGACGTTGCAGTTGTTGCTGAAAAAGACGGTTTCGTAGAAGCTGAATAATATCGGCTCCGAGCCATACTTGGTTTGTGCATTTCTTGCGCAGACTGAGTTATAGTTATCAGCAGGGGCCGACAATGTAGGCCCCTGTTTTTTACCTTATTTCGAATCAACGAGGAATAGAGAATGGCAACTGTAACTGCTGCTCTAGTTAAAGAACTTCGCGAGCGCACTGGCGCTGGCATGATGGAATGTAAAAAAGCGCTTGTAGAAGCAAACGCTGACATCGAACTAGCAATTGAAAACATGCGTAAATCTGGCGCAGCGAAAGCAGCTAAAAAAGCTGGTAACGTTGCTGCTGAAGGCGCAATCATCATTCAAGAAGCAAACGGCGTAGCTGCTCTTCTTGAAGTTAACTGCCAAACTGACTTCGTTGCGAAAGACGCTAGCTTCAATGCATTCGCTCAAGAAGTAGCAGCAGAAGCTCTAGCTTCTAAAGCTACTGTTGAAGAGCTACAAGCTAAGTTTGAAGACGCACGTGTAGCACTAGTTGCTAAAATCGGCGAAAACATCAACATCCGTCGCGTAGCATACGTTGAAGGCGCATCTATCGCTTCTTACCGTCACGGTGAGAAAATCGGTGTAGTTGTAGCTGGTGAAGGCGAAGCTGAAACTCTTAAGCACGTTGCAATGCACGTAGCTGCTTCTCGTCCTGAGTTCGTAAACCCAGAAGACGTACCAGCAGACGTAGTGGCTAAAGAGCAAGAAGTTCAAGTTGAAATCGCTATGAACGAAGGCAAGCCTCAAGAGATCGCTGAGAAGATGGTTGTTGGCCGCATGAAGAAATTCACTGGCGAAATCTCTCTAACTGGTCAAGCATTCATCATGGAGCCTAAGAAAACTGTAGGCGAAATGCTGAAAGAAAAAGGCGCTTCTGTAACTAACTTCGTACGTCTAGAAGTTGGTGAAGGCATCGAGAAAGCTGCAGAAATGAGCTTTGCTGATGAAGTAGCAGCGGTACAAAAAGGTTAATCCTTAGTTACCCGAAAATTCTGAGACCGTAGCCATGGCTGCGGTCTTTTTACGAATAAGAGATAACAACGAACCGTGATGATTTGGAATTTTTGATTCTGAGTTTTAAATCATGACTGTTAATTGATAACTCCCTTTGGAAGGTAAACTCCATGACAACGAACCCTAAACCAGCATATCAACGTATTCTGTTAAAACTAAGTGGCGAAGCGCTTCAAGGCAACGAAGGTTTTGGTATTGATCCTACGATTCTTGACCGCATGGCTCAAGAAGTAAAAGAGTTAGTTGAACTGGGTGTTCAAGTGGGTGTCGTTATCGGCGGTGGCAACTTATTCCGTGGTGCGGGCCTTGCTGAAGCAGGTATGAACCGTGTTGTTGGTGACCATATGGGCATGCTAGCAACTGTAATGAATGGTTTGGCGCTACGTGATGCACTGCATCGTGCATACGTGAATGCTCGCGTTATGTCAGCAATCCCACTAAAAGGCGTTTGTGACGATTACAACTGGGCGGATGCGATTCGTGAATTGCGTCAAGGCCGCGTAGTGATCTTCTCTGCAGGTACTGGTAACCCGTTCTTCACGACAGACTCAGCTGCATGTCTACGTGGTATCGAAATCGAAGCTGACGTGGTTCTAAAAGCAACTAAGGTTGATGGCGTATTTACTTCTGACCCAGTAGCAAACCCAGACGCAGAGCTGTATGATAAATTGTCTTACGCAGAGATTCTTGACAAAGAACTTAAAGTGATGGATTTAGCAGCATTTACTCTTGCTCGCGACCACAAAATGCCAATCCGCGTATTCAACATGAACAAGCCAGGCGCACTACGTCGCGTGGTTATGGGTGAAGCTGAAGGTACGCTAATCAGCGATAACGCTTAATTTAGCCTGCTTGACGAGTTTAAGTGCTATTTGGTAACCAAGTAGCACTAAACTTTACTCAGCCCTGTTAGACTCTCTTTGAGAAAGAAGAATCATTAAGGTGAAACCGTGATTAACGAAATCAAAAAAGACGCACAAGAGCGCATGGAAAAAAGTGTTGAAGCACTAAAGAACAACCTTTCTAAAATCCGTACTGGCCGCGCTCACCCAAGCTTGCTATCTGGTATCTCTGTTGAGTACTACGGCGCGCCAACACCTCTAAACCAAGTAGCAAACGTTGTTGCAGAAGATGCACGTACTCTCGCTATTACCGTATTTGACCGTGAGCTTACTCAAAAAGTTGAGAAAGCAATCATGATGTCTGATCTTGGTCTAAACCCAATGTCTGCGGGCACGATTATTCGTGTTCCACTTCCAGCGCTAACAGAAGAGCGTCGTAAGGACCTTGTTAAGATCGTACGTGGTGAAGCAGAAGGCGCACGTGTTGCTGTTCGTAACATTCGTCGTGACGCAAATGGCGATCTTAAAGCGCTACTTAAAGAGAAAGAAATCTCAGAAGATGAAGACCACAAAGGTCAAGATGAGATCCAGAAGTTAACTGACATCGCGGTTAAAAACGTTGATGAAGTACTTGCTGCTAAAGAAAAAGAGTTGATGGAAGTTTAATTCTCAAACATTCATCAAAAAAAAGCGCTGTGCTCGCCGCATAGCGCTCTTTTATGCTACCCTCTGTCACCTGCCCGCAATCCAATAAGCTCTATGCATAACACACAACTCTCACCTGATTTACTTCCTAAACATATCGCTGTCATTATGGATGGCAATGGCCGCTGGGCGAAAGCTCAAGGCAAACCGCGTATTTTTGGCCACAAAAATGGTGTAACAGCAGTTCGTAAAACGATCTCTACCGCCGCGCGCCTCGGTATTAAAGCGGTGACTTTATTTGCTTTTAGTAGTGAAAATTGGCGTCGTCCAGAAGAAGAAGTCGGTGTGTTAATGGAGTTGTTTATCACTGTGTTGTCCACAGAGGTGAAAAAGCTGCATAAAAATAATCTACGCTTACGTGTTATTGGTGATACTGCGCGCTTTAGCGAACGCTTACAGAAAAAAATCGCTCAGGCGGAAGCGCTTACTGCGAGTAATGATGGCATGGTGATTAATATCGCAGCCAACTATGGTGGTAAATGGGATATTCTGGAAGCGACGAAATCAATCGCGGCGAAAGTGCAGGCAGGGGAAATGAGTATTGATGCGATTGACGAAGATGTCATGACTGCGCATCTTACTATGTCAGATTTACCCGAAGTGGATCTCTTAATTCGCACCAGTGGTGAGTGTCGAATTAGTAATTTCATGCTTTGGCAATTGGCTTATGCGGAGATGTACTTTACTCCGATTTATTGGCCTGAATTTAATGAAGACAGTTTGATTGAGGCGGTGTCTTGGTTTGTTGACCGTGAACGTCGTTTTGGTTGTACTGGCGAACAAGTTAAAGCATTAATGGAATGCAACTAAGGACTAGAGTTTGAAACAAAGAATTATAACCGCGCTTATTCTTGCTCCATTAGTTATCCTTGCGATTTTTAAGCTTTCTTTGCCCCTTTTTATCGCACTGATCGCGATGGTGACCTTGATCGGTTTTTGGGAATGGACACAATTTGTTGATGCAAAATCTCGCGTACTTGCTTTAATACCAAGTATTGCGGTGACGATTGCTAGCTTTGTATTTATCCCTTCCGATGCCTTCTCTCTTAATTCTCTCACTAGTGCTCACTATACATTGCTAGCGATTGGCAGTGCCTGGTGGATTATTTCTAGTGTTTTAGCGATTACTTACCCTCGTTCTGCTGCCTGCTGGCAAAACTCCAAGTTATTGCGTCATTTATTTGGCCTTTTAACCTTGCTGCCTTTTTTGTGGAGCATCGTCATGCTGCGTGCGCAGGGAATCACGGTTGATCCATATCATGGTGCTAAACTGGTACTGTATGTTTGTTTCATTGTGTGGGCGGCAGATAGTGGTGCGTATTTTGCTGGCAAGAGCATGGGGAAACGTAAGATGGCACCGCATGTAAGCCCAAATAAAACCATTGAGGGTTTAGTTGGCGGTATCTTAACTGCTTTGTTGGTCGGTTGGGGCACTGCGCAATGGTTTGATATCGAATTTAGCAGTACCAGTGCTTTTGTGCTGATCACGTTAGTCACGGTGGTTATTTCCGTGCTAGGCGATCTGGTTGAAAGCATGTTCAAACGCGTGTCAGGCATTAAAGACAGCAGTAATATTATTCCTGGCCACGGCGGTGTGTTAGATCGTATCGATAGCTTGACGGCTGCATTTCCTGTTTTTGCTCTTCTGTATTTCTCATTTTAAGTATGGTGCGGCCCATGGCCGCACTATCAATGACTGGTTCTCGTAATGCGTAAATTAACAATCCTAGGTGCTACTGGCTCTATTGGTGCTAGCACTTTGAAAGTTATCGAAAACAACCCTGATCAATTTCGTATTGTCGCGCTAGCTGCAGGACAAAATGTTGAGAAAATGGCTCAACTTTGTCTTAAGTGGCAACCTCGTTATGCTGTCATGGCAACTGAGCGAGCGGCGAATGAGTTGAGAAATACGCTACAAACCACCAATGTTAAGACGGAAGTGCTATCTGGAGTGGAGGCGATGTGTTTGGTCTCTTCTTTTGACGAGATCGACACGGTGATGGCGGCGATTGTTGGTGCTGCGGGCTTGATGCCAACGATGGCTGCAGTCAAAGCGGGTAAGCGAGTGCTGCTCGCCAACAAAGAAGCCTTGGTTATGTCTGGCCAGCTTTTTGTTGATGCGGTTAAAGAAAGTGGCGCCGAGCTATTGCCCGTTGATAGTGAACACAATGCTATATTCCAATGCTTACCTCATGAAGTGCAAACGAATCTAGGTCATTGCGATTTGGATCATTATGGGATTCATAACATCTTGCTGACTGGCTCTGGTGGTCCATTTCGTTACAGCGACCTAGCAGAACTGAAAAATGTTACCCCAGAGCAAGCTATTGCTCATCCAAACTGGTCTATGGGGCCAAAAATATCAGTCGATTCAGCAACCATGATGAACAAGGGCTTAGAGTACATAGAAGCTAAGTGGTTGTTTAATGCCAGTCGTGAACAACTTAAAGTCGTTATCCATCCACAATCAGTGATTCACTCGATGGTGCAATATCGTGACGGTTCAACGCTTGCCCAATTGGGCGAACCGGATATGGCCACACCGATTGCTTTAACCTTATCTTATCCTGAGCGTATTCAAGCGGGTGTTAAGCCCTTGGATTTCACTCAAATCGGTGAGCTCACTTTTCTAGCGCCTGACTACAATCGTTATCCATGTTTAAAACTCGCGATCGACGCTTGCTACGAAGGTCAACACGCGACAACCGCTCTAAATGCTGCGAATGAAATCGCAGTTGAAGCGTTTTTAAATCGAAAATTACCCTTCACTGACATTGCAGCAGTCAATAGCTGGGTAACCTCAAAAATATGTGCGATGAATGCACAACTGAGTTGCGATAGCTTGGAAAGCATTCTTGAGGTCGATAGAATGGCGCGAGCACTCGCGATGGAATTTATTGGTAGGCATCAAGTATGAGCGGAATATTATGGAACTTTGCCTCGTTCATTGTCGCCTTAGGTATTTTGGTCACAGTGCACGAGTTTGGTCACTTTTGGGTTGCTCGTCGTTGCGGCGTAAAGGTTGAACGGTTTTCGATCGGTTTTGGTAAATCGATTTGGAATAAAATCGGTAAAGATGGCACGGAATACACCATTGCGATGATTCCTTTGGGTGGTTACGTAAAAATGCTCGATGGCCGTGTTGATGAACTTACTGAAGACACCAAGTCATTTGCTTTTGATTTAAAACCACTATGGAAGCGCACCGCGATTGTTGCCGCAGGACCGGTGTTTAATTTCCTCTTTGCTATTTTTGCCTATTGGCTGGTTTTTCTTATAGGCGTACCAGCGGTAAAGCCTGTGATCGGTCAAGTGACGCCTTATTCAATTGCCGCACAAGGCGGTTTAGAATCAGGAATGGAACTAAAGACAATTTCAGGCGTCAAAACCGCGGATTGGGAATCGGTTAATATGGGGTTGGTTTCTCATATTGGTGATGAACGCCTAACCTTGACGGTTGCGCCAGCCAATGAACTCGGATTAGAGCAGCAATTGACGTTAGATATTTCGCAATGGCAGTTTGATCCAGAAAAAGAATCGGCAATGTCATCCCTAGGCTTTAAACCTTATACGCCAGAGATATCACTGAGATTGCAAACGATCTCTCCTGATGGAGCTGGAGCGGTTGCAGGACTGCAGGTTGGTGATACCTTAACCGCGCTAAATGGTGAACAGATTGACAATTGGCAGCAGGTAGTTGACGCGATTCGCTCGAATGCCAATCAGGCGCTTGAGCTTACTGTGTTGCGCCAGGGAGAGTTAATCGCATTGACGATTGTCCCTGATAGTCGAGAGTTAAAAGACGGTGAGCGGATTGGTTTTGCCGGAATCGCACCTGAAGTCGCAGAATGGCCGCAAAACTATCGATTCGATCTGCAATTTGGTGTATTTGAATCTATCGGTAAGGCGATTGATAAAACCGGTCAAGTGATTGACTTGACCATTAGTATGCTCAAGAAGCTGATTGTTGGTGACGTGGGGTTAAATAACCTCAGTGGACCGATTTCGATAGCAAAAGGAGCCGGAGCCACTGCTGATTATGGCTTGGTGTACTTTTTAGGTTTCTTAGCGTTAATCAGTGTCAATCTAGGCATTATAAATTTAGTTCCACTGCCGATGCTCGATGGTGGACATTTATTGTTTTTCGCAATCGAGGCGGTAATTCGACGCCCAGTACCAGAAAAGGTACAGGAAATGGGCTATCGTCTGGGGGGCGCGATCATATTTACACTTATGGCGGTCGCAATTTTTAACGACTTTGCGCGTTTATAAAGTAGATGCAGGTTGTAGTAAGGAATAACTAAAACAAGTATGGCGATGAAAAAAATTCTGTTGGCGACTTTGCTAGCAACGAGCGTATCTGCGAACGGCGCTGAAAATTTTGTTGTGCAAGATATCCAAGTTGATGGCTTGCAGCGTGTAGCTTTGGGTGCTGCACTGCTGAAAATGCCGATTCGTATTGGTGATACAGTCAGTAATCAAGATGTTGCTGGTATTATTCGCGCACTTTATTCAACCGGCAACTTTGAAGATGTCAAAGTTTCACGTGATGGTGATGTTCTGGTCGTGCAAGTGATCGAGCGCCCGACTATCTCAACGGTTTCTTTCTCTGGCAACAGCGCGATTAAAGATGAGCAGCTACAGCAAAACCTTGATGCATCTGGTATTCGTGTTGGTGAGGCGTTAGATCGCACTACGCTATCAAACGTTGAAAAAGGTCTTGAAGATTTTTATTACAGCGTTGGTAAATATAATGCCAGTGTTAAAGCAGTTGTGACGCCTTTGCCACGTAATCGAACCGATTTGAAGTTTGTCTTCACGGAAGGTGTTTCGGCAAAAATTAAACAAATTAACTTTATCGGTAACCAAGTGTTTAGCGATGAAGATCTGCGTGGTCGCTTTAACCTCAATGAAAATGTCTCATGGTGGAACTTCCTTTCTGATGATAAATATCAGAAGCAAGTTTTGGCGGGTGATATCGAGGCATTACGCTCGTACTACCTCGATCGCGGGTACTTAAAGTTCCAAGTGACGTCGACGCAAGTTGCCATTTCACCGGATAAGAAAGGGGTTTATATCACCCTTAATATCGATGAAGGCGACCAGTACAGTGTCGAAGATGTTAAATTCCGTGGTGAGCTGATTGGTAAAGAAGCCGATTTTGAAGCTTTAGTTCCTTTTGAAGCCGGTGAGGTCTATAACGCATCTCAGGTCACGGGGTTAGAAGGTGGTGTGAAAAAGGTACTGGGTGAAGCGGGTTACGCTTATCCACAAGTACGTACCATTCCTGAATTTAATGAAGAGACTAAGCAAGTCTCTTTGATCGTCAATGTTGAACCGGGCAAGCGTATTTATGTGCGTGACATTCGTTTTGTGGGTAACAATGCCACTAAAGATGAAGTGTTGCGTCGTGAAATGCGTCAGATGGAGGGCAGTTGGCTCAATGGCAAAGCACTTGAGACCAGCAAAGCACGTTTGAATCGTCTCGGCTTTTTTGAAACCGTTGATGTGCAGACCGTACGTGTTCCGGGTAGTGAAGATCAGGTTGATCTAGTCTATAGCGTAAAAGAAGCAAACTCAGGCAGCGTCAATTTTGGTGTTGGCTATGGCACGGAGTCTGGTGTGAGCTTCCAAGTGGGCTTGCAGCAAGATAACTTTGCCGGTACTGGTAATCGTGTTGGCATTAATGCCATGATGAATGATTATCAGAAGAACTTAACCTTAGAATATCGCGACCCCTATTGGAACCTTGATGGTGTTAGCCTTGGTGGTAAGATTTTCTATAACACTTTTGAAGCGGAAGAAGCCGGTATTGTTGACTATACCAATGAAAGTTACGGTACCAGTTTAACGTGGGGTTTCCCAGTTGATGAGCTCAATCGTATCGATTTTGGTATTGGTTATACCCATAACAAGATTGGTAACGTACCTACTTATGATCAAGCTCAGTTGTTTGCTCAAAGTATCGGTCAAGCCGATGGTGATATTATTACCAATGACTTTGATATTAACTTATCTTGGACTCGCAATAACTTGAACCGTGGTTACTTCCCGACAGCGGGTAACTATCAACGTGCTTTTGGTAAAATGACTGTTCCAGGCTCAGATGCTCAGTACTTTAAGTTGCAATATGATGTGCGTCAGTATGTGCCTTTAACCAAGAAACATGAATTTACCTTGCTAATGCGCGGCCGTCTTGGCTACGGTAATGGCTATGGTGAAACGGATGGTAATGAGAACCTATTCCCGTTCTATGAAAACTACTATGCGGGTGGCTTTACCACCTTACGCGGTTTTGGCTCAAATAGTGCGGGGCCGAAAGCGGTTTATACCGATAACTCAGGCAGTTGTGGTAACAATGGCTGTGTGACCACTACAGATGATTCTGTGGGTGGTAACGCTGTGGCTTTAGCGAGCTTAGAGTTGATTTTCCCAACACCATTCGCATCGGAAGAGACTCGTAGTCAATTACGTACCAGTGCTTTTGTTGATGCGGCGAGTGTGTGGGATACTGAGTTTGTTTATCGAGGTGATATTGGTGACGAACAATATTATGATTACTCCGATCCAGGCAATTACCGCGCCTCTTATGGACTTGCTCTACAATGGATGTCACCGATGGGGCCGCTGGTCTTCTCGGTAGCGAAACCAATTGAAAGTTATGAAGGTGATGACGAAGAGTTCTTCACTTTCACAATCGGCAGAACCTTCTAATTTAAGGAAAATCTAGTGAATAAAATGATGAAAGCGGCTGGTCTTGGCCTTGTAGTAATGACCTCTTCTCTTTTTGCTAATGCAGCAGAAGCCGCTCAGAAGATTGGCTATATCAATACAGCACAAGTTTTTCAAGCGCTGCCGCAACGTGAAGTCGTATTGCAGAAGATGCAAGAAGAGTTTAAGGATAAGACCGATGAACTGAAAGCGATTCAAGCGGAAGCAAAGACCAAAATTGAAAAGCTGAAGCGTGATGGTGAGCTGCTAGGCCAAGATGAAATCGAAAAACTACGTATCGAAATCGGCCAACTGGATAGCAAATACAAGATTAAAGGCCAAGCGCTTGAGCAATCATCAAAACAGCGTGAAGCGCAAGAAACACAAAAATTGTTCAAAGTGATTCAAGATGCAGTAGATAAAATCGCAGCGAAAGAAGGCTACGATATGATTATCGATGCACAAGCAGTTCGTTTCGCTAAGCCAGAGTTCAACATCTCTGAAAAAGTAATTAAAGCACTAAAATAAGATTTTATGAAGACATTAACATTAGCCGAATTGGCAACCATTACAGGGGGAGAGCTCCATGGTGACGCTGCTGCGACAGTGACCATGGTTGCACCAATGGATAAAGCGCAGCAAGGTCATGTGACGTTTCTGTCTAATCCTAAGTACGCAAAACACTTAGTTGAGTGTCAAGCGACGGTTGTTATGGTGAAAGAAGCCCAGCGCGAGCTTTGTTCAGGTAATGCGCTTATCGTGGCAGATCCTTACGTCGCTTTTGCTAAAGTGGCGCAAGCTCTCGATGTAACACCAAAATCGGCGTCAGGCATTGCACCGTCGGCGGTTATCGATCCTACCGCTTCTCTTGGCGAGAATGTTGCAATCGGAGCCAATGCGGTGATTGAAGAAGGCGTTACGCTGGGCGATAACGTTGTTATCGGTGCGGGGTGTTTTGTCGGTAAGAATGCAAATATCGGCAATAACACTCAGCTATGGTCTAATGTAAGTGTCTATCATAACGTTGAGATCGGTTCAGATTGCCTAGTGCAAGCGAATACGGTCATCGGTAGTGATGGTTTTGGTTATGCCAATGAAAAAGGGGAGTGGATTAAAATTCCTCAGCTTGGCACCGTGCGAATTGGCAATCGAGTTGAGATTGGCGCTTGTACCACGATCGATCGTGGCGCACTGGACGATACCATCATTGCGGATAACGTGATCATTGATAACCAGATGCAAATTGCGCACAACGTTGAAATTGGCTATGGCACAGCGATGGCTGGAGCTACGGTTGTTGCGGGAAGCACAAAAATTGGCAAATACTGCATCATCGGTGGGGCCAGTGTCCTTAACGGCCATATTGAAATTGCAGATGGTGTTACGATTACCGGTATGGGTATGGTGATGCGCAGTATTGAAGAGAAAGGTATGTACTCTTCAGGTATTCCACTGCAAACCAATAAAGAGTGGCGCAGAACGGCCACTCGAGTCCATCGAATTGATGAGATGAATAAGCGTCTGAAAGCGGTTGAAAAACAGCTAGAAGAAAACGCGGATTCTTAACTCGTTTTGGGTAATTAGAAGGCTCGCAACTGCGGGTCTTTTTTCGCTATATACTTAACAACATAGGATGTGGCTTAGCATCACGGCTTTAGTTGGGTATAATGTTAAGCAGAAACCACATTTAGCATGCAAAATATTTAGGAATATGACTTTGACTACTGAGAAGAAAACGATGGACATCACTGAGATTCAGCAACTGTTGCCGCATCGCTACCCATTTTTATTGATTGATCGTGTTATCGACTTCCAAGAAGAAAAGTATCTGACAGCGATCAAAAATGTCTCTGTAAACGAACCGCAATTTACCGGTCATTTCCCTCAGCTCCCAGTATTTCCAGGTGTATTAATTCTTGAAGCAATGGCTCAAGCAACAGGTCTACTTGCGTTTAAATCGTTTGGTGCGCCATCGGGTAATGAGCTTTACTATTTTGCCAGCGTTGATAACGCGAAATTCCGCAAGCCAGTAACGCCTGGTGATCAGCTTGTGATTGAAGTGGAATTTGTTAAAGAGCGTCGTGGTATTGCTGCGTTCAAATGTGCTGCGAAAGTAGACGGTGACGTAGTGTGTTCTGCAGACCTAAAATGTGCACGTCGAGAGTTTTAATATGATTCATGAAAGCGCTCAAATTCACCCATCAGCGGTTGTTGAAGAAGGTGCAAAAATCGGTGCTAACGTTACAGTTGGACCTTTCACTTACATTACGGCTAACGTAGAAATTGGTGAAGGTACTGAAGTAATGTCTCATGTGGTGATCAAAGGCCACACCAAAATTGGTAAAGAGAACCGTATTTTTCCTCACGCAGTGATTGGTGAAGAGAACCAAGACAAGAAATATGGTGGCGAAGATACTACTGTAGTGATCGGTGACCGTAACGTGATTCGTGAAGCAGTACAGATCCACCGTGGTACAACGCAAGATAAAGCCACCACGGTTATTGGCGACGATAACTTACTGTGTGTTAACGCTCACGTAGCGCACGATGTCATTGTTGGCAATCATACTCACATTGGTAACAATGCAATTTTAGGTGGTCATGTAACGGTAGGCGATTACGCTGGCGTTATGGCTCTATCAGCTATTCACCCATTCTGCACCATTGGCGCATACGCTTATATTGGTGGTTGCTCTGCGGTGGTACAAGATGTATTGCCGTACGTATTGGCGCAAGGTAACCATGCTTCTCCATTTGGTCTAAATCTAGTAGGTTTGAAGCGCAACGGTTTTGAAAAGCCGGAAATTCGCGCACTACAGAAAGCGTACAAAGAGATTTACCGTTCCGGTAAAACAATGGAAGAAGTAAAACCAATTTTAGCTGAAATGGCTCAGGAGTGGCCTGCGGTGGAACCAATGCTGAAGATTATCGAATCAACAGAACGTGGTATTATCCGCTAAGTCTCAGAGTGGTTGAGTGAAGAAAAGATCGCAGCACCAAACTGCGATCTTTTTGCGTTTTAAGGTAAGAGGATAGAAAGATGGAAAGGCCACTACGAATCGGTATCGTTGCGGGTGAACTCTCAGGGGATACGCTGGGAGAAGGCTTTATTAAAGCGATTAAGTTGCGTTACCCAGATGCTGAGTTTGTTGGCATTGGCGGACCTAAGATGATGCAGCAGGGCTGCCAATCATTGTTTGATATGGAAGAGCTTTCCGTGATGGGTCTAGTCGAAGTTTTAGGCCGTTTGCCGCGTTTGCTGAAAGTAAAAGCAGAACTGGTAAAGTACTTCACTCAAAATCCACCCGATGTATTTATTGGTATCGATGCGCCTGATTTTAACCTTCGCCTTGAACTTGATCTGAAAAATGCGGGCATTAAAACGGTTCACTATGTCAGCCCTTCTGTTTGGGCTTGGCGTCAAAAGCGTATTTTCGGTATCGCAAAAGCCACGAATTTGGTTTTGGCTTTTCTCCCTTTTGAAAAAGCGTTTTACGATAAGTTTAATGTGCCTTGTGAGTTTATTGGTCATACCTTAGCCGATGCGATTCCTCTCAAGTCGGATAAAGCCCCCGCCCGAGAACTCCTTGGTCTTGCGCAAGATAAATCGTGGCTGGCGGTATTGCCGGGCAGTCGTGGTAGCGAATTGAATATGTTGGCTGAGCCTTTTATTCAAGCTTGTAAACGCTTGCATGCTCAGCAGCCAGATTTAGGCTTTGTCGTTGCATTGGTTAATCAGAAACGTCGTGAACAGTTTGAAGCGGCTTGGCGAGAATATGCCCCAGAGCTTGAGTTTGTCTTGGTCGATGATACCGCTAAGAATGTGATCACAGCAGCCGATGCGGTGATGTTGGCTTCGGGCACCGTTGCTCTAGAATGTATGCTGATCAAGCGACCAATGGTTGTCGGCTATAAAGTGAATGCGTTTACCGCCTTTTTGGCGCGTCGTATGCTGAAAACGAAATATGTTTCTTTACCGAATATTTTGGCCGATCAAGCGTTAGTCAAAGAGTTTCTTCAGCAAGATTGTACCCCGGAGAATTTGAGCCAAGAAGTGCTGCAATTGTTAGGGCAACACGGTGACGATATGGTCGAAAAGTTTACCGAGATGCACCATTGGATTCGTAAGGACGCCGATACGCAAGCGGCCAACGCGGTACTGAGTTTAATTGGAAAGAGCAAACAAGCATGACAACAGTAAAAAGCAAAGAAAAAAAAGAATTGCCGCCATTTGAATACCCACAAGGCTACCAGCTTATCGCGGGTGTGGATGAGGTGGGGCGTGGCCCTTTGGTGGGGGATGTCGTGACCGCCGCTGTTATTCTTGATCCTAACAATCCGATTGAAGGCCTCAACGATTCAAAAAAATTGAGTGAGAAAAAACGCTTAGCGCTACTTCCTGAAATCAAAGAAAAAGCATTAGCATGGGCAATTGGTCGATGTTCTCCTGAAGAGATTGACCAACTGAATATTTTGCAAGCAACCATGGTGGCTATGCAGCGTGCCATTGCGGGTTTATCGGTGCAACCAGATCTCGCGCTGATTGATGGTAACCGCTGCCCGGCATTGTCAATGGATGCGATTGCGGTGGTTAAAGGTGATTTGCGTGTGGCAGAGATCAGTGCAGCATCAATTTTGGCTAAAGTGGTACGTGACCAAGAAATGGAAGAGTTGGATAAACAATATCCACAGTTTGGTTTTGCCAAGCACAAAGGCTACCCAACCAAAGCGCATTTTGATGCCATTGAGCAACATGGCGTGATTGAACAACACCGTAAAAGCTTCAAACCAGTGAAAAAAGCGCTCGGAATAGAGTAACAATCACGTAGAATAACCACAGCCAAGAATAAAGCGTCAACACCGGAAAGTATTAATGTCAGAACCAAAGTTTATCCATCTTCGTGTCCACAGTGACTACTCCATGATCGATGGCCTATCAAAAGTGCCTCCGCTGGTGAAGAAAGTCGCCGAGATGGGTATGCCTGCAATGGCATTGACCGATTTTACCAACTTATGTGGTTTGGTGAAGTTTTATGGTGCGGCGCACGGCTGTGGTATCAAACCCATCATTGGTGCTGATTTTGTCATGCAGTCACCAGAATTTGGTGATGAACTGACTAAATTAACCGTTATTGCGAGCGATAATACGGGTTATAAAAACTTAACTCTGTTGATCTCGAAAGCGTACTTGCGTGGGCACGTTCAACACCAGCCCGTTATCGATAGAGAGTGGTTAGTGGAATTAGCGGAAGGGCTGATCATTCTCTCTGGCGGTAAAAGTGGCGAAATTGGTAAAGCGCTTTTAAAAGGCAACCAAGCATTGGTGAATCAGTGTGTGGGCTTTTATCAGCAACACTTTGCCGATCGCTTTTACCTTGAATTGACACGTACGGGTCGTGCCGATGAAGAGAGCTACCTTCACTTTGCGTTAGAGTTGGCCGAGCGCGCTGACTTACCTGTTGTCGCCACCAATGAAGTGGTCTTCTTGCGTGAAGATTTGTTTGATGCGCACGAAATCCGCGTGGCTATCCACGATGGTTATACCCTAGAGGACCCTCGTCGTCCTAAGAATTACAGCTCTCAGCAATACCTACGTAGTGAAGAAGAGATGTGCGAGCTATTCGCGGACGTCCCTGAAGCACTCGAGAACAGTGTTGAGATTGCTAAGCGTTGTAATGTGACAGTAAGGCTGTGGGAGTACTTCCTACCCGCTTTCCCAACTGAAGGGATGGAAGAAACAGACTTTCTTGTGATGAAGTCACGTGAAGGCTTAGAAGAGCGTTTAGAATTCCTCTTTCCTGATGAAGCCGTCCGTTTGGCTCGTCGCCCAGAATATGATGAGCGTCTGCAGATTGAACTCGACGTAATCAACCAGATGGGATTCCCAGGTTACTTCTTGATCGTAATGGAGTTTATCCAGTGGTCAAAAGACAATGAGATTCCTGTTGGTCCGGGTCGTGGTTCAGGTGCTGGCTCATTGGTGGCATACGCCCTGAAGATCACGGATTTGGATCCACTTGAATACGATCTGCTGTTCGAACGTTTTCTAAACCCAGAACGTGTCTCAATGCCCGATTTCGACGTCGATTTCTGTATGGATAAGCGTGACCAAGTGATTGACCACGTAGCCGAAATGTATGGGCGTGATGCGGTATCACAGATCATTACCTTTGGTACCATGGCGGCGAAAGCGGTTATTCGCGATGTTGGCCGTGTTTTAGGTCATCCATTTGGTTTTGTTGACCGCATCTCCAAGCTTGTGCCGCCAGATCCGGGTATGACACTCGAAAAAGCCTTTGCTGCAGAGCCGGCATTACCAGAGTTGTATGCTGCGGATGAAGAAGTCAAAGAGCTGATTGATAAGTGCCGTATTCTGGAAGGTTGTACACGAAACGCAGGTAAACATGCGGGTGGTGTAGTTATCTCTCCAACCACGATTACCGATTTTGCGCCTATCTATGCCGATGCGGAAGGGCACTTCCCTGTTACTCAATTTGATAAGAATGATGTTGAAACAGCAGGTCTGGTAAAATTCGACTTCTTGGGTCTGCGTACGCTGACTATTATTGACTGGGCATTGCGCCTGATCAACCCGCGTCTTGAGCGCGAAGGAAAAGCTCCGGTACGTATCGAGTCTATTCCGCTGGCTGATGAAGCGTCGTTCCGGTTGCTGCAAAACTCAGAAACCACGGCGGTATTCCAGCTTGAATCTCGTGGTATGAAAGAGCTGATCAAGCGTCTGCAACCAGACTGTTTTGAAGATATCATCGCATTGGTGGCTCTATTCCGTCCGGGCCCACTACAGTCGGGCATGGTAGATAACTTTATCGACCGTAAGCATGGCCGAGAAGCGGTCTCTTATCCAGATGAAAAGTGGCAACATGAGTCACTAAAAGAGATTCTAGAGCCGACGTACGGCATCATTCTTTATCAAGAACAGGTCATGCAGATCGCACAGGTGTTATCTGGTTATACCCTTGGTGGCGCGGATATGCTTCGTCGTGCGATGGGTAAGAAAAAACCGGAAGAGATGGCCAAGCAGCGTGCTACCTTCGAAGAAGGCGCGGTAGCCAACGGCGTTGATGGCGAATTGGCGATGAAAATCTTCGACTTAGTAGAAAAGTTCGCAGGTTACGGTTTTAACAAATCGCACTCAGCCGCTTACGCACTGGTTTCTTACCAAACATTATGGTTAAAAACCCATTACCCAGCTGAATTTATGGCGGCTGTAATGACGGCCGATATGGACAACACCGAAAAAGTGGTTGGCTTGGTCGATGAATGCTTGCGCATGAAGCTGAAAGTGTTACCGCCAGACATTAACTCAGGTTTGTACCGCTTTAATGTTGATGAAGACGGCGCAATTGTTTACGGTATCGGTGCAATTAAAGGGGTTGGTGAAGGTCCAATTGAAGCGATATTAGCGTCGCGAAACCAAGATGGTCACTTTAAGGATTTGTTTGATTTTTGCGCTCGTATTGATTTGAAAAAGGTCAATAAACGCGTGATAGAAAAATTGATCTATGCTGGTGCATTGGACCGATTAGGCCCACACCGTGCCGCTTTGATGGCCTCATTGAATGATGCGGTGAAGGCCGCGAGTCAACATCATCAAGCTGAGTCCTTTGGTCAAACAGATCTGTTTGGTGTACTCACCGAAGCCCCTGAAGAAGTTGAGCATAAATATACTAAAGTGCCGCCGTGGCCTGAAAAAGTATGGCTGGAAGGTGAGCGTGATACACTTGGTCTTTATTTGACCGGTCACCCAATTAATGCCTACATCAAGGAACTGGGCAAGTACACTAGCTGTCGACTTAATGATGCAACACCGACTCGTCGCGATCAATCGGTTACGATTGCGGGCTTGGTGATTGCCGCGCGAGTGATGACCACCAAGCGAGGAAATCGTATTGGCTTGATGACACTCGATGATCGCAGTGGCCGAATGGAAGTGATGTTGTTCTCAGATGCGCTAGAACGATATGCAGAATTACTTGAAAGCGATAAAATTTTAGTCGTTTCAGGACAGGTCAGCTTTGATGATTTCAACGGGGGTCTTAAAATGACCGCGCGCGAGGTCATGGATCTTGGCAGTGCCCGCGAAAAATACGCGCGTGGCCTTTCTGTTTCGATTAGTGAAGCACAAATCGATAACCAATTTTTTGAGCGCTTTAATACCATCTTAGAGCCTTATCGTGCAGGAACGATTCCTGTCCATGTATACTACCAACGTTCAGATGCTAGAGCGCGCTTAACGTTGGGTACTGAGTGGCGCGTAACGCCAAGCGACACGCTACTTGATGATTTAAAACAGCTGCTTGGACCTGACCAAGTAGAACTCGAATTTAACTAAATTCGGCACTGATTGCCGAATATAAAAGGATCGATAGATGAGCCTAAACTTTCTAGAATTTGAAAAGCCTATCGCAGAACTTGAAGCTAAAATCGAAGCGCTGCGTGACGTTTCTCGCCATGGTGGTGATGCTGGTGTAGATCTTAATAAAGAGATTGAGCAGCTAGAGAAGAAGAGCTTAGAGCTTAAGAAGAAAATCTTCAGCGACTTAGGTGCGTGGGAAACGGCTCAACTTGCTCGTCACCCTCGTCGTCCGTATACCTTGGACTACATCGAGCATATCTTTACTGAATTTGATGAACTTGCAGGCGATCGTGCTTACGCTGATGATAAAGCGATTGTTGGTGGTATTGCACGTTTAGAAGGCCGCCCAGTGATGATCATTGGTCATCAAAAAGGTCGTGAAACCAAAGAGAAAGTAAGACGTAATTTTGGTATGCCAAAACCGGAAGGCTACCGTAAAGCACTGCGTTTAATGCAAACCGCAGAACGTTTTAACATGCCGATCATCACCTTTATCGACACCGCGGGCGCATACCCAGGTCTTGGTGCTGAAGAGCGTGGCCAATCAGAAGCGATCGCAACCAACCTAAAAGTCATGGCTGGTCTAACCGTTCCCGTTATCTGTAACGTAGTCGGTGAAGGCGGTTCAGGTGGTGCATTGGCGATTGGTGTAGGTGACTATGTCAATATGCTACAGTACTCAACCTACTCAGTGATTTCGCCAGAAGGCTGTGCTTCTATCTTATGGCGTGATTCAGATAAAGCGCCTCAGGCGGCGGAAGCGATGGGTCTTATCGCTCCACGTTTGAAAGAGCTAGAACTAATCGATGAGATTATCAGTGAGCCGTTAGGTGGTGCGCACAGCGACCATAAACAAACGGCAGAAAATGTAAAAGAAACGCTATTGCGTCAACTTGCTGAGTTGGAACAGTTTGACGAAGAATCTTTGATGGCTCGTCGTTACCAGCGTTTAATGAGCTACGGTTACTGTTGATTCATTGAATAACAAAGAAAAGGGTTGAGCATGGTCTCAACCCTTTTTGTTTTGCGCTAGAATAGCGATGACTTAAGACACTCTTGTGAGCGGCCATGGACTCTCTTTACGCCATTTTTTCTCAATCACTGCAACAGCAACAGCCTAACAAAATCGTTTTAGCATTGAGCGGCGGGGTTGATTCCCGCTTACTATTGGCTTTATTGAGCCGCTATCAACAAACGCATGGTGTTGTCTGCTTGGCAGTGCACGTGCACCATGGATTAAGTGTAAATGCTGACCAATGGGCTCTGCAGTGCCAGCAATGGTCACAGCAAGCAGGAATAAAATGTGTGGTTGAGCAGGTTCAGCTTGATCATAGTGGGCAAAGCCTTGAGGAATGTGCCCGCGAGGCTCGCTATCAAGCGCTTAACCTGCACGTTGGGGCTGGCGATATATTGATTACCGGTCAACATAGCGATGATCAATTAGAAACATTTTTACTGGCCTTAAAGCGGGGGAGTGGTCCAAAAGGACTCTCGGCGATGGCGCAAGTGATGCCGTGGCGAAATGGCTTAATCGTACGGCCTTTACTTACCGTGCCACGTACAGAGATTGAGCGAGTGGCACAGCAGTTACAGTTGCAATGGGTGGAAGATGAAAGCAATCAAGATACGCGTTTTGACCGTAACTTTATTCGCCATCAAATTACTCCTGTACTCAAGCAGCGTTGGCCTCATATCCATAGTGCGGTGCAGCGCAGTGCAGAGCTATGTGCAGAACAAGAAGCGTTACTCGTCGAATTACTGACAGAGCAATTTGAAAGCGCGTTGGCGAGTGATGGCAGCCTTTCTATTGCTACTCTAGAAAGCAAAAGTGAGCGGGTACGCATGCAGTTACTGCGCATGTGGTTTGCCGAGGCTCAATTGCGTATGCCAAGCCGTGATCATCTGGTTTTAATTTGGCAGCAAGTGGCTTTGGCGACCGATGATGCCAACCCTATTCTCAATTTAGGTCAGATACAGATACGTCGTTTTGCGCAATGTTTATATCAAGTATTGCCTGCCGAAGAAATCAGTCATTGGCAGGCGCCATTGTATGTTGAACAATGCCTGATACTTCCTGATGGCGTTGGAGAATTGCGGTTATCAGCCTCTCCAATGGGAGAGCTGGCACTAACCGAGCAGCAAGTGAGCCAACTGTCGATAAGTTTCAACCCGGAAGGTTTAACTGCTCATCCGGTTGGTCGTGGGCATAGCCGTAAATTGAAAAAATTATTTCAAGAGTATGGCGTGCCGAGCTGGTTAAGACGTCGTACACCGATCTTATTATGTGGTGATGAGGTGGTTGCGGTGCTAGGGCTATTTATTTGCAAACCTTTTGCTGGTAAAGGTTATAAATTGGATTGGCGAGCAAAAGCACGTTAGGCTAAAGGCTTGGGCTTTTTATTCGCGACTCTTTTTGGGATAATGATTGAAATAACGTAAGTTTAAGGGATGAACATGAAAAAGATTGAGGCGATCATTAAGCCTTTTAAGCTGGATGATGTGCGCGAAGCACTCGCAGAAGTTGGTATTACCGGTATGACTGTATCGGAAGTAAAAGGCTTTGGCCGTCAAAAAGGTCATACAGAGCTGTACCGTGGTGCAGAGTATATGGTCGACTTTTTACCAAAAGTGAAGCTTGAAATCGTCGTGACTGATGATGTCGCGGATCAGTGTGTCGATACCATTATTGAAACGGCGCAAACCGGAAAAATTGGTGATGGTAAAATCTTTATCACTAGCGTTGAACGTGTTGTTCGTATTCGTACTGGTGAAGAAGACGAAGACGCAATCTAATTCAGATAAAAGAGCCGCATGGCTCTTTTATTTTTTGGGCTGGCCATATTGGATGGCGACGCTTTAAATCAATAAGGATATTCAATCAGCTTTTGGCTGGATGAGCATTATCCCCCATTATGAAAAAAAGAACTCTCCTCATATTTACATTGGTAGTCACTGTTGCCAGTTACGCAGGCTATCGAAGTGTTTTTACCTTACCTGACACCGCACAGGTCACGACGATTACGCCGCCGACAGTCTCGGCCAATGACATGCAGCCCGAATTGGCTTGTTATCAAAACCCAGCCCCTCAAATACTTGATCATGATGGTCAATTAAACCTATTGGTATGGAATATCTATAAGCAAAATCGTTCTAACTGGCAACAGGCTCTAGAGGGACTTGCTCAAGATAAGCAATTGCTACTGTTGCAAGAAGCGAGCATGACAGAAGAGTTACGCGCTTGGATCGATGCTGGGCAGTGGAGTGGAAATTTGGTTGATGCCTTTAAAGCATTTGATACTTCGGCAGGTGTGCTCAATTTGGCGCATCAATTGCCTAAACGTGCTTGCGGGTATACTGAGATGGAGCCTTGGTTACGCTTGCCGAAATCAGCGCTGTTTGCCACTTATGCACTATCGAATGGGCAGACGCTGGCGGTGGTTAATATCCATGCGGTGAACTTTACTTATGGTACGCAAGAGTATCATCATCAACTTGAAAAGTTAGCTAACGTTCTCAAGGCGCATACAGGGCCTGTTATTGTTGCAGGTGACTTTAATAGCTGGAGTGAACAACGTTTAGCGGTGATGAAAGGGGTATTAGCACAGGTTGGAGTGCAAGAAGTGGATTATCAATTGGATCATCGTAAGCAATTTATTAATGGTTTACCGCTTGATCATCTATTTTATCGTGGCTTAACGCTAGAAAAAGCAGAGGCGCCCATTTCTGACGCCTCTGACCATAATCCGATTGAAGTCTATTTTCGTTTGTTACCGTCAGTGCAAAGCGTATTAGAAAATCAGTAGAAACAGCGCCCAAATAGTGTAAACAACCACCCAAGGAAGGGCAGAAATCGCTAAGGCTTGGCCACGTTCGAATTCTGTCCATGTACCGACCGCGGCATAACCGAGGGCGATATACCATGGCATTAACAGCGGTAATGAACTGGCAAATGAAAACCAATCATTGGTCATTGGCAGTTTCAATAAACCATTAAGGCTATTAAGGTTGGCTGCATAACTTAGCACTTGGCCGTGCTTGAGTAAGGCGCTGACATAGCTCGCCAAATCGCCCAGTACGGCCGGGAATAAAATCGCGCAGCTGGCTGCAAACCATTTCCAGTATCCCTGTTGATGCTGGCTTGGCTTCGTCGCAAAATGAAACCAAAAAGCCAATAGTGTTACACTGGTAATACGACCTAAAACCTCGGCAATGATTTCACTTGCCATCAAGGTATTAGCATCTAGCAAGGCTACTTGGCTTGGATTCACTTGCTCTAATTGGGGGAGCAAAGCTTGCTTAAGCCATGCAAAATTGACGATGTCAAAGTAGGCGCCCCAGAATAAAAATGGTGTCAGCAGCAAAACAATGAAAGGCTGCCAACCCCACATACCATTTTGATGTAGGGCGATAAAAGTGGCGCTAGGCGAGCGAAAAATATCAACTAGCATGCTCAAAGGGTTGCTTGATGGCGTCATACACTCACCTTAGTCACGTCGACATACAGCTTCAGTTTTTGACCTGGCTTTAAGTACTTTTTCTTCTCAAGACCATTCCACTTCACGACATCGGTGGTTCTTACCTTGAATTTACTCGCAATGCCACTCACGGTATCACCGCTACGAACTTGATAAAAGACCGTGCGGATCACAGCACCATCAGCGCTGTTTTTCCAGATCACTAAATCTTGGCCAATACGTAGCGTGTCACGTGGGCCCATACCATTCCATTTCGCCAGTGAAGTGTGTGACACCTTATTGGCTTTGGCGATACTCCACAAACTATCGCCTTTGGCGACAGTATGAGTCAATTTGTATTTACCACGAGCTTTCGCTTGGGTTTTCGCTAGACGATTGCTGGCACTGAGTGCGTAAGCCTTGTCATCTTTGGTTGAAATTGGGATCAGCAGATGTTGACCAATACGGATGTTATTGTTGGTCATGTTATTCGCAGTACGAATCACTTGGCTGGTGGTGTTGTACTTGGTTGCTAGCACGCTGATGGTGTCGCCTGATTGCACTTTATAGCGAGCAACCTTCATGCCTTTGCCGCGATTTTGTGCCAATTGCGCGTTAAATTTATCGACTGAAGCGATAGGCAGCAACAGTTGTGTATTACCGTCAGGTGAGGTAGCCCATTGGTTGTAAGCTGGATTTAAGCTTTGTAGCTCATGGACAGAAATATCGGCGTAGTTGGCGGCAATCGCGAGATCAAGCTGTTCATTCGGTTTCACCAATTCGACCACAGGCTTGTTAGCAATCGGCGGGATATCAATTCCGTATTTTTCTTGATTGGCGATCACGTCCGCAAGGGCTAGCAGCTTAGGTACATACGCACTGGTCTCTTTTGGTAACGAAAGAGAGAAGAAGTCGATCGGTTTACCTGCTTTGGTGTTTTTACGAATGGCGCTCGATACACGACCACCGCCACTGTTGTAGGCAGCAATCGCATGTGACCAGTTGCCGTCAAAGCGTTTGTTGAGGTCGGTTAGAAAGTCTAAGGCTGCATCCGTTGCTGCATCGACGTCACGGCGACCGTCATACCAAAAGTCTTGTTCAAGGCCGTACATTTTGCCTGTTGAAGGGACAAACTGCCAAAGACCCGCCGCACTGCCGTGTGAATACGCAAAAGCATCAAACGAGCTTTCTACAACGGGCAATAGAGCGAGCTCTAATGGTAAACCACGTTGCTCAATTTTTTCTGTAATTAGATAAAGAAATGGCTGGGCGCGTTGAGAAACGGTTTTTAGATGCCCTGGGTGTTTGAGATACCAAGTACGGTAGTAATCGACCGTTTTATGGTCGGGAATTGGCATCTCAAGCTGCATCGCGATACGTTTCCACACATCTTGTTGTGACTGAGGTGTCACAACCGGCGTTGCAACTACTTGAGATTCTACAGGCGTAGTGGCTGATGTTGCAGGAACTACTGTTGCAGTAGAGGTCTTATCTGAGGTGGTTTCTACATCAGAATCTTGAGTAGTAGGCTGGGTCATTTGACAACCGGTTAATACCAGTGCCAGAACCCAGCTGTGTTTAAATCGCATGTTACAGCCCTTCTTTTCAACGGCTGCTGATAATACTTGTCTCATTAGCTGAGTGACAAGCAGGAAAACGTTAAAATTCGTTTTTCCACTCACGCAATGCTGTAAAAATTGACACAGGATCCATTTGTGTCGTTCGGTTGCTTACTGATTTTATGACACTGGCTTCATCAACACGTAAAAAAGGATTAATCCATTTTTCACGACGGATGGTGCTTGGCAGTGTTGGTTTATTTTGCGCTCTAAGACGATTGACTTCTTCACGATATTTTTGCAATTGGGCGTTGTCGGGTTCGACCGCCATAGCGAAAGCAAGATTGCTCGAAGTGTATTCATGAGCGCAGTAAACTTCGGTTTCTTCCGGCAGTGCCGCCAGTTTGCTCAGTGATTGATGCATCTGCTCCATGGTGCCTTCAAAAACACGCCCGCATCCGGCAGAGAATAGCGTATCACCACAGAAAAGTTTGCCATCGCCCACATAACCGACATGGCCCAAAGTGTGACCTTCCAGACCGAGTACAAAAAAGACTTCATCAAAAAGATGAATTTGATCGCCGGCTTCAACAGGGTGGGTTAAGGTTGGAACTGGCTCATTGGCTGGGCCGACCACGTCAATGGTTGGGAATTGACGAACTAACTCAGGAATGCCGCCAATGTGATCATGGTGGTGGTGGGTAATTAAGATTGCTTCTAGAGTTAACTCATGTTGTTGTAAGTAGGCTAGTACGGGCGCCGCATCGCCTGGGTCGACAACCGCGCAACGACGATCGCTATTTTGGATGAGCCAGATGTAATTGTCGTTAAAGGCAGGTATGCTTTTGATATCTAACATGGTTTTATCTCCATTTATCAAAGTGAGCTCGTTATGAAACCAGCACGCAGTGAAAAAAAGCTTGTACAGCCCCATTCTTGGGCACAATTAAAAAATGGCCAATGGGTTAACGAATCGATCCAAACTCGGCTTGATGAGTGGTGCCCTAAGCTTTTTGGCTACCACATGCTCAAGTTAGGTGGTTTAAGCTGCGAGCTTACGAGCTGCAACTGCAATATACAACATCAAGTTAATCTCGATATCCACAATCCTTTGCATAACGTGATTGCAGATGGTTACGATTTGCCATTTTTGGAAAAAAGCTTTGATACGGTGATTCTCGCCCATCAACTCGACTATTGTAATGATCCTCATCGCATGTTGCGAGAAGTCGATCGAGTGATGATTGATGATGGTTATTTGATTCTAACCGGTTTTAACCCATTGAGTTTTACTGGGCTCGCCAGTTTCATGCCTTGGCGCAAAAATAATTTGCCGTGGAGTGGCCGCATGTTTACCGCCAGTCGAATTAAGGACTGGTTGGGGATCTTGAATTATCAAGTGGTGGCTTGTGATCAGTATGGGTTGTTTCCGATGCAGACTCATCGCACTTGTTGGACATGGCTGGAAAACAGTATTGGTGATTGGGCTGCGCCAATGGGGAGTTTGTATTTTATTGTCGCGCGTAAAAGAACTTATCCATTAAAGCCGATCAAACCGCATTGGAAGCTGAAACGGAAATTGACGCCAGTGGGCGTCAACTACAAAGTTTCGTCTAAATCGAATTGTACTAAGTCGTAAGCTTATGAGGGCTAAGCGTAATGGCCTAATTGCCTAGTCCTTAGGAATACAGTTCTTAGTAATTTAGCTGCTTGGGATATAGCCGTGATCCACTTTTGTTGGATTTTCAGCGGCTGTACGGGCCAGTTCATCACACATTTCGTTCTCGCGATGACCGGCGTGACCTTTTACCCAGCGCCAGTCGACATCATGACGCTGGGTTTCTATATCCAGTGCCTTCCATAAATCAGCATTTTTTACCGGTTTTTTATCGGCGGTTTTCCAGTCGCGTTTTTTCCAATTGTGGATCCATTGCGTGATGCCTTGACGCACATATTGGCTATCCGTAGTCAGAATCACTTGGCATGGTTCCTTTAAGGCTTTTAGAGCCACAATGGTTGCCAGCATTTCCATGCGATTGTTGGTGGTGAGGGTGAAGCCTTCAGCGAGTGTTTTTTCCACTTGCTTATAACGGAGAACAACGCCATAGCCACCTGGGCCTGGGTTACCTAAACAAGAACCATCAGTGAAAATTTCCACTTGTTTCGTCATGATTTGATACTATAGGTGTTAGCTCATAATCCATATAGTCTGACATATAGCCTGCAATGAATACCAGTAACAATTCAAATCAGCATCGCATCGTGGTTCTCGATACCGAAACCACCGGTATGAATCAAGATGGCGGCCCACATTACCTTGGTCACCGTATTGTTGAAATCGGTGCGGTGGAAATCATTGACCGCAAATTGACGGGTCGTCATTTCCACGTCTACATAAAGCCCGATCGTGAAATTCAAGCCGAAGCGGTGGCTATCCACGGTATCACCGATGAATTTTTGCGTGATAAACCAGAATACCGTGATGTGCACCGCGAGTTTTTAGAATTTATCCAAGGTGCAGAATTGGTCGCGCATAATGCGCCCTTCGACGTCGGCTTTATGGATTATGAATTCGAGAAGTTGGATGCCTCGATAGGTAATACTGAGCAATATTGCAAGGTGACCGATACCCTTGCCATGGCGAAGAGAATCTTCCCTGGTAAACGTAATAACCTTGATATCTTGTGTGATCGCTACGGCATCGATAACTCGCACCGTACCCTCCATGGCGCATTGCTCGATGCGGAAATCCTAGCCGACGTTTACTTATTAATGACGGGCGGACAAACCACTTTACAATTCAATCCCGGCAGCGGAGATGGTGAAGGAGTGGGAGGTGAGTCAATAAAACGAGCTTCTAGTCAGCGAAAAGCACTAAAGGTTTTACGCGCTACTGCCGATGAGATAGAAGCCCATAATAGTCGTTTAGATATCGTAGAGAAAAGCGGAAGCTGCCTCTGGCGTCAATAGGAGAGAAGATGTTGAGGATTTGGTTTGCCTTGCTAGGGTTATGCATTTGTTCATTGAGCTTTGCCGCTCAGAGCTCCTCAACGTCCGCAACGGCAACATCTGAAAGTTCGATGACGCTGTTAGATAACCGTTTTCGGGTTGATCCTAGTATTGAACACATTACTTTTGTTATTTATCGCGCAGAATCCTCACAACCTGTGGTGCTGGTGCGTCCTGACGGTCGTAAATACTACTCCCATCGTAGCCCCGATAACGTCAGTTGGTATCAAGAGTCGGCGATGGATATCGTGTCGATCGAAAACCCAATGCCAGGTCCTTGGCAGGCGATTGGCAAAGTAACGCCAAAAAATAAAATTAAACTGATTTCCCATCTTAAACTGTCAGCGCAAGCATTACCTGAACGCCTATTTCAAGGCGAAGAGATGAAGTTTACGGCTCGCTTAACATCCAATGATAAACCCTTAGTGCTGCGTGACTTTTTGGATCGCGTGGAGCTAAAAGTCACCTTTACTAAGTACATTGAAAATGAAGCTAGCTTGATCAAGGAAGCGCGCCCTGTGCCGATTGAGGTCGGCGTTTTTGCTGATGACGGCCAAGGTTTGGATGAAAAACCGGGTGATGGCGTGTTTACGGTTTCATTGCCGATTACTTCCGCTCCGGGTAAATATCGGGTGCGCATTACTTCAGGCAATGGGGTTTTCTTACGGGCTCAAGAGCAAGAGGTATTGGTTTACCCAAGCCCAATCGAACTTTCCTTTATTCAGTCTCGGACGGAAAATCAAGCTCACCAAGTGATCTTCTCTGGTGAACAAGGCATGATTCAACCGGGGTCACTGGCCGCTCATATTGAACATAGGGATGCGCGGGGTGAGGAAATAGCGGTTGAAAACTCTGCGGCAGATAAAGAGGCAATGAAGGTTGAACTTGATATCCCATACAGTGGCGTGATTGGTGAGTATTCTTGGAATGGCAAAGTGTTTGCCACTGAGCTTGGCTCACATCGCGAGTTGATGTTCCCTCTATCTGAGCAAACTTACAGTGTAGTGAAAGACATTGATCTGGCTGAAACTCGTCGCTTGCAAGAAGAAGAGCGCATCAAACAAGCTCAGCGTTTAGAAGAAATCCGCATTAAACAAGAGCGTGAATCACAGCGTAATCGAAGTTTGATGATTATCGCGTTAGGGAATATTGTGATGATTACTTTGGGCTTAATTGTTTGGTTAGTTATGCGCAAAGTGAAAGCGAAAAAAGCGGCGATTCCTGAAATGCAGTTGGAAATACCGACGAAAGGCTAATGCATTCGAGATTGTATCTGAATAATCTCCTTTTAGAGTACAAAAGGAAAGGGCTGCCGAGCA
>NZ_AFWD01000008.1:0-250 GCF_000222565.1 Vibrio sp. N418
CATCTTCAAGAACGAGCTAGGGGGCTGATTTTACTATTTATACAGTAAAGCGAGATTCCCTATCACGTTCGTCCCTCACTGTAGGGAATGACGAATTTAGGTTTGCCGATTGAAAGGAATGACAGGTGAAGGTTTGGCATTAGTAGATAAAAAAGGCGATACAGTTAAACGTAGCCACCTTCAACAGCAAGCTAGAGCTCGGACTTTACTATTTATATAGTAAAGCGAGATTCCCTATCACGTTCGTCCC
>NZ_AFWD01000007.1:0-3989 GCF_000222565.1 Vibrio sp. N418
CTCCTTTCGGAGCTCTATTTTTATAAGACAGACAAATTAATTTTATCAATGTAATTTGTTCATTTCAGGATCAGATTCAATCTGAGTCTGTTTCCAGACTAAATCACCAATGCCGTCCGTTGGCTCAAAACCCGTTGGTGCTTCAAGTAAGATCTGGCGGATCTTTTCATGTTCAAAATTATGACAAGCTTCGTCGAGAGCTGCGAGCAACTCTTGGTATTCAACCATTGGGAGAAATCGTTCTTGAGCGGTCATGATTCTTTCATGAGCCGTACCCTCAACATTATCGCCAATCAACAACTCTTCAAACAACTTCTCACCCGGGCGCAAGCCAGAAAATTTAATTTCAATATCACCGAGCGGGTTCTCCTCCGACTTAACCTCTAATCCAGAAAGATAAATCAAATTCTTCGCCAAGTCAGTGATTTTTACTGGCTCTCCCATGTCCAGAACAAACACATCACCACCTCTACCCATTGCCCCTGCTTGAATCACAAGTTGAGCGGCTTCAGGAATAGTCATGAAATAACGAATAATATCAGGATGGGTGACCGTAACAGGGCCACCTAAAGCAATTTGCTTTTTAAACACAGGTATCACTGAACCAGAAGATCCCAATACGTTGCCAAAACGCACCATACAAACTCGAGTTCCTTTGGACTTTGCATTTTCTTGTTCCGCTAACGCCTGCAAGCCAAGCTCAGCAACTCGCTTGGTTGTTCCCATCACATTAGTTGGGCGAACCGCTTTATCGGTTGAAATAAGGACAAAAGATTCCACTCCGGCTTCAATCGCCGCTTGAGCTGTATAGAAAGTACCAAAGACATTATTACGCACACCTTCAACCACGTTAAACTCAACCAATGGAACATGTTTATAAGCCGCGGCGTGATAAACAGTTTGCACCAAAAAGCTTTTCATTACCGTCGCAAGTCGATTAATACGCTGAATAGAACCCAACAAAGGAATGATCTCTACTTCCAATTGTTCACTACTGACTAGCGCATTCAACTCTCTATCTATTTGGTATAGTGCAAACTCCGAAAGTTCAAATAGCACTAATTTCTTAGGTTTATTTCTAACAATCTGCCTGCATAACTCGGAACCAATCGATCCTCCAGCGCCTGTTACCATAACGACTTTATTTTTGATATTTGCTTCCATTAAGACTTGCTGAGGCGCGACTGAGTCACGACCCAATAAATCTTCTATTGCAACATCCTTAAGCTCATCAATTTTAGCTTTACCATCGACAATATCTTTCATATCAGGAACAGTAAGCACTTCGGCAGGAAGATTTACTAACGAATGTAATATCGCCTTACGTCGAGCACGAGAAGCACTAGGGACGGCAAGTAAAACTTGCTCAACCTTGTGTTTACGAACCAAATATTCAGATCTTTCTAGACGACTAACCGTTAAGCCCATCAAAACAGTATTCTTTAAGGTTTCATCTTCATCGATAAAACCAACAACTTTATGGGTATCAGAATTTCTCAACGCAATCGCGAGCTGGCGACCAGCAGAACCCGCACCATAGATCAGTACAGGCTTACTGCCTTTTTTATTCGCTTGCGTGACAAGTACACGAACAATTAATCGTGAGCCACCACAAAGTAGACAAAGAAAAGCAGCATAGATAATAGGGATCGAACGAGGGATAGGCGCATCAAAGTAGAATGCAAGCACCGCAACAGAAAGGGCTGATATCAAGGTACCAATGCTAACAACTGCTAAAGCGTGGAATGTAAGGTACCTCAATACAGCACGGTATAACCCTAACTTGGTAAAAGCTAATATTGTGATCACTAATGTTCCAACGATCACTGATTGAACTAAAGAATCTCGAACTGGAACAACTGTACCCACACGCGCCCAATAAGCGATAAAAAACGAAGTAATAACAAACAACGTATCGATAGAAATACTAATGATTCGCTTATTCAAACGAGATAGATTCCAAATCAAATTTAACCTAGCCATGGCACTCTCTTTGAAATAATAAACGCCAGTATTGTACTGGCGTTTTAAGTAGATGTCGCGATTCAAATCTAAATTTGAACTACTTAGCGGCGTCACCATTGCCACTCCCAGACACGGTCATGAGAATGTACTTGAAGTAATTTTTGAGCGTAAGATTATCAATCATTTGCTTATCAGTCTTCGCAAGTAATGTTGGCGTCGACATATCAATATTTTGAACTTGAGCTAAACCTGTAACACCAGGTAGTACGTCATACACACCTAAAGCATCACGTTCTTGGATCAACTCTTCTTGATTGAATAAATTTGGGCGAGGACCTACTAGACTCATCTCACCTTTTAACACATTAATTAATTGAGGTAACTCATCAATCTTAGTTTTACGTAAAAATTTACCTAGCTTTGTAATAGATGCATGATTTGCTAAGTGGCTGGCTACTGATTTTGTTTCGACTGACATAGTTCGGAATTTTATTAACCTAAAAGCTTTTTTATTTTTACCTACTCGAGTTTGAATGAATATAGGCGAGCCTGTATCGAATAAACCAACAATTAAGACAAAAAGTAAAATTGGCCATAAAAAAAACAAGCCAAAAAAAGCTGCTAAGATGTCTATCATTCGGATCATTGTTTGTTCTCTTTATTTGATAAGAAAGCTTCTGCTGTTTCTTTAAAACCATCTTCTAATGTTTGCGGTGGTTTCCAACCAAGCGTTTTTTTTGTGTGCGTGATATCAACCTGCAATGAATCCAATAATCTATCAACTGTATCTTGCTTTCCAAAAACACTACCAGCCAATCTGTAACTCCATTTAGGAATAGGAATCTGCCATTGAGGCTTATTTAGCGATTTAGCCATTTCACGTACCATTTCTGATGTTGATACATCATGGTCATCAGAAACTAAAAACACTTGATTCGCAGCTTTAGGGTGAGCAATGCATGTTATAATAAGATCAACTAGGTTATTAACAGATACTAAACTACGTTTATTATTAGTAAGGAACCCAAATGGTAACGGTAACCCTTTAGAAACCAAGTTCATTAAAGAAGCAAAGTTAGCTTTAACGCTAGGACCATAAACAAGCGTTGGTCGGATAATAACGACCTCTAGGCCTGTTTCTTCCGCAAGTTGTAACAGCTGCACTTCTGCTTCTGCTTTTGATTGGCCATAAAAATCTTCAGGACGGCGATCATCTGTGGATTTAAATGGCTTGTTAAGTTTTGTTGACTCTCCATTTACTTTAATCGAGCTAATAAAGATAAAACGTTTAACACCTGCCGCCACTCCTTGTCGTGCAAGATTTAGAGTTCCCTTGGTATTTACTTCTCGATAATCATCTAAAGGATTTTCCGAATTATCATTCATGACGTGGACGCGAGCAGCAGAATGTATTATACAATTAACACCACACAATAAGTCATTATAATTCGTGTGAGAATTAATATCTTTTATATATGCGTTGTCTTTTAATGAGGTTCTATTTACCAAAATTAGTTTGTCATTTCCAATTCTGTTTACTAAATGCGTCCCAAGAAACCCACTTGCCCCTGTTAATATAATCATATTATTTAGCTATGTTCTGTCGTATGAATTCAACAATAAACTTTGGATAATCTATCAATAAACGTTTTCTAACATAAGAATGCCTAATGAAACGTTGAAACCAACGCAAATTAAGTTTATCGAAAAAAGGGTGGAAATAATTTACATTTTGAGATATCTGTGTTAAAAAGCCACCACACGTAAAAGCAAGAGCTAATGAGTCTATATTCTTATAACACTCAATAAGAAATTCTTCTTGAAAAGGGGTGCCAAGCCCAGCAATAACTAATTCAACTCTCTCATCTTTCATTTTATCAATAACAGTGGCTATATTATCTTCTATGTAACCGTGATGATGAAATACAATATCTAACGTAGGGTACTTTTCACCAATTACATTTCTTGCTTTATTAATTTCAAGTTCGCTTCCACCAACAAGGGCAACCCTCAACTGTTTTTTT
>NZ_AFWD01000006.1:0-160354 GCF_000222565.1 Vibrio sp. N418
GGAACGAACGTGATAGGGGATCCCGCTTTACTGTATAAATAGTAAAATCCGTTCCCTAGCTCGCTGTTGAAGATGATAGCGTTTAATTGTATCGCCGTTTATAGTTACGAAGATCAAAGCTTCGCCTATCATTCCTGCCAATCGAAATACCTCATTCGTCATTCCTTACAGTGAGGAACGAACGCGATAGGGAATCTTGCATTTAATCGGTAATAACCTAGCCACACCTTCCCTCCAACCTTATACTCAAGCAAAACAATTAATTGGAAAGACTATGAGCTTTGAACTTCACCCTCAACTGGCTAAAGACACCACGGTACTTGGTCACTTCCCACTTTGTGTCGCGCTTTTGCATAAAGACAACACGGTGCCATGGGTTATTTTGGTGCCACAGCGCAATAACCTGAAAGAATTGCACCACTTGCCTATGCATGAACAGCAGCAATTTCTGTTAGAGTCTCAAGCCGTCAGCCAAGCATTGGAAGCGACCTTCCAGCCAGACAAACTAAACCTTGGCGCGTTGGGTAACATGGTGTCACAACTGCACATCCATCACATCGCACGCTTCCAAACGGATGCAGCATGGCCAGGGCCGATTTGGGGTAACACTCAAGGCATTTTCCGCGATAATGAAGAACAACAACAGCTGCATACTCGCATTAGTAATGTACTCAGCCTGAGCAGCTTATTCAGTAAAGCGAAGTAGAGCAGTTCTTCGCTTTAAAAACAGGCTAGATACAAATAAAAACGCCACTCGATGAGTGGCGTTTTTATTATCCGGTGACTACTGAGGATGAGTCATTACATCATTACCGTCAAAGACAACCCATTTTGCTTATTGGCTGAATAGCGAACGCGAGTTACATGGTCAGCTTTATTGGTGTCAATCATACGCGATATCACACCTTTCTTAATCCAAACTGACAGCATCGCATCAACACCGTCTTCACTTAGGGCAAATTTTTTCGCCAATTCACTGCGCGAAGCACTCCCCTGTGCGTCAATGTGTTGCTTCAATTCAGTCAATATCATGCAATTTGTACCTCTAGCGTTTGTTGTTTCTTACCTGCCGCTTTCAAAGCACGATAAGTCAGGCCACCTATGGCTAAAATACCACCAATCCAAGCAGCACTTGTCGCTGGATGGTCAGCAAAGTGACTCGCTTGGTAATAAAGTGTTGCACTACCGTAAGCTAAGCCCATCGTCCACACCGCAATGAAACGGGCATATTTAGCGCCGAATTCACGCACATAAGCACCCATCGCAGCCACACAAGGCGTGTAGAGCAAGATGAAGATTAGGTAAGCAAATGCAGCATGGCTACTTGCAAAATAACCTTGTAGATTACCAAAGATTGACGCATCCACTTCTTGGTCTTCTGCTACCGCCGAACTATCGGTTAAGTCACCCACTTCGACGCCTAGTGGATCTGAATAGTTTAGACCCGCAAGGTTATCTGGAATGGTCATCACTGCCTCTTGAAGACTCGCGATTAGGTTGTATTCTGAGTCTTCGCCTTCAGATGGGGCATATAGACTGTTCAGAGTACCAACAACCGCTTCTTTAGCAAAAATACCTGTAATAATACCGACCGTTGCAGGCCAGTTATCTTCTCTTACACCCATAGGTGAGAAGATTGGCGTAACCACTTGCGACGCTTTCGATAGCACTGAGTTCTCACTGTCTTCGTTACCAAAGCTACCATCAGTACCGATCGAGTTAAGGAAACTTAGAATCGTCACAACCACGACGATGGTTTTACCTGCACCAAGCACAAAACGTTTCAGCTTTTGCCAAGTCTTGATCATCACGTTTTGCATGGTCGGCAATTCATAGTCTGGCATTTCCATCACTAGGCTGTCACTTGAACCTGGGTAAAGCGTCTTTTTCAACACATAGCCGGTAAATACAGCCGCGACAATACCGAGTAGGTATAGAGCAAATACGACGTTCTGACCACTTTCAGGGAAAAATGCCGCTGCAAACAACGCATAAACAGGTAGACGTGCGCCACATGACATAAATGGAGCCATAGAAGCCGCCAGCTTACGCTCACGCTCTTGATCAAGTGTACGAGTAGCCATGATTGAAGGTACGTTACAACCAAAACCTAGCACCAATGGCACAAATGCTTTACCGGGCAAGCCAATCTTCTGCATCACTTTGTCCAATACAAAAGCAGCGCGAGACATATAGCCAGAGCTTTCTAGAACAGCAAGAAATAGGTAAAGACAGGCAATCACTGGGATAAAGGTTGCTACTGTTTGAATACCGCCACCAACACCATCAGCAATTAGCGTTACCAGCCATACAGGCAAGTGACCATCTAGTAAGTAGTGTCCACCATCAACTAATACCGCACCCACACCAATATCAAAGAAATCGATGAATGAGCCGCCAACGTTAATTGAGAACATAAACATCAAATACATCACGACAAAGAAGAAAGGCACACCAACCCACTTATTAAGGATGATATTGTCAACTTTTTCAGTGAAGCTATGACTGAGCTTTCCTTCGCTACGACGTACTTTTTGACATTGTTGATGAAGGAATGTGTATTTCACATCAGCGACGTGTAAATCGATATCTAGATCGAGTGTGTGTTGAGCTTGAGAGATGATATCTCGTTGTTCCGATTTAACCGAATTAAGGACTAGAACGTCATTCTCTAACGCTCGAATAGCAAGCGCACGAGCGGCGACTTCTTGGCCCTCGAAAATAGGCATAACATTGCTAATTTCACGTTCAAATGCACTGTCGTAAGCCAACTTCAATTCGTCTAGCGTAACGCCTTGGACTACCAACTTGTGCAATAATTGCTTGAACTGAACCACTTGGCCTTTATTATTGGCCGAAATAGCAAACACAGGGCAACCCAGCATTTTTTCTAACGCTTTGGTATCAATCACCTGACGCTCGCGTTTAAGTGCATCCATTTTATTGAGCACCACGATCATTGGGCGACCCAATTCACGTAACTGCAATGTCATATATAAGCTGCGCTCGAGACACGTCGCATCAACCACATTGACGATCAAATCAGCCGGATGAGTAAGAACGGCGCGCGATGCAATAGATTCATCAATACTATTACCATCATTACCGCTATCAAGCGCGTAGATACCAGGAAGGTCGGTTAAGAAAAAGCTGTCACCAGAATGATTGAAACGACCTGTTTTTTTCTCGACGGTTACACCCGCCCAGTTACCCACTTGTTGCTTCGCACCGGTTAAACCGTTAAATAACGTCGTTTTACCACTATTTGGATTACCAACGGTTAGAATTTTATAGTCCATTACTTCACCTCGACCAAAATTGACGCGGCCATATTCGCGCGTACCGCAATAGAGACTCCGCGAACTTCAACTTGGATCGGATCTCCCATCGGGGCAAAACGAATTAGTTTGATCGGCGTGTTTGGCAGTAGCCCCATTACCATCAATTTTTTACGAACGTCATTTGAGAGTCTGTCAAAACCGATAATAATGGCTTCTTGCCCTTGCTGTAATTTTGATAATTCCATGGAGAGCCCAATAAGTTGAGTTGCTTTTAATAATGAGAGTTATTTTCATTTCTGTTAGGGATTTTAACTAAACCATTGGTTGCAATTCTTGTCTGAAATCAAATTTTGCGTTTTTAAAACCATGTTATGCACATGGTCTCACCGTTACTTTCGTTAAAAAACTAACGTCAAAAACGTCAAATTTAGTTTTTACTTAATCTCTCATTTATTTGTTTAATTCGATACATTTAGATTTTTAGGCAAATAACAATTTAAAATCAATAACTTAAAATCATGTCGTAAATCTTATGCTAAGTTGGCGTTAATTTTATAAAGAAAAAAAGTTCGAGACTTTATAGTGTTCTTCGTCGGGCAGCAAATGCCTTTTGACAATGAATTCCAGAGGTGGTGCCTAGCACCACTCCGGCAGCAAGCGAAGGTGTCCTTGACACCCGTGGTATAGTCCCCCCGGCTATACCACGATATTTTTTTCTCCCCTTTGGCAAAACATCATATTTTTCTGAAACTTAACCCCACTTTCTTGAAGTAGCCTCTCTAATAAACCCTTTAAATCGTTTTTTTTTAATGCAAATTTAGAAACTAGCGAATAAATTTCATTCGAACGATAACACCGAACTATCCTTTTGACTCATTTCTGTAAAATGACACGCTGTTTAATGCCCCTATACTGTGCATATATAACGCCATAACCATCCACTTAGAGCTCATGAGGTGCAGTTTGCTCAAGAGCATTGCTTAGAACTAAACATAGATTGCTGTTAACTCGTAACTCTAATAGCACTGTTGCTTCTAAAGATGTCACAGTTTAGGTCAGAAAGAATAGTCATCGAATTAAGTGATTGTTATCAAAAGGCTATCTCCATAAAAAAAGCGCTCAGCATTTCAACTGAGCGCTTTCTTTATCACAAATAATTGCTTGAAGGTCTAAATTCCGGAGCCTATTTCAATATGCGGGTCCTGCTCCTCAACAAACTGAGTTGGAGATACACCAAAACGATGTTTAAACCGTTGGCTAAAATAAGACGGATCGTTAAAGCCGCTGGCAAAGGCGACATCAGAGACTTTTTCTCCGGCCAAAAGACGTCGACAGGCATGATCGAGGCGAACTTCACTTAAATAGTCCGTAAAAGTTCGTTGAGTGGCACTTTTAAAGCGACGTTGTAAACTTCGTTCAGAGACAAACATCAACTTCGCCGCAGTAGAAGTACTAAAATCTGCATCAGCAAAATGCAATCTAACCAATTTTTCTAATTTGTCGATCCAAGGATCCGAACTTTGCGCAGACTCGCCACTGGAAAGTATTGATGGCATATCAGCAAGCTCCATCACCGAATTTTCGTCAAACCCTTGACTACTTTGCCACATCAACATCACGTGATTCTGCCCATCAGCATTTTGTAACGACAGTTTGCCACCACTAGCTTCAACTAAACTAACGACTTCTGCCCAGCTGCTGTCTTTTTCTTGTTCAATCACTAAGCCATGATCACGAATGGCAAGTGTCACACTCTCATCACAGTATTCAATACTGACATGGACAACTTGGTGTCTAAAACAACGTTTCACCAAACCATCCATCAATAAGTTAAATAAAACATCCAGATTAAAATATTCCAGCAATACATACTGGCCTTGCTGACTGCCTGCATCGATTTCTATACTGATCCCAGCTTTGGTAAAGTCGTCACGCCAGCCATCCAAAATAGATAAGAAAATCAGTGATAGATTGTACGCAGCTAACTCTTCACTTTGTGACTCTCTCACATTGATTAGCAATTCAAGCTCACTTGAAATTCTATCAATAATCCGATTTTGTTGACTCTCTTCTTGCCCAGATTGCGCGGACTTCGCATGAGAAAGACGTTCTCTAAACGATTGAATCGCTTGAGTGAAAATAATTCTTCTGACTTGAAGCTGCTTACGTAACTGGTGATTGTTAGTTAGCAAAATACGACTTTGATGCCGTAGCTGGTTGGTTTTCAAAGCCACCTGAGCCTTCAACTCGCGGTTAGATCGGTTCATCACTCGAGAACGGAAAAAAATAATAGCCGACAGTAAAACGATGATAACAAACACATACCCCGTAATGGCGGCTGCCGTAAGATACCAAGGCTCAGTCACGTAGAAAGCAATACTTTTAGTGCTCCCTCGTTCGACACCATTCACAACTGGCCGTACATAGAGCTCATGTTCTCCTGGAGCCAGGCCTTCCATTAAAATTTGGTAGCCATCCAACTGAGTCCAGTGCGTTTCATCATTGAGGCGGTACTCGAGTATCGAGCCATTCACATGTGGCAGTATGCCCATTTGAACACTAATCGAATCACCATAAGGCGCCACAATTTCGGCTTGCGAGATTGAGCCAAATGAAACTAAATTTTGATTGATTTTAACTTGTGAAAATATCACTTTCGCTTCAGGTAGAGGGCTAACGACTAAGTCTTCACTATTAACCCGAACAAGGCTATGCCACGATCCAAGTAACAATGATTCTGAATTAGAGACATCCGCTAGACAGAAGCCATTTTGAAACTCATTGTTGATCACACCAAATGGCTGGCTGTAGTGAGAGACAAACTTCCCTTCCATTGAATAGTGCGTTAAACCAGATGATGAGGTAAGCCACATCCCAGAATTATTTCTCAGCAAACATTGCGGATTGATATGCTCGTCAATCAATTTGAGGGGGACTAACTGGGCACTTCTTACATCGAGAATGTTGACGCCATAATTACTGGCAACCCAAACTTGGTCATTTTCTCCTTCTTCCATATCGAGCACCACACCAAACTTAGCGCTATCGGCAACAAAATGGATCTGTCCTTCTCGAAGCATATAGATGCCATGCTCAGTGCCGATCAATAAATGATCGTTACTTGAAACCATAAGAAAGGTAATACGCGAAGAAGTAAAACTCGACGAGAGCCAACTATCATCATATTCAGTCACCTTCTGATTAGTAATGTAATAACGCCATAGTTTTCCGCCACTCACTCCCCACAAGCTATTATCATTACCTCGCGCGAGATGTGATGTGCTTTTCTCGACCAATAGGTTTGGAAAACTAAAATCTTCATCGCGCTTACCGCTAATAGCATCGAACACCATCATTCCTTGCGAAGTCGCAACCCATAGTAAGCCATCCGCTTCAACGAGGTCATAAACCGAACCGCGATGAATAAACTGTTTGATACTTTCTTCACCGCTTTTTATTCGCTGTAACCCGTACTCAGAAAGCACCCAATACCCAGAAAGTTGCTCCATCGCAACCAAGTTTCTCAGTTGTCCATTACTGGTATCGTAATTAAAGCGATCCTGAAATTCATTGGTAGGAAAGCGTTCAAACTTATCACCAAACAACGAGTAATATTGAATACCTTTGTTGGTTGCTATCCATATCCCACCAACATTATCATTCACGATCGCATTGATTTTTCGTCCAACTAACGTGTAACCAGCATCTCTTTCACCTGAGTATTTGGTTATTTTCCCACTCAAGAATGAATAAACATACAAACCATTTTCTGTACCAATCCAGTAGGCTTGTTTCGTTTCAGCAAACGCAGTGATTTGTGGTGTAGGGATAATAAACTTAGGTCCACTACTGTCATGCAAATCAAACACCACAGCACCATTGCTCGTTCCAATTAGTAACTCTCGACGACTTTCAGAATAATATATTTGGGATATATTGCGATTTTTTGAACGAGAAACATGGCTAAAACCCGATGTTTCAGACAGGTAAACCCCACTTTGAGTGGCTAAGATCCATTTCTTTTTGACTTTGAGTGCATCATTGACATGAATCTTGGTCGCGTTGTTGAATTTATACAAACCCACTAGTGAATGGGTTTCCAGTTCACCGGTGGAAATTTGATAAGCATAAAAGTAGCTGTCGTCAGTAACCCAGATATAATCTTTATTACTACCGAGTTTGTTTATTTCACTGCCGGGAGGCAGACTAAAAACAACTTCACGTTGTTGGTGAGAAACCGAGCGGTAAACTCGGTTTGCTTGGTAAGTCCAAAAACTGTTTGCTTGAAACTTAAATTGCTCGGTTGGATAAGGTAAAACAGAACCTTGTTTAGGAGAGACTGTTCTTCCATCAAAAAACAATACTTTGTCTCGGACATCATGAATCCAGAGACCACCACCAGGAGCTAAAAAAAGTTGTTTTGCAGCAAAGATGCGGCCTTGATTCTCAGTCGGTAATGGATAAAACACCGATGGGTTAGAATCAAAAGCGGTCACAATATTTGAAAAAAAATAGAGCAGCACGGCCCAAAAAGCTTTTTTCACCAGCTAATTCCTTAGCAGCATAACGAAAAGCAAACAATGAGCGCGAATTCGCAGCGCTCAAGTATGAAATGTGCTGTTTATTCTATTGCATTCGTATCGCGAAGAACACCTAAACCGTTGTGTTTTATTGGAAAAACTATCAATAGAGATCTATTGCGCTAAACACGTGACAAAGTCACTAGCCATCTGATCAATAAATGTGAAGTAACTCCCTGCTTTGACCTCAACATCTGAGCCAATAGGATCTAATACTCCCACTTTAGCGCTACTTCCGCGTACAACAGACTCCACCACCGCTGGTGTAAATTGTGGTTCTGCAAAAACGCACTTTGCCTGCTTATCGGCTAATGCCGTACGGATACGAATCAAAGTTTTTGCCCCTGGCTTACGATCTGGGCTGACGGTAAAATGCCCCAAGTGATTTAAGCCGTAATCTTGTTCAAAATAACCGTAGGCATCGTGAAAAACAAAGTAGCCTACATTTTTTACCGGTGCTAAACGCTCAGTAAGCTGTTCTCGCTGAGTCGCGAGTCGCTGGGTGAAACGTTGATAATTTGCTTCATACTGTGTCGCGTGATCGCTATCAAGCTGCTTCAATTGCTCAGTGATTGCCTTGGCAACTTGTTGTGTTGGCTGGTAACCAAGCCAAAAGTGTGGGTCATGACTGCCATGATCGTGCCCATCATGATCGGCATGGTCTTCATCAAATTCATGCAGGGGTAAGCCATCAATTTTCGACAGTTCAAGAACATGTTCTTGCTTTGTCACGACCTTGTCTAAAAAAGGTTCCAAATCATGGCCGAACCAAATCACTAAATCCGCAGAGGCTACTTTTTTTACATCCGATGGACGCAGTGCATAGTCGTGTGGCGAAGCATTAGAATTAAGTAAGACTTCCGGTTGACCGACATCAATCATTAACTCTTGAGTGATCATCTGTATCGGCTTAATACTCGTTAAAACCACTGGCTCTTGAGCCATAGCTGTCGCACTGATTAATGCCAGTGCGAGGGTAATTCGTTTTTTCATCAGTTAACCACATTGTGACTTATAGAATTTGCAAGTCATAAATGTTACATTATAACAATATTCAATTGCAAATGAGTTCCATTCATGACCTCGTTAGTCGACCTTACTAATATTTGCGTTCAGTTCGGTGAACGCAAAGTACTCGATAATGTTAGCGTAAGCTTAAAAAGTGGCGAAATCACCACCCTTATAGGGCCAAATGGTGCAGGAAAATCGACACTGGTTAAAGTCCTGCTAGGTTTACAGCGTTGTTCACAGGGAGCCATTAACAAGCCAAAAGGGCTGAAAATCGGTTATGTCCCGCAAAAGCTCAAACTGAATGATTCTTTACCTCTCGACGTGGAACGTTTTTTACGCTTAGCGGGCCGCTATAGCCAGCAAGAAATTCAAGAATCACTTGGTTTGGTGGGGGCATCACATCTGCTCAAAGCCAATATGCATTCATTATCGGGTGGCGAAACACAACGCGTACTACTATCACGAGCTCTGCTCCAACGCCCACAGCTATTGGTACTCGACGAGCCAGCGCAAGGTGTTGATGTTCAAGGTCAAATTGATCTCTATGACTTAATTGATACTATCCGTCATCGCTTCCATTGCGCAGTCTTTATGGTCTCGCACGATCTGCATTTAGTGATGGCCAAAACCGACCATGTTATTTGCCTGCAGCATCATATTTGCTGCTCTGGTGCACCAGCCTCCGTCGCTCAGCACCCGAAATATATCGCACTGTTTGGCCAAGCACGCCAAGAGAAAATTGCCATTTACCATCATCAACACGACCACCACCACCATGACCTTTCTGGCCAACCCGTTAAAGGGGAAGGAGCATGTTGTGGAGACCATTCACACGGACACCATCACCATGATTGAGTTTTTACTGCCTTCCATTTTTGCAGGCCTTGGCATTGCGCTGATTGCAGGGCCACTCGGCTCTTTCGTCGTATGGCGCAAAATGGCTTATTTTGGCGATACATTAGCGCACGCTTCTTTGATGGGATTGGCCTTTGGTTTCCTATTGGATGTAAACCTCTATCTCGCGCTGGTTGTTTGTTGTCTCGCATTAGCGATCTTATTGGTTACCTTACAGCGTCAGCAACTCGTTGCAACCGACACTTTATTAGGAATTCTCGCTCACAGTTCGCTTTCTCTCGGCCTGGTTGCGGTGAGTTTTCTCGATAATGTTCGTATCGATTTGATGAGCTACTTATTTGGTGACTTACTGGCCGTTTCGCCAAGCGATTTGATCTTTATCTATCTCGGCGTCGCTGTGGTGGGTATCGCTTTAGCTATTTTTTGGCGTCCGCTACTCTCCTCAACAGTCAATGAAGAACTGGCTGCCGTAGAAGGCCATAATACCGATCTAATGCGGCTGATTTTAATGCTGTTAGTGGGCCTGGTTATTGCGGTTGGTATGAAGTTTGTTGGTGCCTTGATCATGACGTCACTATTGATCATTCCCGCTGCAACAGCTCGTCGTTTTTCTCGTACCCCTGAGCAAATGGCGATACTGGCCTCCATCCTTGGAGCGATAGCCGTCTTGCTTGGTCTGACACTCTCTTGGCACTTTGACACACCGGCTGGCCCTTCTGTGGTAATCAGCGCCAGCGCCTTGTTCCTACTCAGTCAATTAAAAAAATCGGTTTCGTAGCTAGGTTTTCCTCACTAGGTCAATCGGAACGCTTAGTTGACACTACTAAGAAGAACAAGCAAAAACGGCTTCCCTTAGGAAGCCGTTTTATCTCTATTCTAATTATGCGCCTTCGTTATACAACTCTAGGCTAGCAAGATCTTGCTGCAATTCAGCTTGTAATTTTGCATCATCGCTTCGTAGCGACTCTAAATACTCAAGATATTGCTGAGTAATATCGCCAGTCACGTACTCACCGCTAAATACCGACGTTTCAAACTTCGCAATATCTGAATTACCTAAACCAACTGCGCTAACTAAATCTTCTAGGGTTTGGAAGATAAGTTCGTCGGCACCGATTTGCTTACAGATTTGATCATTGTCGCGCCCATGAGCAATCAGTTCATTTGCACTTGGCATATCAATGCCATACACGTTCGGGAAGCGAATTTCTGGAGCCGCTGAAACCATGAAGACCTTGTTCGCACCAGAGTCACGTGCCATCTCAATGATTTGCTCAGAAGTGGTACCACGCACAATCGAATCATCCACCAGCAGAACATTTTTATCTTTGAATTCAGAACGAATAGCATTGAGCTTGCGACGCACCGATTTCTTGCGTTGCTGCTGACCTGGCATAATAAAGGTACGACCGACATAACGGTTTTTAACAAAACCTTGGCGATACGGTTTATCGATCAATTGGGCGATCTGCAGCGCGATATCACAAGATGTTTCCGGAATTGGAATCACCACATCAATATCAAGATGACTAAATTCATCACGAATACGCTCACCTAATTTTTTCCCCATCTCAACACGGGCAGAATAAACGGAAACTTTATCGATAAACGAATCTGGACGAGCAAAATAGACGAACTCAAACAAGCAAGGATTTAGCTCTGGGTGATCAGCGCATTGCTGAGTAAATAGCTCACCATCAAAAGTGGCATAAATGGCTTCACCCGGCAGAACATCACGGATGAAATCAAAACCGACCGCATCCAATGCCACCGATTCAGACGCCACCATGTATTCAGTGCGACCTTCCACTTCACGCTTACCTAGGCATAGAGGGCGAATGCCTTTAGGGTCACGAAAAGCAACCAGACCATGACCAATGATCATTGCTGTTACCGCATACGCACCACGAATAGTGCGGTGCACGTTCGTCACAGCGCGGAAAACATCTTCGGATGTCACATTACCTTTCACCATATCAATTTCATGCGCCAGTACATTAAGCAGTACTTCCGAATCAGAGGTGGTGTTTAGATGGCGACGATCTTTAGCAAACAACTTTTCACGCACATCATGTGCATTAGTCAAGTTGCCGTTGTGCGCGAGAGTGATTCCGAATGGAGAGTTTACGTAGAAAGGTTGGGCTTCTGAGACACTTGAACTGCCAGCGGTTGGGTAACGTACATGGCCGATACCAACGTCTCCTTGCAGTCTTTGCATGTGTTTTGCTTCGAATACATCTTTGACTAAACCGTTCGCCTTGCGCAGACGAAAACGATTGCTTTCTATGGTACAAATACCGGCGGCATCTTGGCCACGGTGCTGCAATACAGTCAAAGCGTCATAAATAGACTGATTTACAGGCGAAGTGCCCACGATTCCAACAATACCACACATGTCCTAACCCTCGATTTGCGATAATGGCTGGCGCGCTATGACGCGCCAGATAAGAAACTCGATGAAGCTTGTAGGTGTTCGAAAAACGGCTCAATGATTAACTTAAAGTGTGGAACCAGCTCCGAGCTTGTCCACCATTCGCTATCATTGAAAGTGGTGAAAGTATCAACGAAGAACAATACCACCGAAACGATCAGCACTCCTCGCAATCCACCAAATACGATACCTAACACGCGGTCGGTACCTGATAGACCCGTTTTCTGAATTAACTGCCCAAGTACATAGTTAACCAACGCTCCTACAATTAGCGTGGCAACAAACAGGGCAGCAATCGCTGCGCCATTGCGAAACATCTCATCTTGGATCTTGGTAAAGTAGACCGCCAAACGACTGTAATACTGACTGGCGATAAAAAATGCACCAAACCAAATAACCAATGACAATGCTTCTTTAGCGAAGCCGCGAACTAAGCTGATTAAAGCCGATAGGCCAATCACGCTCAAAATGACAATATCTAACCAATTCATGTGTATTCACATCTTCAGTTTGCGCGCATTTTAACAGAAAAAACGCTGACGCAAACGTTTTCTTAAGGATTTAACGGTTTAAATTTAAGCAATCGGCCTTTTGAGCCTGTGATTTTTTCGAGTTCCTTAATTTGGCTCTCGAGCTTATTTTTTGAAATATCTGGCCCAATAATCACGCGCGTAAAGCTATTATCTAGCTTGGTATGCGCCTGATAACCACGCTTTTGCAGATCTTTCACTACATTTTCCGCGTTCTCTGCATTTTTTAGCGCCATCAATTGAATGATCCAAGCACTCTCTTGGTATTCATTGCGTTCTGGTACTTCTTTTACCACCACCGGCAACGGTTTATTTTCAAGTTGAGCTTGCTCACCCTGATCTGCTACCTCTAATGTAACTTCCACTGGTGTTGGTGGTAATGCTGCGCTGTCGTCTTCTGGCTCCAGCACTTCGAACGTTTCCACATCACTTTGCAACTCCGGTTTAATCGGAATGCTAGCGATCTCTTCTTGGTAATGTGTTTTTTTGCCATCTAATACATCCGGCAACACGATCACACCAATCGAGACCAAAATAATGGTGCCGACAAGGCGGTTTTGAAATTTACTTGCCATTTATTCTCCTTTGCTCTGCCAGTATTCAAGCACTTCACCAACGGTATGGAATGATCCCACAACAATGATGACATCTTGCTGGTGAGCCTTTGTCATTGCCGCTTCAAATGCAGCGACAGGCGTGGCAAATTGCGCTTGTTCTGCACCTAAATAACGACATAATTCTTCGGCTTTTGCCGCTCGAGGTCCCGTAAGTGAGGCTGGGTACCAATGGCTAGCCACTGGCGCTAAGATTTCAAGCGTCGATTTAATGTCTTTGTCATGCAACATCGCTACCACCATATGAATGGTGTGCTGCGGGTATTGCTGTTGCAATCGCTCGACTAAATATTGGGCTGAGTGCGGGTTATGGGCAACATCAAGTAGCACCGTGGGTGCTTGATGAATGACTTGCATACGACCCGGCAGTGAGGCATTGCGTAGACCATTCACGATATTGACATCAGAGAGGTCTAGATGCGCACTGGCGAGCGCCATCAGTGCTGTTGCAGCATTAGGTAAAGGTAGGCTTGGTCGCGGTAAGTCATCTAACTGAAAACGGCCATGGCTCCAACACCAAGTGTTGTTGTCCGTGAGTGCATAGTCATACTGAATGCCGACTTGGAACAACTCGGCCTTTATGTCATCTGCATGAGCCGCAACGGTTGCGGGCGCTTTAGGTTGACCACAGATAGCGGGTTTGCCGCTACGAAAAATACCCGCCTTTTCAAAGCCAATCACGTTGATGTCGTCACCAAGCCAATCAACATGGTCAATGGCCAAACTGGTGATGACACACACATCATGATCAACCACGTTGGTGGCGTCTAATCGCCCACCTAAACCCACTTCAAGTAATACCACATCCACTTTTTCACTTTGAAATAAGCGCAAAGCAGCAAGGGTGCCAAACTCAAATAAGCTTAAACTGATGTCACCACGTTGCTGTTCAACAAAGTCGAAAGCTTGGGTATGTTTTTCATCACTAAGATCAACGCCATTAACGCGAACGCGTTCATTGTAGCGAATGAGATGTGGGGAACTATAAACGCCAACCGAATAACCAGCATCGAGTAGAATGGCTTCCATCAATGCACAGGTAGACCCTTTACCGTTGGTACCGGCAACCGTAATCACCGTCGGTGCGGGTTTGGTCAATTGGGCTTTATTTGCGACGGCTTGAACTCGGTCGAGACCAAGATCAATCGCTGAGGTATGTAGCTCTGCTAAATAATCAAGCCACATCGCAAGTGGGGATGTGGCTTGAGGAATTTGGGATTGAATCATCTAACTTTAACCAATAAATCCGTGGTTGTTTGTTAGTGAGATACTTTACCCTTTTTCGTCGGCTTCTGGTACAGAATACTCAGCTTCTTGTGGAGAATCATCCACAGAAACGACCAACGGTGATGCGTTATTGGTCAATTTAGCTAAAAGGCTACTCACGCGTTGACGCATTTCTCGGCGATCGACGATCATATCAATCGCACCATGCTCAAGTAGGAACTCACTGCGTTGGAAACCTTCAGGAAGATCTTCACGTACCGTTTGTTCAATAACGCGGCGACCAGCAAAACCGATCAGCGCTTTTGGCTCGCCGATATTAATGTCACCCAGCATTGCCAAACTTGCAGATACACCACCCATGGTTGGATCAGTCATAACCGAGATAAAAGGTAAGCCCTTCTTCGATAAACGCTCTAGTGCCGCACTGGTTTTCGCCATTTGCATTAGAGACACCAGTGCCTCTTGCATACGTGCGCCACCAGAAGCAGAGAAACAAACTAGACCGCAGTTGTTTTCCATTGCCGCTTCAACAGCGCGAACAAAACGGGCACCAACAACAGAACCCATTGAGCCACCCATGAACGAGAATTCGAATGCACAAGCAACCACAGGAACACCGATTACTTCACCTTGCATCACAACAAGGGCGTCTTTCTCACCACTGGCTTTTTGTGCTGCAGACAGACGATCTTTATAACGCTTTGAATCTTTAAACTTCAGCTTATCTTGTGGCTCAAGTTCATTCGCAAGTTCAACGCGATTGTTTTCATCTAGGAACGTTTCCAAGCGACGACGTGCCTTCATACGCATATGATGGTCACATTTCGGACATACTTCTAGGTTACGCTCTAGTTCAGCATGGTAAAGCACCTGTTCACATGATGTACACTTAGTCCATACCCCTTCTGGGATCGATGCTTTACGTGAACTAACGATATTGCTTTTTTCTAAAATCTTTTCAAGCCAACTCATGGAAGACCTTTTCTCTATCACTCTTTCGCGCCATGCAAAAGATATAAAAACTGAATTTATGCGTGAGGATTAAAGCATATAAAATGCCAAGTGTAGACAAAAAACTGGTTGTACCTATTTTTGCTCACTCACGCATTCGCTTTATTGACTCTTCACACACCGTCTCTCATTGAACTAATAAAACATAATTTCTATTTATTATGAATAGATTAGCGAGATTTAGTTCAAATTATCTGGCAAAAATAGCGGGCCGATCGGTGCACGAGGCAATCCATACTCTTGCGGATAATCCACATCGACTAAATAGAGCCCTTCCGCTTTCGCCGTTGCCCCAGCTAACTTACGATCTTTGGCTTTAAGCAGCCAATCGATCCATTCCGGCTCTTGCTCACCGCGGCCGACGCACAGCAAGCTGCCGGTGATGTTGCGCACCATATGGTGAACAAAGGCGTTAGCTTTAATATCGATCACCACATATTGCCCATGACGCGTCACGTTCAAATGAATCATATTGCGCCAAGGCGTTCGTGACTGACAATGGATCGCACGGAAAGAGGTAAAATCATTCTCACCTAACAAGTATTGGCCTGCCTGATGCATTTTGACTTCGTCCAATTCACCATGGTAGTGGCTCACTCCAGAATGCAAAATACCTGGTCTTAGCTTGCTATTAAATATGATGTAGCGATAGCGACGAGCTGTCGCGGCGAAACGCGCGTGAAACTCATCCGACACTTCTGTTGCCCAACGAACCGCGATGTCTTTTGGCAAATTAGCATTAGCACCCATAGTCCAAGCCACCATTTTTCGGCTGGCTGTGGTATCAAAATGCACGACTTGACCCGTACCGTGCACACCAGCGTCAGTACGACCTGCACACTGTACTTCTATGGGATGATTGGCGACTAAACTTAATGCACGTTCAAGCTTTTCTTGCACGCTTTGAACTTCTCTTTGACGTTGCCAGCCAAAGTAGTGAGTGCCATCATACTCAATACCTAAAGCGATTCTCATCTTGGACTCTCTTGGAATATGGGTCGGGCAGTATAGCGAAACTGACCATGGCTTCAAGTGGCCGCCCGGTAAAGTTCGGTTAAATTTCCTAGCTCAACTCATTTATAGATCAAGCTATTATGGATATCACTCTTAAAGATAAAGGGGCTTTCGCCCCTTTATTGTTTGTTATCGACCATTAATTGCGTCAATTAGGCGCTTCGCCTCACGGCGAATGTCGTCGTTACCATCGACGATGGCCTCTTCCAACAGTTTTTTAGCACCACTAGCGTCGTTCATTTCCATGTAGATTTTAGCCAGATCGAGTTTACCCGATGCTTCCGCATTACTATCGACATCAATATCAGACATCTGACCTATCACATCAGGGAAATCACTTAAACCGACATCTAACTTTAGCGCTTCTTCGTCTGGGTTAAACAGCCCTTCTTCGCGGTCCACCTCTGCCATCAATTCGTCAATAGTGCGATATTGATTGTCACGTGGATTGAAGTCGATCAGGCCGTCTTGATTTTCCCAATCTTCGTTTGAGATTTTTGCTTGAGCAGGCTGGTTACCTTCATCCCAAGCATGGCGATCTTCTTCTGGAATATCATCCGAAATAGACGCTTGTAACTCAGGAGAAAGACTAAAGCCATTCCAATCTTCGCCGCCCATTTCCAGCATGGCATCGATATCCATCCCAGCCGAATCACTGGCACGCTGATCAATCGGTTTCTCTACTGGAGTATAGCTATCATCGCCTTCTGCAAGTAATTCATTAAACGCGCTTTCATCATAATCAGACTTAATCGCTGTATTATCTCTATGCTCTTGAGGTTCCAGCGGAGCAGGTTCTAGAGATGGAGCATCACCAAATAAACCAGACAATACGTCTTGTTCATCTAAACGTTGGTCCAACTCAGCATTATCAATGTCAACAGGCTCAAGATCGTTAAAATTGAAGCTCGGCGCTCTTTCTGGTTCTTCTGCAGTACTTGTTTGCAGCTGTTCACCATCGCGAATCTCTGCTGGTTCTTGCTCTGCCGATCCTTGCTCAGCCGCCTCCGCTTCTACAGGGTCTGCAGCAGTATCAAACTCAAACACTTCATCAGACTGCGTTTGAGGCAGCTCTTGAGTCTGTTCTTGAGATAATTCTGGCGCTGGCTCTGGCGTCTGAGTAACGACTTCATTTGCTACAGGCGCTTCTGCAAGCGCGACATCAGAGTCTTGCTCCATTTCGGCTGTCGCATCGGCCAATGCATCCGCTTCACCATATTCAGGCAACTCAAGATCATCAAAGCTAAAACGAGTTTCACCATCAACATCACTTAACTCTGACTCAGAATTGAACGCGGGGTCAGTTGATAACTCATTGGCCATGGATGCGGCTTGATTTGGCATTTCAGCCTTGAAATCCGCTATTGCATCGTCTTCGCCATACTCTGGTAGATCTAAGTCATCAAAATCAAAACGTTCTTCAGCGTCTGATTGAGCGATTTGTGGCTCAGTTTCTAGTGCTTCAGTTTGCTGCTCAATAGGCGCTTCGCCGGAATCTCTTTTGTCGTTGGCAATCTCTTCGTTAGCCATGTTTTCTGGGCTGACAGTTTCTGTGCTATGAGCTTCATCACTAGCAGCTTCATTGTCATAAACGCCGTCACCGATAATTTCGTCGAACGCATCTGATGATGCAGCCTGACTCTCGTCTTGCGGCTCATCTAGGGCTTCTTCACTCGCACTTGAAGATGATTCATTCGCTTGTGCATCATCAGCAGCTGGATGCTCAACAGCGTCAGTTAACGCTTCTTCTTCACCAAATTCAGGTAACTCAAGTTCATCAAACTCAAATGGTAGATCGTTTGCAACATCAACTGACTCAGCTTGTTCCTCATGCTCTGGCTCTGGCTCTGGCTCTGGCAATGGAGCGTCAGGCGCATCGACAGAATCAATGTGTTGAGAACCATCACCTTCGCTAGCGACAGGTTCCACCTCTGCAACGTCGGCTGTCTCGGCATCTTGCTCAACAAAATCGAACTCTGGCTCAAATTCAGATTCAGCTGATTGAGCAGGCTCTGGCGTTAACGGTTCATTGTGTGAATCGTCAATTTGAGCGGTTTCATTCACTTGCTCAAGTGGCGCAGCAGGCGTTTGCTCTTGTAGCGCCGCTAATGCATCTGCGGTGTCACTATCACCATCAAACAACCAATCATCATCACTTGGCGTACCAAATTCGTTATCAACCGTTGGCAGTGCCGCTTTCGCTGGCTCTGGCTCTGGCTCTGGCTCTGGCTCTGGCTGGGAGGATTCATTCACACTTTCCGCAGTGTCAAGTGCTGGTGATACTAGTTCGTCGTCTTCCACTTGGTCAAAATTGAACTCACCAAGCAATGGATCCGATTCTGGCGCCACATTGAGCATGTCATCCAAAAAGTCATCGCTCGAAAACGCTTTTTCTTCTTCAACAACTGACTCTTCAATATGTCCTAGCTCATCGTTAAGCGCTGCAGGCTCGGCTTGTTCGTCAAGTGTTGGCTCTTCCGCCTCTGTGCCTGTTGATGCAAGCAGCTGTTCGATTTCATCATTACTTGGCTGCGCATCTGGTGCTGATTGCACCTCACTTGCCGCTTCTAACGTTGCTAAGCTATCTTCCGACTGAGTTTGTTCAGGCTGGCTCTTTTCAATTTCAAGCAGCTCTTCAAACAGATCAATACCATCGTCACCGAAATCATCAACCGATAAATCTTCTGCGCTTAACGACGCATCATCGTTGTCACTATGATCATCAAGAAGTTCATCGAGTAGAACCGTGCTATCGGCGTCATACGCCGACTTAGCGGTACTTTCCTCTAACTCTTCTTCATCCAGCAACTCATCCAACATGGAGACTGAGTCGAGATCAAACGCAATATCGTCTAAGTCATCAGCTTCTGAGGCTAAACTCTCTTCACTTTGCGACTGTGGTTTTTCCGCAAGGTTAGGCTCTTCCGATTGAGCTTCTAAGTTCGGCTCAACTTCACTGTCTAGCTCGTCCTCTTCTCCTAATAACTCATCAAGCATCGCCGTGGAGTCATCAGACAGTTGCAGTGTTTCCTCTTCATCACTGTCGTCTAACCATTCATCCAGCAGATCAATACTTTCTTCATCAGAGCCGAGATCGAAACCATTTTCATCAGAATCAAGCAGCTCATCGAGCATTTGAGTATTCGTCAGCTCTGATTGGCTATCTTCCGCAGACTCGGTGAACAGTTCATCAAACAATGCGTTACTTTCATCTTCTAATTTCTGTAATGCTTCATCTGGTTGTTCAGTCGCTGAAATGTCGGATTCAAGTGACTCAGAAACACTCTCTTGCTCCGCTTGTACTTGGGCGAATAGGTCATCAATATCGCTATCTGAAGTAATCGTTTGATTTAATGGCTCGCTATCATCACTTAAATCAAATCCTTCAGGATCATCAAGCAAATTATCAAATGAGAATGCGTCATCACCTTCAGCGCTTTCACTGAGCAACTCATCGAGCATCGCTTGTTCAGCGCTATCTTCGTCCTCATCAATATCGTCAAGCGCTGAGCTAAACAGATCATCAAGCTCACTTTGGCTCACGCCAGTGTCTGAAAGATCGAAACCGTCGTCATCTTCCGATGAATCTTCGATGACTACATCATTGAGCGCACGCTCCATCTCTTCAAGGCCAAGCGCTTTTTCACCACTATCTACGCTGATGCCATTGGAGCTGACATCAAACGACGCCAAGGACTCATCGAGATCGCCGTCATCATCAATAGCGGCAAATGGGTCGCTGTCATCGTCATCATCAAGGTTGAAATCGAGCGTACTGTCATCTAACCCAGCAAAGATATCCGTTTCTTGCGTCGTTTCGATGTCACCATCAAGCTCATCTGAGAACAAGGTTTCGTCATCACTTGACTCACCAAACAGATCATCATCCAGATCCAGTTCATCTTCGACGTCATCATCAAGAGCACCAGCGGCCAAAGGTGCCATTGACGCAGCGGCAGCCATTGATGGCAGAGAATTATCGTTTTGTTCTGCTTGAGCCTGTGCTTGTGCCTTTTTACGACCAAGCAATAGCACGATCATCAGGCCAATCAAAAGACCAGGAACGATGGCAAGCCCAGCAACCAGCCAGCCATTGGAAAGAATATTGTCCAATGTACTTGGGGCATTACTTTGTTGTTCGGCAACGCGTAAACGTTCTGCTTCTAATAGTTTTTCCACTTCTGAGCGAATGCGATTTTCATCACCCAGCTCTTCTTTTAAGCCATTAACTTCAGTTTGCACCTCTGCCAGCATCAAGCGTAGGCGATGATTCTTCTCTTCCAGCGCGGTTAACTCGGATTCAGAACTGGTCAGTTGCTGCTCTAAAGCCTCGACTTGTGGCGCTTTATTAACAGGAGTTGGCTTAGTGGCTTGTGGTTTAATGCTTGGTGCCGTGCTCGTTTGAGATGGCGTAACCTGAGGCTTTGATACGGGCGGTTTAGTCGTTTGTGGTTTCGCTTTATCGCCTGCCGATTCATTGCCATCTAGACGCGCTTGATGCAAGTTCATAATACGAACCGCTTCATCAGTCGAAACGCTCTGTACCTGTGCTAACGAAGGAACACGAATGGTGCTACCTGGGATCAAAGTATGAATATTCTGATTTTCAAACGCTTGCGGGTTGAGCTGATAGATCGCCAGCAGCGTCTGTTGCACCGACACATGATTAGACGGTTTAAGACGCGATGAGATTCCCCATAGGGTGTCTTGCCCTGAGGTTGGTCCATAGAAGCGTGAAGGTTCACTCGCGACCGATGAATGGCGCGTAATCTGTTCAGAGTATTGTGGCGAGTTTTGCAGCTCACCATTTGGCCCTGTCAGGCGAATACTTTCTGCACTTACGATGTTTGTCTGAGTCACGGCTACTAAGGCGATTGGCATTAGGAGACGTTGGAGAATTCGACGCATATATGGCTCAGTTAGGTGCTCGTGGGAAATAAATTTAGTGATCTGCTAAATATATCGGATCATGAGGGCAAAACTATAGCCGTTGTGGCAAAAAATGTGTCCCTAGCTTAATAATCGCATTAATCTCACACATTTTTTTCAAGATTGATTAAAAAAGCCCCGCGTAAACGCAGGGCCTATAGAGTTTGCTAAGCAATAGTATGACTATTAGTAGTAGTCACGAATCAGTACTTCGGCAATTTGTACCGCGTTTGTCGCCGCGCCTTTGCGCACGTTATCGGCGACAACCCATAGGTTTACACCACTGTGGTGGCTGATATCGTTGCGGATTCGGCCAACCATTACATGGTCTTTACCACCAGCATCACGAACTTGAGTCGGGAAGTCATCACCTTGGAACACTTCAACGCCTTCAGTATTTTCCAGCAGTTGGATTACATCTTGAGCATCAATTGGCGCACAAGTTTCAACATGAAGTGACTCTGCATGGCCGTAGAATACCGGTACACGTACACACGTTGGGTTTACTGTGATACCTGGATCGTTGAAAATTTTCTGCGTTTCCCACACCATTTTCATTTCTTCACGGGTGTAACCGTTTTCCATCATCTGATCGATTTGTGGAATACAGTTGAACGCGATCTGTTGCGAGAAGTGTTCGCTTTCTGCTGGCACACCGTTCAGCAGGCGCGCAGTTTGGCCGGCTAATTCATCAATACCCGCTTTACCCGCACCGGATACCGATTGGTAAGTTGAAACGTTAATACGCTCAATACCCACAGCATCTTGAATCGGTTTTAGAGCCACAACCATTTGAATGGTCGAACAGTTCGGGTTTGCGATGATGTTACGGTTACGGAACTCAGCAATGGCTTCTGGGTTTACTTCTGGCACAACCAGAGGAACATCATATTCATAACGGAATTGTGAGGTGTTATCGATAACCACAACGCCTTCATCAGCCGCAATCGGTGCCCACTTTGCAGAAAGCTCAGCGCCCGCTGAAAATAGTGCGATATGAACTTGAGACCAATCAAAATCTTCAACATTTTCTACGCGTACAGTTTTTCCATTGAAGCGGCTAGTTCGACCTTCACTGCGCTCACTGGCCAGTAGGTAAATGTTACCGACTGGGAACTTGCGCTCTTGCAATACTTCTAGAATGGTTTCACCGACAGCACCTGTCGCACCAAAAACGGCCACGTTATATTGTTGGCTCATTTAATTACCTCAACTTGAAAACCTAATTTCGCTAGCGGTGCCAAATTACACTCTGAATCACCGACTAACTTTACAGCGCCATATTCACGACGATCCCAATACGTTTTACGCATTTGATCGAAAGCGCCTGGCTGTTGGATTTGACGGCGGAATAATGCGTCGTCTTTACGCACATCATAGATGATTTGCGTTAAATTGTGCAGTGTCGCTTCATCCCAACCACGATCTAACGTTAGTTGCGGAATCGGCGCGACGGGCAGTAGCTCTTGTGCGCTGGCCACCAAAGGCTCATCTAAATACTCACAATAACTATTAAAAATCATGGTCGTGCCACGTGCCTTGCCCTCTAAACCGTAGCCTGCAACGTGCGGGGTGGCGAATGCTAACAGAGGAAGAAGTGCCATATCAACATCTGGTTCAAATTCAAATACGTCCAAAGCCGCGGTAAAGCCATCTTTTTTCTCGAGACGTTGTTTTAGTGCTTGGTTGTCAACCACCGGGCCACGCGCAGCATTGATTAAAATTTGGTCACCGCGTAACGTATTCAATACCTGTTCATTGATCAAGTGGTGAGTGGCATAATTCCCTTCACGGGTGATTGGCGTATGCAAACTGATAATGTCTGCACGCTCTAGCAGCTCATCCAACTCAGTAAACTGACGGGTGTCGCCGTCTCGCTGCTTAGGCGGATCATTAATGAGTACGTTAATCCCGATCCCTTCTAAGCATTGCTGTAAATAGCTACCAACTTGACCAGCGCCAATAATACCGACGGTTTTATCGAAGACCGAAAAACCCTGCTGTTGCGCCAGTACCATCATGACACTGAAGACATATTCCGCCACACCGACCTTGTTACAACCAGGCGCCGCGGTGAAAAAGATGCCTTTCTCCATCATCAGTGCTTGGTCAACATGATCCATGCCTGCGGTTGCGGTACCGACAAACTTAAGCTTGTTCGCTTTCGCGATCAATTCAGCATTTACCTTAGTGACTGAGCGGATCATCAATGCATCAACATCGATCAAGTCATCGGCAGTTAAGCTACGACCTGGCTTCAAAATCACTTCGCCTAATTGGCTAAAAAGCGCCTCAGCATAAGGCATGTTTTCATCTATAAGAATTTTTTTCATCTGCGTGAATTCGTCGGTTGGGGATTAATCGGCAAAACTTTCTGTCTAGAAGAGTGTTATACCAGCTCTGTTGCGTAGATGTACACCTGCGGATGAGAGAAAGTCATCATCTCTTCTGGTCAAGATGGGGAAATTCATTGTGCGATGTGCTTAGTGGCCGAAAGATAACAATATTCGACGCATAAAAAACCGGCCTCAATTGAGGCCGGTAAGATCCAGAACAAAAGGAATTTGACTCGCTCTCCATGAGCCAAAATCTGCGTCTGTTCGACTTAAGCATTACCTAAGTCAAGCTCTGGAAACTGGCTGCCATGCCAACCACGTTGACTGGCAAAATCAGTTAACCTTGATATTTTTTAATCACAAGCGTCGCGTTTGTGCCACCAAAACCAAAACTGTTTGACATCACAGTGGTAAGCTCGGCTTCGCGCATTTCTGTCACGATATCTAGGCCAGCTGCCGCTTCATCGAGGTTATCAACGTTAATGCTTGGCGCAATAAAGTTGTTGTGTAGCATTAGCGTTGAGTAAATCGCTTCGTGTACACCCGCTGCACCAAGTGCGTGACCTGTCATCGCTTTGGTTGCTGAAATTGCTGGGCTGTTGCCACCAAATACTTGTTGGATAGCACCAAGTTCTTTCACGTCACCCACTGGCGTCGATGTGCCGTGTGTGTTGACGTAATCAACACCATCAACGGCTGCCATTGCCATGTTCATACAACGTACTGCGCCTTCACCTGATGGTGCTACCATGTCGTAGCCATCTGATGTCGCGCCGTAACCTACGATTTCACCATAGATTTTCGCGCCACGAGCCAATGCGTGCTCAAGCTCTTCGATCACCATCATGCCGCCGCCGCCAGAGATAACGAAACCATCACGGTCCGCATCATAAGTGCGCGATGCTTTTTCTGGAGTATCGTTATATTTGGTCGATAGTGCGCCCATCGCATCGAACATCATCGTCAATGTCCAATCCAACTCTTCACCACCACCAGCAAATACGATGTCTTGCTTACCTAATTGGATAAGCTCCATTGCGTGGCCAATACAGTGTGCTGATGTGGCACACGCAGAACTCATTGAGTAGTTCACGCCGCGGATTTTAAATGGGGTTGCTAGACAAGCTGAAACCGTTGAAGACATAGTACGAGGTACCATGTAAGGACCAACACGCTTTACGCCTTTCTCGCGAAGAATATCTACAGCTGCCGCTTGGTTTAATGATGATGCACCACCTGAACCTGCGACGATACCTGTACGGTCGTTAGAGACTTGATCTTCGGCTAAGCCTGCGTCTTCAATTGCTTGCTGCATTGATAGGTATGCATAAGCCGCCGCATCACCCATAAAGCGCATCTGCTTACGATCAATATGCTCTGCAGGGTTGATTTTAAGATCACCCCATACTTGTGAACGTAGACCTTTTTCTTTGAACTGCTCTGAAGCAGTGATGCCAGATTTACCCGCTTTTAGAGACGATAAAACTTCTTCGACGTTGTTACCGATACTTGAAACAATACCCATACCGGTGATTACGACTCGTTTCATTATGACATTCCTATAATTCAAGATACCGCTAGATGATAACTAAGTTAGCTAGGAAAAGTGGTCAGCTTTCCCTTAAAACCGTACAATCAACCTATATTTATGGTCGATATTCACAAAAATCAGACACTATGACTTCTATTACCAATGCTCAACTCGGCTGGAATGAAGCTGGCACGCCCGTTTCAGACCAATTCGATGACGTCTATTTCTCTAACGTAAATGGTTTGGAAGAAACGCGGTATGTGTTCCTCAAACAAAATCATCTACCAGAAAGATGGCAAGAATATGACCAGCGTCGTTTTGTGATTGCTGAAACTGGCTTTGGCACAGGTCTAAATTTCCTTGCCGTATGGCAATGGTTCGAACAATTTAGACAACAGCATCCCAATGCACCTCTTAAAGAACTGCACTTTATTAGCTTTGAAAAGTATCCTTTGAGTAAAGCGGACCTAATCAAAGCTCATCAGTCTTGGCCTGAACTGGCCGACTACGCTGTTCAATTACAACAACACTACCCGATCGCAGTGCCTGAATGCCAGCGTATTGTACTCGCTGATGGTGCCATCACTCTAGACCTTTGGTTTGGTGATATCAAAGATTGCATGCCATTAGTACCTGTTTCTGCACAAGGTTTGGTCGATGCATGGTTCCTCGACGGCTTTGCGCCAAGCAAAAATCCGGAAATGTGGAATCAAAACCTGTTTGATGGCATGGCACGTTTAGCGAAGCAAGACTGTAGCTGCGCGACTTTTACCGCCGCGGGTTTTGTCCGCCGAGGCTTAATCGAGGCCGGATTTGCGATGAAAAAAGTCAAAGGCTTTGGCACCAAACGGGAGATGATTGCAGGCAATCTGACTGAGCGTCAGGCCGTGACAAACTTCAAACCTTGGTTTCATCGTACTCCAAGCCGTCAACATGAACACATTGCCATTATTGGTGGCGGAATCGCCAGCGCCACGCTTGCAACCGCCCTATTGCGCCGTGGGCAAAAGGTCACTCTTTATTGCCAAGATGAGCACGCGGCCCAACGCGCTTCAGGCAACCGCCAAGGCGCGGTATACCCATTATTGAACGGCGAACATCGCGGCGTATCACGCGTTTTCGCTCCGGGCTTTTTATTTGCGCGCCAGTTTGTTGATCAAGCGGCAGATAAAATCTCATTCGATCATGATTGGTGTGGTATTACTCAGTTAATGTGGGATGAAAAATCGACCACTAAACTGAGCAAGATGCTTGAAGGCAGGTTTGATCCTATGCTGATTCATCACCTCGACGCAGAGCAAACCAGTGCGGCGATTGGCTTGCCGATTACGATGGAAAGCATTCAATATCCATTGGGGGGCTGGTTGTGCCCGGCGCAACTGACTCAAGGTCTGATTGACGAATTGACAAAAGACGCTCGATTTAAGATTAAATACAATCACAAAATCGACGCGATTACGCGCATTGATGACCATTGGACACTGAGCAGTCAAGCGGGCGATGTCACCCATGATTGTGTAGTCATTGCTAATGGTAATGAGTTTGCGAGTTTCGCGCAGAGCGCGCATATCCCGCTTGGCCAAGTCAAAGGGCAAGTCAGTCATATTCCTACTACGCCTGAATTGAGCTCACTGAAAAGTGTGCTTTGTTATGATGGCTATATGACGCCAGCGAATCCCAATAACCAACAACACTGTATTGGCGCCAGCTACGACCGAAGCTATCTTGATTATCAATTTGATGCCACTGCACAACAAGAAAATGGTGACAAGTTACGTCACTGCGTTCCTAATGAAAGCTGGCCATTAGCGGTGGATACGTCAGGTAATCAATCACGACAAGGCATCCGCTGCGTCAGTCGCGACCATCTACCGTTTGTTGGTAACCTGGCCGATTATGGGCAAGTCAAAGCGCAATATGAACATTTAGCTCAGCTGGATCTTGAGCAAGCACAGCCTACGCCACACTATCCAGATCTATTCTGTTTGCTAGGGTTGGGGTCTCGTGGTTTAAGTTCAGCCCCATTAATGGCTGAACTGTTGGCCTCACAAATTTGTGGCGATCCTCTACCGCTACCCGTTGATGTATTAGAGACCCTTGATCCTAGCCGTATGTGGGTGCGCAAACTTCGTAAAGGTAAGGCCATCACCGAGCTTTAAGTTGACGTGCTATAAATTGACGCACTAAATCTCAATGGCCAACGATTGATGCTCATTGAACATTTGGTAATAAAAAGTGCCGCCTTTGATCGGAGAGATCAACTGGCGGCACTTTTGTCTCGTTCAGACGTTAAGATGCACAACATCTAATATTCGCTAGAGCAACGTTTCCACTAACTTTACAACTTGTTCAGCCAAATCTGCTTGGCTAAGTTGACCGGTTGCCAAATCAAAGTTGTCATAAAAATTGGGAATGGAGAGTGACGCTTTAACATCTGCGCCAAAGTATCCAGCCGAAGCAACTGCCTGCGCCAGTACATTTTGAGCTCCACCAGGGCCTGGTGAAGTGGCCAAATAGATTGCCGGAGTATTTTGGAACACTTGCGGGTTAATACGTGATGCCCAATCAAATAGGTTTTTGTAAGCGGCGGTGTAGGAACCATTGTGTTCAGCAAACGAGATGATCAAAACATCTGCCTGAGCAATCTGCTGCAGAAAGTTAGCAGCGTCTTGTGCTTGGCCGATTTCTTTTTCAACATTTTCACTAAACAGCGGTAAGTCAAATTGGTTGAGATCAAGCAAGGTCACTTGTGGTTCAGCCACCCGTTGGGCTAATTGCTGCGCGGCGTAAGATGCGAGGGCTTTATTAATAGAGGTTGAACTGGTTGAGGCTGCAAAAGCAAGGATATTCATTATGGCTGTCCCTTCGATTTAAATAATGCTCCATGCTCAGCATAGAACAGAACCGATAAGCAACAACCACAATGTTGTAAAGTGTGACTTTCTTGGACGGGATACGTATTGTAAAAAGCGGTCGTTTAGCCGTAGTTACTGAGTTCCAACCACAAATCATTAACGACAATACGATCTGCCGGAGTGAGTTCCGCACGGGCTTGTTCTAAGCTTGCAACGATGCGACTTTTCAATTCATCTACGTCGTTGATACCTTCTTCTTCGCAAGTCGCAGCAGATAAAGAAATATGCCCACGTAAGTAGCCACCAGCAAACAGCTCATCATCCGAAGCGGTCGCTATTCGCTCATCAATTAACGTCAGTAGCTTCTCTTCAAATTCAATAATCATGATGTATATTCAATCACTCGGTTTGACCACAAAATAGGGCTGAAGCTTCTCATATTGCGAAAATGAACGCAAACTATCATCAAACCCAAATTGGCTCGGTTTTCTATATTTAATCTTGTGGTTCGCAACGTTGAAAGGCACTTTCAATACACGCCTGACTCAATATTTGAGCTTGTTCTAGTTCACCTGCGGTTAATTTTGTCTGCAATAACTTTAATCGCTGACTGGCTAGTTCAAAACCCTGTGAATCGGCTGCGCTTAACCACACATAACACTGTACATAATCCGAGCGGGTGGCTGCGCTATTATACAATAGCGTTGCCAAATCAACCTGCCCCTCTGGTAACCCTAAGGTCGCAGCACGTAGCAGCCACGGTTTGGCTTTATCTGGGTCGTTCTCCTCAAGAGATCCATCCACATACAAAAGCCCCATCTTATGCATTGCTGGGCCAAAATTTCGTTCAGTCGCGATTTGATACCACTTTATCGCTTCAATCACGTTATTCTCTTCGTCTAAATAGAGATTACCTAATACATACGCAGCCTCAGCGTGACCATGATCCACGCTCTCAACTAACCATTGCTTTGCGATGGCTAAGTCTTGCTCGCCTCCGCTGCCCTCTAACCACAGCAAACCTAGCATAAATTCAGCTTCTTTCCTTTGCTCAACGGGTAATTGACCAGCCGATTTTTGATACCAGTAACGAGCAAGATCTGGCCGCTCTTCACCATACACTCCACTTCGATATAACTCAGCTAAATTATATTCCGCTTGCGGAAAGCCTTGCTCAGCAGCAACATGATATAAAGCCATAGCGCGTTGAGGGTCGTGCTCCACCAACATTCCTTTTGAGTAGAGATAGCCTAAATTAGTGGCCGCGATAGGGTCGTTTTGCTCAGCATTATCGATACAGTAAGGCGAAATTTGATCGGTAAGTTCGTTAACCGCATAGGAGCAGAATGGATCGAACGTGCTTTTCTGTTCCACTTGGTGGCTACAAGCAGCGAGTGTGATGATCATGAACACAACAGCAATAGCTCGTCGCCAAGCACGAGAATCCCCCATCAGTTTAAATTCGACACGCATCGGCTACTCCATCGACGGTTTTATCAATCAGTTTAATTCTCAAAAATGAACGCCTAGCTTTTCATATTGAGAATATAAAAACAAACTCTTTTAAATTCAACAACTAACAATATGGCACAAGCTATGCAACTTCCTTCCTACGCATTCTAAAATGAAGGGATAGTCATGAGTAAACTAGAAGCAAGAATTCACCTACCCTTGCTATGCGCCGCGATTGCGGTCAGCACGGTAAGTCACGCTGCCACACCATTTTCATCCTGTCCCACGCAAGCCTTTCTGATTCAAAACCCATCAGGAACCCCTATCGCCTATGGCGTAAGCCTAGATGTGGGTAGTTACTCTGCTCTTTCTTGGAACGTTGGTAGCGGGAAAATCAATGGTGTCGGTTTTAGTGTCCATGATGATTATATCTATGGCTGGGATTACGGCGCAGGTTCTTTGACGAGAATTGGATCAGAACTGACGTCTAACCCTATTAGCGTCAGTAATTTAGGTATCGGCCCAACCTCTTTCTATGTTGGTGATGTCTCGGTTGATGAGAATGCTTGGTATGGCTATCGAGTCAACTATGGATTATTTCGTATCGACATTAGTACCGCCGCTATGACAAAAGTCGCTACGGCCTCAGCATTAGGTAATATTCGTATTCTCGATATGGCCTTCCATCCTGACAATGGGTTTGTTTACAGTGTCGACAACTCTGGCTATTTGTATCAAATCGACGTAGCAGAAGGGACAAGTACACAGTTAAACAAAGTGCTTGATAAAAATACGCTCGGACACAGCCTTGCGTTTGGCGCACAATATTTTGATGTCGACGGTAATTTATACCTGAGTAATAACGGCAACGGCCATATCTTCAAAGTCACCATCAATGGCAATAATTCCAGTGCTGAATTCTTCGCCTATGGTCCATCAAGTAACTCTAATGATGGAGCCCGTTGTGCGCTTGCCGCGGTGATCCCTGGCGACGCAACCGACTTCGGTGATGCGCCAGATAGTTACGGAACCACTTATGCGGCCGCGGGCGCTCGCCATGGTATTACAGATTTGAAACTCGGTTCTCTTGTCGATGGTGAAAATGAAGCTTATGTCTACCCTCTCTCAGACGACACCGCAGACAGCAGTAACGATGAAGATGGCATCGCCTTCCCTGTCCCGCTCGAAGTGGGTGAAACGAGCTTTGTATACGCAACAGTCGATGGCGCTGATGGTGAAGGGGTGTTAAGTGCCTGGATTGACTGGGACCAAGATGGTGAGTTCAACGATGATGAATTGGTACTCAACAGTGAATTTGTCGATGATGGCCAAAACCAGCTCTACATCTCTGTGCCTAGCTGGGCGCTTGCCGGAGATACTTGGACTCGTTTCCGTCTCAGTACTACATACGATGTCGGCCCGACTGGTGGTGTTGGTGCTGGGGAAGTGGAAGATCACTTGGTCACGGTGACGGATCAAGGTGTCACGGTTGAGACATACCCTTCAGGTGCGTCTTACACCACCTTTGCTTATGAAGACCAATTCCCGAAAATGGGCGACTACGACATGAACGATGTACTGATGAACGTCAAGTACACCGAATACAGTCAGAATAACGAAGTAATCCAATTGAAAATCGAAGGCCAAATCGCCGCTCTTGGTGGGACCTATCGTTCCGGTTTTGCGATTCGCTTACCGGGCGTTGATCCTAGCGATGTGAAAACGGACTCTACCAAACTGTATATTAATGGCGAACTACAATCGGTCGACATTGTTGAGTCCGGTACTACTGATACCGTATTAATTGTACATGAGGATTTATGGTCAATAACAGAGTCTGGCGAAGACGATGGTTGTAATATGTTTAGAACTGAAGCGGGCTGTGGTACCAGCTATCGACCGAGCTGGGAGCTAATTGTTCCATTTAGCTCTCCAGTTGCCAGCGCTCAGATGCCCGAATTCCCTTACGACCCATTTATCTTTGCGACGCCTGGTTACTATCATGGTGAAACAGGATTGCAAGTCAGTGGCGGTCATCCAGGCCGCGGACTTGAAGTCCACTTAAAAAACAAAACCCCGACATCTAAGTTCAATTATGGCTATGTTGGTAAACAAGATGATGCCACAGATACCGGCGCAGGTACTTATTTCCATACCAGTAACGGCCTCCCTTGGGGGATTGAATTACCACTTGATTGGCAGCACCCACTTGAAACCATCAGCATTCTCGATACCTATCCAAAATTTGCTGATTTCTCTCAAGACCCATCAGGTTTGACCGAACAAAGCTGGTATGTCACCCCAATCACCAACAAAGCCTACACGGACTAAGGGGCAAGCTATGAATCATTTTTCTAACTCTTTTAAATCTTTAGTTTTACTCACCGCTACCGCAGCATTGTTTGCTTGTGGGGGGGGGGATGGCGGTGGTGACAGCGGCGGTGGCTCAAGTTCAGGTGGCAGTACCGCCCCTGCTGTAGCGCCAAGTCTGTCAGTAACGGATTTAGATATCGCCGCGGAAAACAATCTAGAATCGGTGTATGAAGTGGACGTCAACGTCGATATATCCGCCATTTCAACCGAAAAAGCATTTATCTCAATTTGTGATAACGGTACAGCCAAAGGCGATTTGACCAAGTTGGATTTTAACATGTGCTTACTCAAATCCAGCCTTGTCGATGGTAAAGGAGAGTTTGATCTTCGTGTTGCCAATCATTGCGATGAATTAATTGCCGTGATTTGGATTATGGAGAAAGACCGAGCTCCGCTCACCTACACGCTGACGCACAATAACCAGAAGCAAACCTACTGGGATATTAATTAAGCCTATAGCGCGAAGCTATTAGATCGAAACTATTCGCTCGAAAGCCTGACCAAAAAGCCGACATAATGTCGGCTTTTTGGTCAGCATCGATAAGAGATAAACGGTTTACTTAACAATAAAATCAGTATGATTTAGAGGCGCAATGCCATAGAAGCCACGCATCGCGTCAGACAACATTTCAACTCGCGGCGGAATACCTTGATCTAGAATAGACATTACTTCTGCATGTACTTTGCTCATAAACAGCAAACGATCCGGTTCAAAATCACCATTCAGATTGTCACAACTGACACTAAACGCAAAACCCGCACTTAACGCTAAAATCCACTCGTAAGCTTGTGGACGAATCTCAACTTTTTCAAATTCAGCTTGTACTTGCGCGGTACGACCATCGGGTTCATACCAATATCCAAAGTCTTCGAGTAAACGACGCTCTGGGCCTGCAACACACCAATGGGCAATTTCATGCAACGCGGAAGCGTAGAATCCCCGCGCAAAAATGATCCGGTGTTGAGGATGTTGCTCATCGGCTGGAAGATAAATAGGCTCGTCTCCTCCCAGCTCTAATACGGTATTAAAACTCGCGGAAAACGTGTCATTAAAGATTTTAATTAAATCTTGGTAATCGTGATTCATAATGTCTGGCTAATGAAATGAAATTAAGCGCCCGCATTCTCGCATTTTTCGTCTGTTTAGCACAGTACTGGTCATACTCTTGGCATTAGAAATAATTATCTGATAAACGTTTTCGTAACCACAAAAACTCATTCGTTTTTTAGCGCCATAACCACTACACTTTCGCCTTCATTTATAAGATAGGGCTTTTCTATCCGCCCTACTGCTTTGTTTTCGTTATTTGAGTAATCGCTATGCTGTTAAGTGTGTTGTACATCATTGGTATCACTGCCGAAGCCATGACTGGAGCTCTCAGTGCTGGTCGCCGAAAAATGGATTGGTTTGGCGTTATGCTTGTTGCCAGTGCAACAGCCATTGGCGGCGGCACGGTACGTGACATTCTACTTGGTCACTACCCACTAGGCTGGGTAAAAAACCCAGAATACCTTGCGATTACTTGTATTGCTGGCGTACTTACAACTGGTTTGGCTAAATGGGTAATCAAATTCAAAGGCTTGTTTATCCGTCTTGATGCGCTAGGTTTGATTGTGTTTAGCATTATCGGCACCAAGGTTGCGATGGGTATGGGTCTGCATCCTGGCATCTGTATGGTTGCGGCACTGGTGACGGGGGTATTTGGTGGTCTACTGCGTGATCTGATCTGTCGTCAAACACCACTAGTACTGCATGAAGAGCTTTACGCATCGGTTTCATTGGTAGCGTCAGGGCTTTACCTTGCGTTATTGGAATTTGGCATTGATGACGTTACCGCAACCATCGCGACACTGATTGTCGGTTATCTGCTGCGTATGGCCGCCGTTCGCTTCAAATGGCGTCTACCTTCGTTCCATTTGGAAAGTGACGAACCACTGCACTAAGAGGCAATACACTAAGTCGCAATGTGGTTGCTAATAGACAAACATAAAAAAACGCCAATCGGATGATTGGCGTTTTTGTTTATGCGTTTAATCAATCGATTAAATCTTTGGTGTACCAGTGACAACACCATGGTTTTGCCCACGATGACGTAACAAGTGATCCATCACCACAATCGCCAACATAGATTCAGCAATCGGCACGGCGCGGATCCCAACACATGGATCATGACGGCCTTTGGTGATCAACTCGGTCGGTTCACCATGCTTATCAATCGTTTTGCCCGGAACCGTAATGCTCGAGGTAGGCTTTAACGCGATATTGGCAACAATATCTTGCCCAGTCGAAATTCCACCTAAGATGCCGCCCGCATGGTTGCTGTCGAAGCCTTGCGGTGACAACGCATCACGATGCTCACTGCCTTTCTGCTTAACCACATCAAAACCATCGCCGATTTCAACCCCTTTCACCGCATTGATACTCATCAGTGCGTGGGCGATATCAGCATCAAGACGGTCGAACACTGGCTCACCTAATCCGACCGGAACATTGGTGGCGACGACTTGGATTTTAGCACCAACCGAATCACCTTGCTTTTTCAAATCACGGATCAGTTGGTCAAACGCATCCACTTTCGCTGCATCTGGGCTAAAGAATGGGTTGTTTTCAATTTCGTTCCAATCAACCGTGTCAATCGCCACATCGCCCATTTGTGATAGGTATGCTCGTACTTCAACGCCAAACTCTTGCTTTAAGTACTGTTTAGCAATTGCACCAGCAGCAACACGCATCGCCGTTTCACGCGCTGACGAACGGCCGCCACCACGATAGTCACGAATGCCATATTTTTGATGGTAAGTATAGTCAGCATGACCCGGACGAAATTTATCTTGAATGTCTGAATAATCTTTTGAACGCTGATCGGTGTTCTCAATTAGCAGGCCAATAGAAGTACCCGTGGTTTTACCTTCAAAGACACCTGAGAGAATTTTAACTTGATCCGGTTCGCGTCGTGCGGTGGTGTAACGCGATGTGCCTGGACGGCGACGATCAAGATCAACTTGAATCATCTCTTCTGAAATTTCTAACCCCGGAGGGCAACCGTCTACGATACATCCTAATGCGATACCGTGACTTTCTCCGAATGTTGTTACTCGGAAATGTTGTCCGATACTATTTCCTGCCATTGCGTCCTCAACTTTTAGGCTGTGAATGACCTGCTCACAGCGTTTCTTCCTGATGTTGGTAGATTCATAGTCGCTTGATTATCCATTGATGTAAACCCCTAAAAGAGAACAAAATCCGCGACACAAATAAAAAAAACGCCATGCACTAAGCCGTACATGGCGTTTAAAAATCACTCTTAATGCTGAAAATTAATCTTTATAGATAGAAAACTCATCAGCATGCTCAAGCATTTGATCGCGAGTCAGTAAGAATACACCGTGACCGCCGTTTTCAAACTCTAACCAAGTAAATGGAATATGTGGGTACTGCTCCATCATGTGAACCATTGAGTTACCCACTTCACAGATCAAGAAACCTTTCTCGGTTAAGTAATCTGGTGCGTTAGCTAAGATACGACGTACCAGTTTTAGGCCATCAGTACCCGCTGCTAAGCCCAGCTCTGGCTCGTGAGTAAACTCTTGTGGCAAACTATTCATGTCTTCTGCATCCACATAAGGTGGGTTTGAGACAATTACGTTGTATTTCTCTTTTGGTAAATCGCGGAATAGATCGGAACGGATAGGGAAAACTTGTTGCTCTAGACCATGATCTTGAACGTTAAGTTCTGCTACTTGCAGAGCATCCGTTGAGATATCAATCGCATCAACTTCTGCATCAGGGAATGCATTCGCACAAGCAATCGCAATGCAACCACTGCCGGTACAAAGATCCATAATGCGTGTTGGCTCTTCAATTAACCAAGGCTGGAATTCAGCTTGAATCAATTCACCAATTGGCGAACGCGGTACAAGAACACGCTCATCAACAAAAAATTCAAGACCACAGAACCAAGCTTTATTGGTAAGGTAAGCCGTTGGCGTACGTTCATTAATACGCTTAACCACGCGCTCAACAATTCTCATTCGCTCGCTTGTAGTCAAGCGTGAGTTCAACACGTGTGGAGGCACATCGATTGGCAGGTAAAGGGTTGGCAAGATAAGCTGAACCGCTTCATCCCATGCATTGTCGGTACCGTGGCCATAAAAAATGTTCGCGGCATTAAAGCGGCTCACTGTCCAACGGACCATATCTTGAAGCGTGTGTAATTCTGATACCGCTTCTTCTACAAAAATCTTATCCAAACTTGCCTCCGAAAAGCGCTACAATACTGCTTAATGAAATTAACCCTGTTGTGTTAACCATAATTTTATACCTATGAGCCAAAAAGACACCAACGCTGATGACGATTTCGCCCTATTTAGGGATGCAGTACAAGGCGTAAAAAAGTTGCCACAGGATACCATAGTCCAGCAACCAAAAAAGAATACTAAGCAAAAAGAAATCAAGCGAACTGCTCGAGAAGGCAGTGATGCGGAGTTTTACTTCTCTGACGAGTTTGTTCCTCGCCTAAATGAAGAGGGACCAACTCGCTATGCGCGTGATGATGTCTCAACTTATGAGGTAAAAAGATTACGCCGCGGAGTGTATGTTCCTGACGTTTTCTTAGATATGCATGGGATGACACAAGTAGAAGCCAAACGCGAGTTAGGCGCCATGCTGGCCTACTGCGTAAAAAATAATGTGCACTGTGCCTGTGTTCAACACGGCATTGGTAAGCACATACTTAAGCAGAAAGCCCCTTTATGGCTGGCTCAACACCCAGACGTAATGGCCTTTCACCAAGCCCCATTGGAGTTTGGTGGCGATGGTGCGTTATTGGTGTTGCTGTCAATTCCGGAAAAATAGAGAAGTCGAGAGTCGGGATTGAGCTACGCTCTATGGAGCGCTTCGCTTCTAGATTCGAGAAGCGAGAGGCGACGGCGGTTAGTTCACGTAAAAGATTCCCGACTACGCTCCTGCAACCCTCTCGGTTCTCAAGCGCAGCGCTCTAGATTCTCGCTTCTATATTTCTCGCTTCTTAAGCTATTTACGCAGTTCCGATGGGATCGGTAACTCTGAGGTTTTTAAGTTCGGTCTCTGCCCGCCACGTTTTCGGTATTGCTTCAATTGGAAAACATACGCCAGAATTTGTGCCACTGCGGTAAATAGACCATCGGGGATCTCTTGCTCTAGCTCGGTTGAATGGTAGAGGGCGCGAGCTAAAGGCGGTGCGGGAATAATGTAAATATTATGCTCACGAGCAACCTCACGGATTTTCATCGCCATGTGATCAACCCCTTTTGCCACCACTATTGGAGCACGGTCATTTTTTTGATCATAACGTAGCGCAACAGAAAAGTGCTCAGGGTTGGTAACGATAACATCTGCCTGGGGAACATCAGCCATCATACGACGTTGCGCCGCTTCACGTTGCAACATCCGAATGCGACCTTTCACTTCCGGCTTACCTTCGGTTTCCTTGTATTCGTCCTTAATTTCTTGCTTGGTCATTTTCAGTTGATTGGCGTGTTGCCAAATCTGAAACGGTATATCGATCGCCACTACAATCAGCAGTGAACAACTGATCAGCAAAATAAAGTTAAGTAGGATATCGAGGGCGTGGAAAATGTTTTGCGGGTAAACATCCAAGCTCAATTGGAATAAATCTTCTTTCGCGGCATCAATCAGATAAAACGCCATGCCGGAAACCAGCGAAACTTTCAAAATTGACTTAATCAACTCAACCCAACTTTGCATGCCCACCATTCGTTTAAGGCCACTAAGCGGGTTCATTTTCGACGCTTTCGGCATTGCAGCTTCAACAGAAAAGCTCACCCCACCGATACCCGCCGCGCCCACTAAGGCGGCGATGAACAAGACAAACAAGATCAAAAGCAGTGGAAACAACAAACCGCCCATCGAGCCTAAGACGATATCAAACAGCTTATCGAGATCGAATATCTCTTCGCGCGAGAGGTTGAATAAACGCCCCATCACATTAAACAATGCGCGCGCCAATCCCTCGCCAAACCACATCAGGGCGACCGAACCGATAACTAATACTGAAACTGACGCCAACTCTTTTGACCTTGCAACCTGCCCTTTTTCTCGGGCCTGTTGCAAGCGCTTGGGCGTGGCGTCTTCGGTACGTTCTTGACCGTCTGATTCTGCCAATTCAGTCTCCTAAGACCATGATTAACAAGATAAGCGAATAAAGCGACAGATCTGCTGCTCGCCTTGCAGCCAAATCAACTCATAGTGAGTAAATAGACCACCGATAATGTACCAACACAACAGCAAACCAACGATCAGAGCGAAGGTAAAACCGAGAGCAAAGATGTTCAGCTGCGGTGCGGCACGCGTCATTACACCAAACGATAAGTTAATTGTCAGCAGCGCAATAATCCCTGAGAGTGACATACTCAAGGCCAGTTTAAACATGGTGCCAAGCCAAGTAGCAAGCTCACGAAAATCAACTGCCGTTAATGCTCCAACACCAATAGGGAGAGATTTGAAACTCATCACCACCAACATCAACATCTTTAAGTGCCCATCGGTAGCCAGAAAGAACATGGTTGCGAGAAACATAAAGAGTTGGCCAAGGAGTGGCGTATTTTGACCATTGGCAGGATCGACCATGGATGCAAAGCCCAAGCTTGACTGCATACCCAATATTTGACCCAAGATAACAAAGATCTGGATCATAAACTGAGTTACGGTGCCCATCGCAACCCCAATGACAATTTGCTCAAAGGTGACCACAAAACCTTCAAATGAGAGCAACTCAATCGCCTCAGGTACTTTAGGAACCGAAGGCATCACCGCGAAAGTAATCGCTAACCCCAGATAGAGCCTTACACGCGTTGGCACAAAGCGTGCGCCTGTAACCGTCATGACCATCAGCATGGCAGCAATACGGGTATAGGGCCAAAAGTAGTTAGCAATCCAATCTAGAACGATACTCGCGGGGTATTCCATCTCAAATCCTAATAGAGCACTTGCGGCAAGCGTTCAATGATCGAGTAGAAATATTCCGTCATCATCTGAGTCATCATGTGGGCAAAAAACATCAAGGCCAACAAGGTGATCACCAAACGAGGCAAGAAGCTTAGTGTTTGTTCGTTGATCGAGGTGGCGGCTTGAAATATTGCAACCACAAGACCAACAAGCAAGCTGGGAATAACGATGGCACACACCATGATCAGTACCATCCACAAAGCATCGCGAAACAGCTCAACAAACATCTCAGGAGTCATAATTTTCTCCCGTCACAAGGCAAAACTGCCGGCTAAGGTTGAGAGGATTAAGTTCCACCCATCCACCAGCACAAACAGCATCAGTTTAAACGGTAGCGACACAATCATTGGCGAGAGCATCATCATACCCATTGCCATTAGTACTGATGCCACCACTAAGTCGATAATCAAGAAGGGCAAAAACAGCATAAAGCCAATTTGGAAAGCGGTTTTCAATTCAGAGGTGATGAACGCTGGGATCAATACCGCCATCGATACCTCTTCAGGCGCTGTCGCCGTTGAACCAGAAATATTAACAAAGGTTTCCAGATCTTTGACTCGCGTCTGTTTGAGCATGAAATCTCTCATTGGCTCTTGGGCAAGATCGAAGGCTTGACGAGCGGTCACTTGCTCATTGATATAAGGCTGTACGGCGGTTTCGTTAATCTTATTTAACACCGGTGACATGATAAAAAAGGTCAAGAAAATGGCGATACCGATGATCACTTGGTTCGACGGCGTTTGTTGTAGACCCATCGCTTGGCGCAAGATCGACATCACTACCACAATTCGGGTAAATGAGGTCATCAAAATAACCATTGCCGGCAAAAAGCCCAACATGGTCATTAACGCTAAGATTTGTAAGTTAACCGAATAATCTTCGCCGCCATTGGCATTGGTGGTCACAGTAAAGGCTGGAATGCCTCCGCCACCGGAACCTGCGATCATATTGGTTGATAACGTTCGTGCTGCGCCTTGTTCTTGTTCCATGGCAGACACAGTCACCGAATTACTGGCAACCTTGCTGTTAATTGGGGTATCAAGCTCTTCCGATGCAACAGAGAAACTTGAAAAAATAGCCAAGACAAACGCCAAGATAAATGACGACAAGTGATTATTTTTTATCATTCTTTTTCAGTAGCTGAGTCAGTTGATTTGCAAACGGACTGCTCGCCAGCTCCTCCTGAGACAAAGGTTTTTCCAGCTTAGAAATCAGTTGTATTGATTGCGGAGTCACGCCAACCAAAAACTGCTCTTCTCCAGCCTGGACAATAATGATCCGTTCACGTGTCCCGACCGCAACTTGGCGTACCACATTGAGGCCTTTTTGATTGGTCATGGTGGGCACTCGCATGCGCTTTAACATCCATGCCAACAAAAGGATTAGGGCTATAACGAACAAGAGCGACCCAAAGGTGGTCGCCCAGTCAAATTGGCTAGAAGGTGCGACTGGCGCACCAAAAGCCGTTGGAGAAAGCAGTAATAGCCAATATAAATTAGGCTTCATACATTACCTTAGCTTCTTAATACGCTCAGTTTGGCTGATCACATCGGTCAATCGAATACCAAATTTATCGTTCACCACAACCACTTCACCATGAGCAATCAGTGTGCCGTTGACCAAAACATCCAGTGATTCACCCGCTAAACGCTCTAGCTCAACCACTGAGCCTTGGTTTAATTGCAATAAGTTACGAATACTGATTTGCGAACGGCCTACTTCCATCGAAATGGTAACAGGGATATCCAAAATGGTATCGAGTTTACGACGTTCATCATCAGAAATTGGCGATGAAGTATCTTGCAGTTCATCAAACTGTGCAGACATCACTTCATCAACATCAATATCGGGAGCGCTTGGATCCTCACCTAATGCCGCCGCCCATTCGTCGGCTAGTCTTTGGTCGTCACTTGGTTCCATACCTAAATACCTATTTAATCGTCTTAATCTTCAATCTCGCCATCATCACGTTCCAAGTCGGAAATAACGTCTTTTCCAAGGAACGCGATATCAGTTTTCACCACATCAGGGCGTCGGATTTTTTCTGAAATTTGAATCGCCATTTTCTCACCGGAGCGGCCCATCTTAACTCGATAGGTTGGCAATTCTTCTACAAACATCACCGCGTTTTCAGGCATATCAACGGGGATAATGTCACCCGGTTGTAGCTCCATCAAATCACGCAATGAAATATCTTTTTCAAGTAAGTCGACACGGAAATTCACCGGAACATCCATGATCTCTTCACGCAGAGCACTACTCCAACGGACGTCGGTCTCCATTTTATCCGACTGAACACCGGCATCGAGCAATTCACGAATCGGCTCAACCATGGAATATGGCATCACCATATGGAAGTCACCGCCGCCGCCATCCACTTCAATATGGAATGAACTCACCACAATCACTTCTGTCGGGCTCACGATGTTTGCCATGCTCGGGTTCACTTCTGAATCGAGGTATTCAAACTCAACCCCCATGACTGGCGACCAAGCTTCTTTATAATCTTCGAATACAATTTTTAGCAGGAGCTGGATAATACGACGCTCGGTAGGAGTAAATTCACGCCCTTCGATACGCGCATGGAAACGACCATCGCCACCAAAAAAGTTTTCAACCAAAATAAACACCAAACGCGCTTCCATAGTGATGAGCGAGGTGCCTTTTAAAGGTCTAAAACGCACCATGTTCAAACTGGTTGGTACGTATAAGGTGTTTTGGTATTCGCCAAACTTCATCATCTGGACACCGTTGATCGAAACCTCAGCGGTTTTTCGCAACATATTGAACAGACTGATACGCATATGACGAGCAAAACGCTCGTTGATCAATTCAAGCGTCGGCATTCGACCGCGGACAATGCGGTCTTGGGAAGAGAAATCGAAGTCTACCGCATCACTGTCAGCGACGACATCATCTTCGACGTCATCGACATCATCGACGCCATGCAATAGCGCATCAATTTCGTCTTGGCTTAATAGATCGGTCACACTAATTCCTACTGAATAACAAAGTCAGTGAACAACACGCGTTCAATCACGGGTTGGCCTACTGCGCGAGTCAAACTCGCTTTAATATCATCGGTTGCTTTTTGGCGCAACTCGACGCGCCCATTGGCGTTACGTAGCTGCTCTACCGTTGCTGATGCAAACGTGCCAAGCAGCGAACTTTCAATCAACGGCGAATGGTAACGTGCCAAATTTTCATTCTCAAAACCACGCACCATTAACTGAACGTTAATTTGTACCAGACGATCTTTTTTATCGCCGGTCACATTGAATAGAAATGGCTGAGCAATATTAACATAGGAAACTGGCGCTTCCGCAGCGGCCGCGGTCTGTTGCGCTGCTTGCTGTGATGAAGCGGCATCGTCTGAGCCCATCAAGAAAAATGCGGCACCGCCACCACCAAGTAATAGCACCACCACTGCGACAATGATGATAATGAGTTTGCTTTTACTCTTAGGAGCGCCGTTTTCAACTTCTTCTGCTGCCATAGTTTAACTTTCTCTAACTATTCAATTCGTTAATACTCTAACGCCTAGTCTAAGCGTAATAACTGATTCCATCACGCTTTGTCGCCACATTCAAATCAAGTTTGACGTCTGGTTCAAGGTTTTCTTCACTTGTTGCATGCTGATCGCTGCTACCTTGACCAAATCCACCTTCATTTGCTGCTGCATAGCCATTTTGCTGCTGCCCTGAAGCTTGCTGTTGCACGGAGGTATCGCCCAATTGCAAGCCCTGCTGAGCCAACATTTCACGTAGACGCGGCATCGCTTGTTCAACAATGTCACGGGCTTGCGAGTTCGCCACCGTAAAATGCACATTGGTTCCATCACCATTCATATTCATGCGGATTTGCATTCGGCCCAACTCTGGCGGGTCGAGGCGAATATCAATGTTTTTCAAATTCTTCGATAGCATCATTTGCACCCGCTCTGCCACTTGCTCACTCGCCATCTCGCGATTAAGTGGCATTGGCGGTTGTTGAGCAACTTGCTCTGGGCGAATTTGATTGTTTAACCCCTGAGCGCCAGCCGTTTGCCCCAACTGCTGTGCAAGTGCTGTTTCAATGCCTGCGGGGGCTTGACCATCGGCTGACGACGCGAGTTTACCCGCCACTGCGGTACCTTTTAAGCCCATCGCCGCTTGCATGATTTGTTCAGCCTGCGCAGCGCTATTAACCGGTGCAGTTACAGTTTGCAACTGTTGCGCAGCAGAAGCATCTATCGGCGCTGTCGGGGTTAATACCGCCGCATTGATAGCACCATTGCTCGCAGCTGCCGCATTACTTGCTTGAGCCGCTGATGTCTGTGCTGGTGTCTGAGCTGAATGTTGCGACTGGTTCTGCGCTTGCTGCAAAATTGCCGCAGACTGCGCATTACCTTTTAGAACAACCTCTTCTTTGCCTAATTTTGCCGTATCGCCGCTACTAGTTTGGCTGCTCACTTGACTATTCCAGGCAATTGCAGCGCCTTCAATTTTTTCTTTTCCTTCGCTGTCTTGAGCGATCACCGAGTTACCCACCGAGTCTACTGTCGCTGGGTCTTGAATTTCAGCTTGCGCTTGAGAAGCGGTTTGGCCTACTAACGCAGCGAGCTCTGCTTGTTGTTGTTCACTCAAATTTTGTGAATCAATCTTGGTGAGATCATCCTCAGTGACATTGGCAGATTGACCCGCTATCGGAGCTTGAGCTTCTGTCATCAAGGTTGCTTGCCCGTCAATGAGCTCAACGTCAGCTTCTAGCGCTGTCGCTTCTTGTGGTGGCAAAGGCTTGCCGTCTTTTGCTTGTAGCGATTTTACTGATTGGTCTAATCGGCCTAAAAACTGTTGGTTTTCCGCCAAAGCCTGTTCAACCTGCGCTAAATCAGAGCTTGGTTTTTCGATGAACTTTTCCAATTGTGGTGGAATTGAGGTCGCGTTGTGCTCGCCATCATCCGTCGCGCTTTTTTGTGCCTTTTGTTGTTCGCCAGTACCGAGAGCGTCACCATCGAGTAGCGCTTGCTCTGAGCTGGCATCATCCAGCATCATGACTTCGTCGCCTTGCTCTGTGGTCACAGACGCCGCTTCAACCTCAGCATCCGCTGCGACTTCAGCATTCACTTTTGCCTCGGCCTCACCTTTGGCTACATCTGCTTTAGTTGTATCCGCTTTAGATTCACCCTTAATAAATGCCGTCAACTTAGCAAAAAAACCTTCGTCTTCACTGGATTCCGTCGTTGTGGCTTGGCCATCGACAACGCCTTTAGTGGCTTTGGTGACTTCAGTTGATGGGGATAAATTCACATTCATTATTCGCAGACTCACTCTCGGCTAACGCGCACGCATATAACAATCACTAATGACTGCCATGACTTGCCAAGCACAAACGCTGACAAGCATAGATAGTCACTTAATGGCCGGTAATAGCCATCAATATAATTGTGATTAAACAAGCAAGATACGCGCCAACTACTGAGCTAACTGAGTAGTGAACGAGTATGTTTGACGGGAGCTCTCTATAGAAATGGCATCGTCGATTTAGAGCGTACGGCGAGAGTATTGCAGGGTCGAAAACTCATCCATTTGCTTTTGCTCACGGATGTTTTCTAGCCGCTGCTTCTCTTTCTGCTTTTTCTCAATCATCCATTCATAAGAACGACGTTGTTTACGACACTCTAACCAATGCGCTTCGCAGTTATCGACTTGATCTTTGAAATGAGATTCAGCCTGTTTCTGCTTTGACAAGGTATTGTCGAGCGTGGTTAAAAAGCGGTTCAAGTGAGTATATTGGCTGGCGGTTAAGCCTTGTTTACCACGATCAATCAACTGCTGGCAGTAATCGAGACGATACTTTTCGATTTGTTCGAGCTGTTGATAATAACCATGTAGTTCACTGCGTGCTTGGTTCAGCGCTAACACCGCTTGGTTTTCGCGTTCTTTGACTTGCTCAACCAGAAACTCGAGTGCGTTATCCATCTATTACTCTCCTTTTAATAAGCGGCCAAGCATGTTGACGCACATATCGTAAGGGACACTCTCTTTCATGCTTTGCTGCAAGAAGGCATCTAGTTTTGGTTTTAAGGTAAAGGCCGCGTCGATCGCTTGGTCGGTCCCTGGCTTATAAGCACCAATAGAAACCAAATCTTGGTTCTTACGGCAAATCGATAATACCTGACGCACCGCTTTTGACATCAGCACATGCTCATCAGTGGTAATTTGCGGCATAACCCGACTGACGGATTTCTCAACATCAATCGCTGGGTAGTGGCCCGCATCCGCCATTTCACGTGATAACACTACGTGACCATCCAAGATAGCGCGGGATGCATCGGCAATGGGATCTTGTAGGTCATCACCTTCGGTTAAGACGGTAAAAAAGGCGGTAATAGAACCTTGCTCTGGACTGCCGTTGCCGGCACGTTCCACCAAAGCAGGTAGCTTAGCAAACACCGATGGTGGATAACCTTTGGTCGCCGGAGGTTCGCCAACCGACAAGGCAATTTCACGCTGAGCTTGAGCAAAACGCGTTAGAGAGTCCATTAACAATAATACATCTAAGCCTTGGTCGCGGAAGTACTCGGCAATGGTGAGGGCGGTTTGACACCCTTTAAGACGCATCAGTGGTGATGAGTCAGCGGGCGCGGCGACAACGACGGAACGTTGCCTGCCGTCGACACCTAAAATCTCTTCGATAAATTCTTTTACTTCACGGCCACGTTCACCAATCAAACCCACCACGACCACTTGTGCTGTCGTGCCGCGAGTCATCATGCCTAGCGTCACTGATTTACCTACACCCGAACCGGCAAATAGGCCTATACGTTGCCCTTTACCGACCGTCAATAAACCGTTGATCGCTTTTAAGCCTACATCGAGAGGTTCGGTAATCGGTTTGCGTGATAGCGGGTTGATGGGCTCTGCATTAAATGAAGCGCGTTTATCGGTATAAATAGGGCCAAGACCATCAAGTGGGTTACCGACACCGTCAATCACCCGGCCAAGCAATTCCATTCCAACCGGAAGCCCGGTTTCGCTGGTCAAGGGCGTCACTTTCGCCCCCGGCATGACGCCTGTAATTTGCTCACTTGGCATCAAAAAGAGGTTTTCACCGGAAAAGCCCACCACCTCAGCTTCCATTTCGCCGTGCATGGTTTCCACTTTACACAAACTGCCAATTGGCGCTCGGCAGCCCGTGGCTTCCAATGTCAAACCCACTACGCGCACGAGCTTTCCTGACGCAACAGGGCGACAGGTCAACCCTTTGGTTTTGTATTGTGAGAGTCGATCAGCCAGCTGCAGCACTATTCGCCGCCTTGATGGCGATTAGAGCCACAAAAGCTTTGTAACACGCTACGAATTCGCTCTTCCATACGATAATTGACGCTAGAATCGCCCGCTTCAATCTGCACATCGCCACGATTCAAAGCCGGTTCAGCCAATAACGTCCAATTTCTGAATTCAAGGCTTTCTTCACCATAAGAAGAACGAATGATTTCCACATCATCAGGATGCAGTTTTAATGTAATGGCATGGCCAGAGACAGGCAGCGCTTCAACCGATTGCTTGATGGTATCAAGAACCACTTGTGGGTTAGTTTGCACTTCAACATGCACCACTTCTTTCACCAAAGTCAGCACCATATCAACCAGTTGTTTCTCAACTTGAGCGTTCATTAACTCGAGTGGCTGAGCAAATTGGTTGGCAAGATTCACGAACGTTTGAACTTGCTGTTGAATAAATTCTTGACCTGCCGCGACACCTTCGATTTTACCCGACTCAAGACCTTCTTGATGACCTTCTTCCAGCCCTTGCTCTTTGCCTTTATCGTAACCTTGTTTAAAGCCCGCTTCTTGGCCTTGATGTAACCCTTCCTGATACGCCTGTTGCTTAATCAGTTCGATCTCTTCATCGGTCAATTCAGCAGGAACATCAACTTCAGGCTCACTAAAGCTTGGCATCCAACCCGGATCGTAATTCATCGCGGTTTCGCGTGCTTGCGAGCGATTTTCAGAGGTGTAGTCAGGCAAACCCCATTTCTGCGGTTTCTCTACTTGTTGATCGTCATCGAGGCGTAAAAAGCCACGTTTTCTCTCACCAGACATGTTCGTTTACCTGTAACAGCAAATAATTAGAGGAATTCGTCCGCGCCGCCAGACAGCATAAGCTCACCGGCATCAGCCATACGACGAGCAATCGCCAGCACTTCTTTCTGTGCGGATTCAACGTCAGAGACTTTAATCGGAGGCATCGCTTCGAGATCATCACGCATCATCTCAGCGGCACGCTTAGACATGTTCTTGAAGATCTTATCACGTAGACCATCATCGGCACCTTTAAGCGCTCTTTGCAGAACATCTTGCGGTACGTCACGCAGCAATTTCTGAATACCTTGATCGTCGACTTCGATAAGGTTTTCGAACACAAACATCAAATCTTGGATTTGCGTTGCCATATCTTCGTCTTGGTCGCGGATTTGCTCCATCAAGACGCCTTCGACGTTGTTGTCCATGTAGTTCATGATCTCTGCCGCCGCCTTCAGGCCGCCAATCTTGGCTGCTTGAGCGCCCGCTTGACCAGCAAACTGTTTCTCCATGATTTCGTTCAATTCCGCTAGTGCCGATGGTTGAACTTCTTCAAGGTTAGCAATACGCATCATCAAGTCTAAACGGTCACGTTCTGCAAACTGCGACAAGATTTCCGCAGACTGATCGGGATCGAGGTACGATAAGACAATGGTTTGAATCTGCGGGTGCTCATTGATAATGATGCTCGCCACTTGACGTGGATCCATCCATTTCAATGAATCGAGGCCTTTAGAACCGGTGCCCAACAAAATTTGGTCAACAAGGTTATTGGCTTTATCTTGACCCAATGCCGCAATCAAGGTGTTGCGCATAAAGTCTTCGCTGCCCATACCAATGTTGGTGTACTTCTGGATATCTTCCAAGAACGCACGGTGCACCGCACCAACTTTATCTTGGCTCAGATCCGCCGCACGCGCCATCGCACTACCCACGCGTTGCACTTGCTTCGGTTCAAGGTGACGAATAATGCCTGCGGCATCTTCTTCATTTAGGCTGAGCAATAAAATTGCTGCTCGCTCTTCACCAGGAATGGTTGAGATGTCGATAGTGTTTTCAGCAATATCCCCACCTTGGTCCTGCGGTACGATTTCGTTAGCCATCTTTCATCCAGTTCTTCACTACTTGCGCAGCCAACTCTGGTTCGTTTGCGACCAGAGCTCGCACCGCTTTCAATACGTCTTCATCTTTGTGCAAGTTCGGCAAATCAATGCTAGAGCCAAACTCAAACAATTCTCCACCATCTAGATCACCACCAATTAGGCTGGTTTCACCGTCAATACCGATTGGCATGCCATCCGGTCCGTACAGTTGATCATCTTCTTCAGCAGCAGGGTTAAGCAATTTCTTCATTGCCGGACGAACCAGCACTAAGACAACAATCACCACCACCAGCGCGCTGGCAAACCAACGAACCCAATCGTTAAAGTTTGGATGTTCCCAAATTGGCGCATCAACAATGCTTTCCATTTCAGGCTCAGCAAATTGCATGCTCAAAACATTAAGTAAGTCGCCACGATTTTGGCTAAAGCCAACCGCACCAATCAAAACTTGGCGAATCGAGTTAAGCTCAGACTCTGACAATGGTTGATAAGTGGTGGTGCCTGTTTCTGGATTCACTATCGGGCGATTTTTGATCGCTACCGCCACCGTTTGTCTATTCACAACTCCAGTTTGACGACGCTCGTGACTGATCGTGGTATCCAATTCAAAGTTACGTGTCGCTTCTTTGTGTACTGAGCCTTGGCCTAACACACTGCCATCTTTCATCTGCGCCACATCTTGTGGAATAGAGGCATCAGCAGGCGGTTGGTTGCTCAATGCACCAGGAACACCAGCAACCATGCTGCCGTTGTTGTAATCTTCCAGAGTATATTCGCTGCGGGTCGACGGCGTATTAGGATCAAAGCTCTTACGGGTTTGTTCAACTGCGCTAAAATCGAGTTCGATATCCACCTGCGCGGTATAGTTGCCAAAACCTAAAATAGGGATCAAGACTGAATCGATTTTTTCTCGCAGTGCCGATTCTTGTTTACGCTCAAGTTCGTGCTCTTTACGGCGAGCCATTGAGGCTTCATCTTGTGAGCCTGAACTTAGCAGGCGACCATGTTGATCGGTAACCGTAATGCGATTGGGTTTCATGCCAGGAACAGCACTGGATACCATATCAACGATCGAGTCGACTTCTTCTTGTTTGAGGTTATTGCCAGATTTGAGATTCAAGAACACCGAGGCCGAGGCTTCTTGATTATGACGTACAAAGACACTCTGCTTTGGCAACGCCAACAACACGCGCGCTTTACGCACTTGCTTCATCTCTTCAATCGCTTTTGACAATTGGCGCTCACGACTGAGCTTTAAGCGTTCCAACTCCAAACGTTGTGATACACCAAAACCCATATCTTGTAGCAAGATGTCATCACCCTCATCAGTTGCTTGGTTTAAACCAGCACGTGCGAGGTTAAGTTTAAGGCCGCTGTATTCACTGACAGGCACCATAACGGTGTTACCTTCCAGCGTATAATCTTGTTTTTGCGAATCGAGATAATCAAGAACAGGGATCAGTTCTTCAGTTTCATAGGCGCCAAGTGGACGTAGTTCCGGCTCTTTCACCCAGAAAAACAGCATCACAATTAAGGCAACACAGATAGAAATAGACAGCACGAGTACGACTTGACGCATAAGGTCAAGATCGCCGACGGCTAAATCAAATTTAGAACTGCTTTTTTCATCAAGATCCGGGTTTTGGCTTGAGCCATCTACGCCACCATGCGCAATCATCGCATTGTCAGACGCTGACTCAGACAAAGCCAAATCTGTTGATTGGTTTCGATCAGACACGGGTGCTACCTAAATTACACTGGCATGTTCATTAATTCTTTATACGCTTCAACCAGTTTATTGCGTACTTGGATAGTGGCTTCAAAGGCAACGCTCGATTTATTTCGAGCGATCATCACATCAGATAACGAGACATTTTCATCACCGCGATCAAAGCGAGTTTGCAGATCGCCGGATGTTTTAGAAAGACTATTGACGTTATTGATGGCATTCGTCAGCAGATCTTTAAAATCTGCTCCAACGGCCTGACCAGTCATTGCCGGTTTGGCGTTTGCCGCATCCAACATCATGGCCTGCATTTCGCTGTTAAATCCATCAATTCTCATCATTACCTCTAATGTCAATTCTTTGACAAGCAACTTCGTTGTATTACTGACGCTGCAAAGAGTATGCCACGCACTATTAAGCCTACGAAAATAGCACGTTAGTTTGGAATATCAATCCCTGCATCACGCATTTTTGCGAGCTTGTAGCGCAAAGTGCGGGGGCTGATGCCTAACTTGTCGGCCATTTCTTTGCGGCGTCCAGCGCACTCAACCAAAGTTTCAAGAATAATGGTGTATTCCTGGTCTCTTAGTTCATTACCCAACCCCGTTGGCGTCGATAAACCTTTGAAAGCGTCCACTTCTGCAACCGGTTTGATGGTTGGCATCGCCACTGAGCCATTTTCCACCACTTGCTGCAAACTGGTAGCATCTTGCCAATCCAATCCTTCCAGCAAAATATGTTCACCACCAATGTGGTTATTTTCACTCAGGATCAAGGCGCGTTGCACCACGTTATCCAATTCACGCACATTACCCGGCCAAGGGTATGAGAGCAGTTTAGTCAATGCCTGCTCGCTCAAACTTGGAACTGGCATACCCAACTTCTGGCAGTGACGTTCCACAAGATGGCGCGCTAGGGGCTCAATATCACCTTTTCGTTCACACAAGGCAGGCCACGCAATTGGGAAAACGTTAAGACGGTAATACAAGTCTTCACGGAAGTTCCCTTCTTGAACGTACTGTTTAAGATCTCGGTTACTGGTTGCCAAAACACGCACATCCAGTTTAATGCTCTTACGGCCACCTAAGCGTTCCACTTCGCGTTCTTGCAATACGCGCAATAACTTGGCTTGTAGGCTAAGATCCATTTCGCTGATTTCATCCAGCAAAATCGTACCGCCTTGCGCTTGTTCAAATTTACCTGGACACGCCTGCACAGCACCAGTAAAGGCACCTTTCTCGTAACCAAACAGCGTCGCTTCGAGCATATTGTCTGGGATCGCGGCGCAGTTGATCGCCACAAATGGGCCATTTTTGCGTAATGAAGCATTGTGGATGTAGCGCGACATCACTTCTTTACCTGAACCACTCGGGCCAAGCACCATGACGTTGGCATCAGTACGAGCGACTTTGTCAGCCAATGCCAGTAGCTTCAAACTTTTCTCATCAGCGACGACTGCATCACCGTTATCATCTGATTTGACGGGGGCATAACGACTGACCATATTCAACAGAACTTCTGGTGCAAAAGGCTTTGCCATGTAATCGATAGCGCCATCTTTCATCGCTGAAACGGCATCTTCAATATTGGCGTATGCCGTCATCAGCAATACCGGTAAATTAGGCCAGTGTTGCTTGATGTTGCGTAGCAGCGCAAGACCGCCCATGCCTGCCATTTGAACATCAGACACAACAATGTCCACGGCATTCGATTTAAGCTTCACTAATGCGTCTTCCGCACTGTCCGCTTCAAGCCATTCGTAGCCAGCAAGCGCTAAGGTGTCAACGAGTGCTTCGCGTAAACCTTCGTCATCTTCTACGATAAGTACCTTGCTTTGAGCCATGTTATTCTCCAGTCGTGACTGATTGGTCGAGTTGGGGAGCACTTTCCAGTGGTATGCACATGGTAAAACATGCTCCATCCCCTTCCTCAGAAATGAGTTCCAATTTTCCGTCGTGCGCGCGACAAACCATCTGTACTACCGCTAAACCAAGGCCAGTACCTTGTGAGCGAGTGGTAAAGAAAGGTTCCATAATTTTTTGCTGCAATTCTTTCGCTACACCCGGCCCACTGTCTTGCACCGAGATCTTTAATTCGTTATTTACCGGACGGAAAAAGACATCAATTTGTGACTCTTTGCCCGCAATTTGAATCGCATTCATCACCAAGTTACTCAGCGCCGACGCTATTGCATTAGCATTACCCAACAGCCGAGTCTCTTCGCCTTCTACTTCTAGGCAATAGTCGATGAGGTTATTCTTCAACGCCGTTTCGACCATAGGTGAGAATTCCGCCACCAATTCGGCAACGGTAAATGCTTTCACAACCTTGTTGTCGCCACCTTTGGCAAACAACAGCATATCATTAACTTGTTTTTCAAGGTCTTGCAGTCGATCAACTAACTTGCTTTGAAAGCGATCTTTTGTCGCTGGCGGTAAATTTGGCGCCGCAAGATTTGAGGCATAAAGCATCGCGCTCGAGAGTGGTGTTCTCACTTGATGTGCCAAGGATGCCACCATTCTTCCTAACGAAGATAAGCGCTGTAGATCGCTAATGCGTGACTGCAATAAACGGGTCTCGGTCAGATCCGTAATCAGAATGAGCTGTCCCGTCGCTGAAGCAGAGATGGCTAAACGCACTTTACGTCCATTACGTAACGAAATCTCATGGCCATCGTCTTCACGTGGGGCAAAAGCCCACTGAATGACTTCAAACCATTTATATCCCACCAATGGTACTTCCAATAGACGTTCCGCTTCTGGGTTTACTTCACGCACCACACCTTGAGTGTCGAGCAGAATAACTCCCGCAGGCATCACATCTAAAACCTGTTTATAGCGTTCTACTTGTTCTTCTAATGAGCCTAAATGGTTGTCCATGGGTTATGCGCCTACGCCGTTTTTTTGCCTTGAATACTACAATGGCCTGACATGCAAAATACACGCCAAGCCATTTATTTTTAATTTTCAACAACTTAATGCAGCGCCATTATTTTGACACTACAAAAAACTAACGTTGAAGATTGTACTTTCGCATCTTCTCTACCAAGGTAGTACGACGCATACCCAGCATATCAGCAGCACGTGCCACCACACCCGCTTGTGCATCAAGCGCTTGGTTGATCATATTAACCTCAAGCTCTGCCAGCATCTCTTTAAGATTCAATCCTTCTGGTGGTAGAGCTTGTGGTGCGTGTTCATTATCAGCAAATACATCGAGCTCATCCAAACTAAAATCGTCAGAGAAGATGTTGTGTAGTACGTCACGCTCTTGCTCTTCAACCGAAACCAATGGGTTCGATTCTGGCTGAAATTCAGGAATATCACTATAACGATACTTAGTTGGCAAGTGATTGACGTCGACCAAACTGTTGGGATAAAGGATGATCATTCGTTCGACTAAATTGGCTAACTCACGCACGTTGCCTGGCCAATCATGTTCCATTAAGGAGTTGATTGCCCGTGGCGTAAAGCAGATTGGTTGTGCCCCTTCTGCTTGCATACGCGTCATCAGTTCTTGCAACAACAAAGGAATGTCTTCCTTACGATCACGCAAAGCTGGCATTTCAATCGGGAAAACATTAATTCGGTAGTAAAGATCTTCTCGGAAAGATTCGTCGCTGATCATGATGTCTAAATTGCGATGCGTTGCGGCAATCACGCGAACATCAGCACGAATAGTGTTGTTGCCACCCACTCGCTCAAAACAACGCTCTTGCAACACACGCAGTAGTTTCACTTGCATTGGCATTGGCATGTCGCCAATTTCATCAAGGAATAGCGTGCCGCCTTCTGCTAACTCAAAACGGCCTTTACGCGCGGTGATCGCACCAGTAAATGCGCCTTTTTCGTGGCCAAATAACTCACTTTCCAACAAATCAGGTGGAATCGCACCACAGTTGATTGGCACAAAAGGCCCACCGCGGCGAGAAGAATGATAATGAATATTGCGCGCCACCACTTCTTTACCCGTTCCCGACTCACCAAGAATCAAGACATTGGCTTCCGTCGACGAGACTTGCTCAATCAGGTGGCGGACATCTTTAATGCCACGGCTCTGACCAACTAGGCTACGAAAGAGCGTATTTTTACGAGCAGAAGAAACAACGTTAACACCTTTGCGACCAAGAAAATCCTTACAATGGCGTAAAGCTTCACTCAATTGCGGGTAATTCAGCGGATAAGCGAGGTCACCAACATAGTTAGTCAACTCCTCGGCAAACGTAAACTGCTTGTTGGCGATCAGAAGTGGGATATGACTGGCGCGAGACAGTTTTTCGTTAAGCTTGGTTGCGTGTGCTGGTTGAAGAATAGAACCAATGATGCAACCAGACCAAACGCCTGAAAAGTCTAACGTATCAATTTGTGCTGCATTGACAACTTCGCATGGCTCGCCAACAAAATCTAAAATAGAAGCTAGATTCGTTTGCGCCTGAGCGTCGTCTTCAATAACAAGTAGTTTTGCTAAGCCTTGCATAGATGAGAATGATTGCCTTCATTAAATACTTGAATCGGCCAAACTGATGAAAATCGCGTCTCTTAGTTCGAGTAATTATTAACGACAATCAATTTACAAAATTCGGCAATAAAATAAGCCACTAGGCTAGTTAGTGGCTTCTATTTTATTTGATAAAAAAAATAAGGCAACCAAGCAATTAGGAGGTGTGATATTAAGCCAAGGCTATTTCTTTTAAATATCTAAATAATTTAACCTTTTTTAATGATTTTATTACATCCCTACATCTTGCGCAGTTAGGTTATGAAACTCTGTTGGTATCTGATCCCACGCCGATTTGATCTCACGAATAATGTCAATCACATCATCCAAAGGTTGAGGGTCATTCTTATGATTTGCGGCAGTGATCTGCGTAATCATAAATTCGTAGAGTTGATCCAAGTTTTGCGCAATATCTCCACCATCATCCATCGATAAACAACTGCGTAAACTAATGATGATGTCGAGCGCTTTACCTAAACGTTCACCTTTTACAGGAATATTTCCTTGCTGCATTGCAGCCTTGCCTTGAATCAAGCGCTCAATTGCGCCCGCCATCAGCATCTGAACGATTTTATGCGGGGAGGCCGCGGTGAGCTGGCTATCTACCGATACCTTCTTATAAGCCTGTAATGAACCGCGCATAGCATTCCTCTTCTACAAAAACTTTTTATATTGCTGCACGGACTTATTGCCGTGCCGATACTTATATAATGTTTGACCGATCAATGTGGTTTTGCTTTGCATCAGCAGCACCACATTTTGAGTCTCTTTGATTGCTTGTTGCCACTGCTCAGTTTGAGATAATTGTGGCAACTCGTCTATCGTGCAGAGCAGTCTCTGCAACAATTGTTCTCTTTTATCGACCAACTCAGTGATTTCTTCAGTGTTAATGTCACTGGCTGAAAGCTCACTCTTTATTACGTGATCTAGATCACTTAACTGCTTAAGTTGTTCGGTGAAATTATCGGTTGAGTGCACTCATCATCCCCGCTAACTGCGCTTGCATATTGCTGGTTGAATCTTGCATCGCACTAAATTTGGCGTGAGTGCGGTCTTGTAAACCTTCCATACGACGATCGAGTTTCACTTGATCATCTTGCAAACGGTAGTTTCGTTCAACAAGACTCTGCTCACGAGTTCGCAGCGAACCCTGTACGCCAGTTAAGCCATGGATCGCATCTTCCACTTTTTTAGCGAATCCCTGATTGCCGCCGAAAAAATCTTCCAATTTATTGAAATTGTTGTTCAGTTGGCGATCAAGCATTTCATAGTTTATTTCCAATGAGCCCTGACGAGTCGTGGTGATGCCAAATTCCGTCAGTGACTTTAGATCTTGTGGTGCAGGCTCGACCGATTGGGAGAAAACCGCCTTTAAACGTGAATCTGCGCTGCGGATAATGCTGTCACCCGCTAATGGGCCTGCTTGGCCTGTCATTGGATCAAACGTGGCGAGATCTTTCGACAATTGGTAGAACTGGTTATACGCCGAAACGAACTGTTCAATATCTTCACGCACACCTTGACGATCATACTCAATGTCGATTTCAGAGGCTTGTTTACCCGGTTGAGTGCGGCCTTTAAGAGTCAAGTCGACCCCATCAATCGCATTTTCAATGATGTTATTGTTACTCGATAGCTGAGCAACACCATCAAGCATGACTTTAGAATCTTGCGCGGCTTGCACCTGACTCATACCGCTGTAGGTATCAAATGAGCCTTGTGCCGCTTTTAACGCCTGTTGAGCTTGCTCGATACGCTGTAAATAATCGCGCTGTTCGGGCGGTAACATCTCCATTTTTGCCTGCTTGGCTTGCACATCATCCATATTACCCGCCGCCAATGCCGCATCAATTTGATCGATTTCATCTTGATGCGCAGCCTTAATGACCGCTTGTTCGGCAGCCAGTTTCTTATCCAGTGCGGCTTGCGCTTCTTTAGGCGTGACATAAGAATCGGTCAGTGTCCCAGAAGCGGTATTGCTCCATCCCGGAATATCGCCCGCTTTTTCACGCGCTTTGTCATCTAGCTGTGGCTCTGGCTCCCAATAAGAATCGAGTAACGTGCCCGATGCAGTTGGTGTCCACCCTGGGATGCGATCTTCTGGTTTGATGTATTTGTTGGCCGCTTGCCCTGCGCCCGCAGCAGCCGCAATGGCTTTTTCGGAAATTTGGTTAACCGGTGTGATGTCTTTTGCCGCATTAGGGTCGACAACCGTTGCCGCCTGTCGGCTTGCATCGGCAATCTCACTATCGACAACCTTTGCCGCATCGATATTGCGTTGGGCGATACGATCGGCGACCAATTGCTCTTGAGGCGTTAAAGGATTCAGCAGTTCTTGAGCCGTGGCACGTGCTTTTTCTAAATCAGAGACACGCTGCTCTAGAGTTTTGTACTCTAACTGCTTAAGAAGGTTATTCGGTTGGTTGGTCTCCACTTTCATGCTGACCGCATGGTCTTGACCAGATAAATCAGAGGCAACAATCAAACGAGGACCGTTGGTATCATTGATCACTGACGCACGCACTCCAGGGTTGCTTTTGCTGCCGTTAATTCCACGGACAACATCGCTTAGCTTAGAGTGCTGTTTTACGTCTACATCGAATGACTTGTTACCAAGCGAAATACGCAACTTGCCCTCACCAAATTTTGCATCGTCTGGAAAAACATCCGAGGCAATCTTATGGCTTTGAGCAAGTTGCAACACATCGACAGCATAACGGCCTGCGATCGCTTCAGTAGTGGCGGTTGCTGACACGACGGCATCATCAGTAGTATCAACCTTTCTTGCCGCAAACGCCTTTTCTTGGCGAAAACTCGCCATCAAGTTTTTCATCGTATCCAGCGACTCTCTGAGTCGGCCGTAGGCACTAACACTGGATTCAATTTTGGTCTGCTCATTGTTAATACGTTGCTGCTTAGGTGCACGCTCCGCCTCAACAATTTTGCCGACCATGGCATTGATATCCATGCCAGAATTCATCCCTACGGGGCCAAAACTCATCTAATCACCTCAAAAATACATTACACCTTATCGATCAACAGCCCTGACGAATAACGCGCTGTTTGTTCTCTAAGACGCCGCAAAACTTCTAACATCTCCTCATCAGGTATCTGGCGAATAATTTCACCAGTACTCTCTTCATAGATGGTCACCACATCTCGTCCGGACGCTTCATCTACCCGAAACGATAAGCCAGTTTGAATGGTCGAGATGAACTCATTCATCTGTTCCACTACTTTCTCACGTTCTTGCTCTGAAAACTTCAGTTGAGACTGAGTCGCTTCCATTGCTTGTTCAATTCCGCGTGAGGTTAACTGGCTTATTTCTGATGCCACAACTGCCTTCGAAGCCGAGGAAGTGCCTTGCGAATTATCATATCCTGAAGCAATTTTAGTGCCACTTTGTGAGCCATGGGACTGGATGTTCGATGCGTAGGACGGTATCTCCATAACAATCTCCCTTCCACCTCATAAGCCAATCCACCTTCAGGAGCTTGGCTTAGTCAGCTCGGTATTGCTTGACCTTAACCCAAGAGACTTAATGCTGCAGTTGGGCTCTGCTTCGCTTGTGCCAAAACCGAAGTACTGGCTTGCTGCAAAATCTGCGACTTGGTCATTTGGGTTGTTTCTTTTGCATAGTCAGTATCACGAATACGTCCACGCGATGCGTTTACGTTTTCATTGATGTTATCCAAATTGCTGATCGCATGATCAAAACGGTTTTGGAAAGCACCTAACGATGCTCGTTGGCTATCAACGGATTTAAGCGCGCTATCAATCACAGAAACCGCTAATTGCGATCCTGCCACTGTGCTCACATCCACGTCAGCGACTGTCACGTCTTTTGCGGCTGCAAAACCGAGATCACTGCCCAGTGCACCACCCACGGTGACTTCGCCTTTCACTTGGTTTGTTGCTGCAAATAACTGCATTTTACCATCTTCGCCCACAGAGGCTTTAACATCGTCGCTTTGACCATTAATATAAGTGGCCAATTGCTCAATATCATCACCTGCTTTCGCGTTGATCGTCAATGACTTCGCTTCACCGTTCGCATCTGAATAATCAAATGTGATGTCAGTGGTGTCCGCTTGTACTCGCCAATCAGGCGTTTTACCGGCTGTCACTTGGTACGTTTTACCACCCATGTTGGCCGTATCTGAACGCATGTCACCCATGGTCAGTTTTACCGCCTCACCCGAGCTTGAACCAATCTGAAAAGATTGGCTACCGTACTGTCCATTCAATAGCTTATTACCACCAAAGGAAGTTGTTTCCGCAATACGATTGAGTTCATCGTTTAATGCTGTCACTTCTTCTTGGATCGCAACACGCTCAGAACTTGAATTCGAACCGTTTGATGATTGCAATGATAGATCGCGCATACGTTGCAGAATATTGGTGGTTTCATTCATCGCACCTTCTGCGGTTTGCGCAATCGAAATACCATCATTGGCATTTTTTACTGCCATATCCAAACCACGGCTTTGAGATGTTAAGCGGTTTGAAATTTGCAGACCAGCAGCATCATCTTTCGCGCTGTTGATTTTGTAACCTGACGACAAGCGTTCCATAGACTTCTGCATCCCGTCGGTTGCATTGTTTACGTACCGCTGTGCTGTCATTGCAGACACATTCGTGTTTACGTTGATCGCCATAATTGATCTCCTTTGGCATCGGGGCATGCGCCGCAGTGTCTCTCACCTCACTTTGACGCATATCATTTCTCTCAGTCCTTTAACGGCGAGGAAAATGTAACCTTTAGAGAAAAATTCGCTTTTTTTATCATTCAGCTAAATTGATAACAAAAGCGTGAAATTCATCGAAATCTTTTGTTGAGTGGTAATAGTCAGATACAAAAAAACCCAGCCGAGGCTGGGTTTTTTTATTCTGACGATTAGCCTAGTAGGCTTAGTGCAGAGTTTGGCGCTTGTTTCGCTTGAGCAAGAACTGAGCTTGATGCTTGAGAAAGAATTTGCGACTTAGTAAGCGCTGTTGTTTCTTTCGCGAAGTCAGTGTCTTTGATGCGGCTCTTAGATGCGTTCACGTTTTCGTTGATGTTATCTAAGTTGCTGATTGCATGGTCGAAACGGTTTTGGAATGCACCTAGTTCTGCACGGTGGCTATCTACGTAGTTTAGTGCTGCGTCGATTACCGCTACAGATTGCTGTGCGCCACCAACAGAAGTTACGTCGATAGTATCAACCGTTTCCGCTTTACCTGCGCTCATACCTAGTTCACCCGCTAGTGAACCACCGAAAGACACTGCACCGTCAACTTTGTTGCTACCAGCGAACACTTGTAGACGACCATCTTCGTCAACAGATGCTTTAACTTTATCTGTTTGACCGTTGATGTAAGTTGCTAGTTCTTCGATATCGTCACCTTCTTTCGCGTTGATAGCGATAGTTTCAGGTGCTGCACCATCTTTAGCAGTTAGAGTGATTTCTAGCGTGTTTTTACCCGCTTCTACACCCCAATCTTTATCTTTAGCGTTTTCAGCCGCTGCTTTGTACGCTGTACCACCCATGCCCGCGTTATCGCTGCGCATGTCGTTTAGCGTTAGCATTACTGCTTCACCGTTGTCCGCACCAATTTGCATTGATTTAGTGCTGAACGTACCGTTTAGAAGCTTGTTACCACCGAAAGAGGTAGTTTCAGCAATACGGTTAAGCTCATCGTTTAGAGATGTTACTTCTTCCTGGATTGCTACACGCTCTGAATCAGAGTTAGAACCGTTTGAAGATTGTAGCGATAGGTCACGCATACGTTGCAGGATGTTCGTTGTTTCGTTCATCGCGCCTTCAGCAGTCTGAGCGATAGAGATACCATCGTTCGCGTTACGTACTGCAACATCTAGACCGCGGCTTTGTACATTCAAGCGGTTTGAAATTTGTAGACCAGCAGCGTCATCTTTTGCGCTGTTGATTTTAGAACCAGACGATAGACGCTCCATTGAAGTTTGTTGTGCGCTAGTTGCTTGGTTAAGGTAACGCTGAGCTGTCATTGCTGAAACGTTAGTATTTACATTCACTGCCATGGTGTTATCTCCAATTGATTTTCCGATGTTTCCGGTTTCCGACGTCTCGGAAAACCAAGTAGTTCTCTCAAAGTTACTTTTATTAACGGCGCGGTTTTGAAAACCTTTAGAATTTTTTTAAGTTTTTTTTGAAAAAAGACGCTTTAGCCAGAAGAGTGTGATGAGCGGGATAAAAACAATAAAAAGTCGATTTATTTACTAAAGGTTTATTATCACTGGTCGATAGCGTTCTCTTTTTTAAGACAAGCGCACAAGCCACGCCTTATGCTATCCGCATTCACGCGCCCTATTGGCTATACAAGATTAATTTAAAAGGGTTAAAGCGAGGTTAGGTTGTTGTTTCGCTTGCGCCAAAATAGAGGTACTCACTTGCTGCAAGATTTGCTGCTTAACCATTTGCGTGGTTTCTTTGGCGTAGTCGGTATCTTTAATCCGACTGTTCGAGGCAGCAAGATTCTCGTTAATATTACTGAGATTATTAATCGAGTGACCAAAACGATTTTGCATTGCCCCCAACTCAGCTCGATGGCTATCAACAAACTGCAAAGCAGTATCAATCACCGAGACCGCGCGCTGTGCTCCACCGGCTTGAGTGATATCGAGACTATCAACCGACTCATATCCAGTCAGGTTCATCTGCAGTTGGTTGGCTAAGCTACCGGAAAAACTGATCGTACCGGAAGTTTCCTTGCCAGCCATATAGAGCTGCAGTTGTCCCTCTTCATTCACAGAAGCCGATACTCTATCGGTTTGACCGTTAATATAGGTAGCCAACTCTTCGATATCATCACCTACTTTGGCTTGGATATTAATTTGCTCTTGCACGCCTTTCGCGTTAGTAAAAGAGAGATTTAATTGGCGATTATCCGCGCCGACCTGCCACTCTTCATTCGCCTTAGCTCCCGCGACATAGCTAAAACCACCCATAGCCAACGTATCGGTACGCATATTATTCAATGATACCTGCACCGCTTCACCAGAACTGGCACCAATCTGAAAAGCAGCCTCTTTAAACGATCCGTTGAGCAATTTTCGACCACCAAAAGAGGTGGTTTCAGCAATTCGGTTCAATTCATCATTCAAAGCCGTCATTTCTTCTTGAAGGGCTTGCCGCTCCGAACCACTATTCGAGCCATTAGAAGATTGTAAAGAGAGATCACGCATGCGTTGCAGGATATTGGTCGACTCTGTCATCGCCCCTTCCGCAGTCTGCATGATGGAAATACCATCATTGGCATTACGCATCGCCACATCAAGTCCACTCATTTGGCTTTCAAGACGATTGGATATCTGCAATCCCGCCGCATCATCCTTAGCGCTATTAATACGACTCCCTGAAGAGAGTCTCTCCAAGGATTGATTCAGCAATTGCGTTGCGTTGCCAAGATGGCGTTGCGCGGTCATTGCCGAGACATTGGTATTAACAGTGATCGTCATAAGATAAATAGCCTTTTACCGGTATTGTCTTTTTATCGGCAAATCTCAGAGATCTTTAGCTTTTTTGCGCATGAGAGGAACAAGTATAAAAAAACCGAGCTCGCAGGCTCGGTTTTTCAATCTATCATGCTAAGTAATGAACGATTACTTAACGCGAAGACTCTGCAGCATTTCTTGGCTTGGTGCAAAGAAGTACGCACCGGTTACCGCGTGCGTAAAACGCAACATCTGGTCGGTTTTACCGTCGGTTACGCCATACATGCTTTCTAGCATGGTTTTAAAATTATGTAGTGTATTGCAGTAAGCGATAAACAGCAGTCCATGCTCGCCACTTGCACTACCATATGGCAAGCTATGACGAACAATCTTCAATCCCTTGCCATCTTCTTTGATGTCAACACGACCCACGTGCGAAGCGGCAGGCACATCGTCTAACTCGATCGAATCAGGTTTAGTACGGCCGATCACTTTCTCTTGTGCTTGTACACTAAGACGATTCCATGCCGGTAAGTTATGGATAAAACGTTGAACCATCACGTAGCTACCGCCAACAAACTCCCCTTGAGGAACGATGGCGACTTCTTCACGCATGCCTTCTTTCGGGTTTTCAGTACCATCGATAAACATCGTCATGTCACGCGCATCAAGGTAGCGGAAACCGGCGGTTTCATCGACAACCACAACATCATCTGCAATTTCGGCAAGCAGTTTGCGTACCACATAAAAGTGTAAATCAGGACGGGTTGAATGCAGATGAATCAAAACATCAACATCGCTGCTTGGAGCAACAATGTCACCTTCACCTAGTTGAGGAAATTCAATCAACTCAGCTGGCATGGCTTGATTCAATTGCGCCCAAAAATGATGAGTGAATGCGATAGAAAGACTTAACTTCGCATTGGATTGCTGTTGATTAAGTTCGTCCACCAAGCTTGGTAAAGCTTGTAGTTGAGTAAGAACTTGCGCGGCATTTTGACGTACTTTTAGCTGAATGTACTGTGCAAATGGCTCCGCTTCTGGAAGGATGGCCGTTTGAGGCTGTGACATTTAAGAGCTCCTCGTTATTTTATTTTTGCTCAGTGTAATGATTATTGAAATCGGTGTTTTGATTGGGATCAGTTGTTATCTGTTGCTGGGATCAGAAAACAATCTCGTACCGTTTTGCTTTTGTAAACATAAATGCAAAACCATAAAAGTAGTAACATTATTAAGCCATTAGCCCAGCTAAATGCGCCAGCCTGCAGATAAACATGGTAAACACTTTGGATCAATTGGCTAACCGCAGTTGCGAGCGTAATCGGCTTGCCCCAAGAAACAAATAAACTTGCCCAGCGGCGTTCTGGTGTACGTAAACTGACTAACCACATTAACGCGATACTCGGAATTCCCATCATCAAACCGAGATACAGCATGTCATGATCTGGGTAGACGTAACTTAATATCGTACTACCACTATCACGGCTCGCGCCTGCAACCACAAAAACCACCCATGCTTTTGCCAGTAACATCCAGCCGAGCCAAAGCCATTTCGGTGCGTTAAGAAAGCCATTTTTATCGTATTGTTCAATTGTGTACTGCACGGGGAAAGACTTTTCTGAATTGAATTTACCGTCACTCTACCCCATCTTTGGCGACGAACTAAAGACAATTTTTCCAGCCATTTTAGAAAAGTACCGCTGCTGAACGAGTTAGATAAAATGAAGAGAGGGGTAATACCATAGGGCGGCTATTTATCGACGTTGTGCACCTGAATCATCAGAGGAAACCTCAGCCGAAGCATAGCGCCCTTTTCGAATCCGCGTTGCACTATGCCACAAAAACAGCAACAGCATAAATACCGGAAGCCCCCACAATAACGCATTCGCCCAGACAAATGGCGGCTTATACAACACAAAATCACCATATCTTGCGGTCATAAAATCGATCACTTGCTGTTCACTCTGACCTTGATTGATTTTTTCAAACACCAACAAGCGTAGATCCAGTGCTATCGGTGAATTAGATTCCACCAAGTTTTGATTTTGGCATTGTGGGCAACGCAATGATTTCGCCAACTCAATTGCCTGACGCTGCTTTTCCGGCGAGGTAAATTGGAATAATTCAACGCGGGTAATTTGCGATTGTGCCGATGGGATAAACAACTCAGAAGAGTCAGCCCAAACAAGGTTCACCATCAACATTGATAACCATACTATCGTCCTCATCCCCCCTCCTTGTCAGTCAAAGTAATCAGCAAAAGCACTCTGCCATACTTGCTGATCAAGCACGCCAGTGTGTTTATATAAAATGGCGCCATGCCGATCCACCAAATAGGTTTCCGGTGTGCCTATTACTCCTAAATCAATCGCAAGGTTGCCGTTAGGATCATAGATCACCGTTTGGTATGGGTCACCCAATGAGTCGAGGTAACGCTGAGCTTGCGTCTGACTATCACGATAATTCAACCCAATCAGGGGAATATCTTTTACCGCGAGTTGGTTTAAGAACTGGTGCTCGACACGACAAACACCACACCATGAAGCCCACACATTCACCAACTGGTAGTCAGATTGAAACAAAGTTTGAGGTGTAATTTGTTTTGTTGCTGCCAACGTGGTGACTGCCTGAGTTGGAAACATCGCCACAGCCGATTTTCCCTGCGACGGCGAGTGAGGCGCGCGAATACCCAACAATAAAAAAAGAAGAAAAATCAAAAGCCCTGCGAGTAGCATAATGACTTTAGGCTTGTGCGATAATGCCATACGCACTCCGAGCTTTATAACGAGCGACAACTCGTGCTGATAAAGGAATTAAAGCCCCAAAAGCCGCCAGCAGTGCACCGAACCAAATCCAATTAACATATGCTTTGAATTGAATCTTAACCGCGTAGGCTTGTGCACTCACTTTTGGGCCGAGCGTAAGATAGTAATCACCATTCCAAACACTCTTGATTGATGGCTCACTCATGTTCATCACTCGTACAGGATAATGGCGACGTTCAGGCTTAACGATAAAGTGGTCGTTACCGCGACGAAATTCAATAATGCCTTGCTGTGCAGTGTAATTTGCTCCGATATACCAATGACTCTCTAGATACTCAACCTGCCAGTCACCCACTTCGATCACCGTCCCGGCTGACATTTTCTGATTCAGTTCATAAGAGTGTTCAGCATTCATTACCGCGCCAATCGAGCCTATCGCAAAGCCGACATGAGCAAGTAACATAAAGGTCACTTTTCGCTGCATCATAGCGAAATAGCTGTGCGTCACGATCACCCAACACGCGCCAGCCCAAACCAGTAATGTCGCAAAGGAAAATGCCTCAACTTGCAGTACGTAAAGGCTTGCACCCGCCGCTAAGCTGATGCTAGCAAGGGAAATGATCTGAGTTGGTGTTAGATGACTGCCGTGATGCCATTTCAGAAGTGGAACCGCCCCCATGACCAATAATGCGATCAAGCTTAATGGGTAAAACAGGGTGTTAAAATAAGGTGCCCCAACTGAAATCTGCCCCAAGCCGATCATCTCATACAACATCGGATAAAAGGTACCAAGTAACACCGTGAGCGTAGCCACTAAAAACAAGCCCAGTGAGAGTAGAATCAAATAGCCTCGACCGAACAACGATTGAATCGGCGCGCTTTGAATCATGTCACTCCTCAGCATCAATAACACAAAGCCCACCAGCAAGGTCACTGCTAAAATCAACAGAAGCGCAATACCTTTACTCGGATCGACGGCGAATGCATGTACGGAGGTCAAAATACCTGAGCGCACAATAAAAGTGCCAAGAATGCTCAAATTAAAGGTAACCAGTGCCAGAATAACCACCCAGATCATCAATTGTTGCTGGCGCCTTGCCGCAAGCATGACATGCAACAATGCACTACCAGTAAGCCAAGGGAGAAGTGAAGCATTTTCCACCGGGTCCCAAAACCACCAGCCACCCCAACCGAGTTCGTTATACGCCCACCAAGCCCCCACAACGATACCAATGGTGAGAAAGAACCACGCAAGAATCGCCCAAGGCAAACAGAGTTTTATCCAAGCGGGATTATAAGGTCTTTGAAGTAACGCCGCGAAAGCAAAAGCAAATACAGTAGAAAAACCAATGTAACCTAAATAGAGCAGCGGTGGATGAAAGATCAGCCCAATATCTTGCAACATAGGGTTAAGATCGCGCCCCTGTTCGACCAGAACGGAAGCATAAACAAATGGATTGGAGGCCAATAAGGTAAACCAGGCAAAGGCAGCCACAAACAGCTGCATCACCCAGCAGACATCCTCAATATAACCGGTTAAAGCAGACTCTTTACTCGTACTTAGGCGTGAAATTAATGCCGAACAGAGTGATAAAGTAAAGACCCAAAACAGCATCGAACCTTGATGGCCCCCCCAAACTGCGGCCACCTTAAAATAGACAGGTAAAGCCGAATTGGAATGAGAAGCCACGTAATCATATTGAAATTGGTCTTGAACAAACAGTAGCGCCAACATCAATAAACTTAACGTTGCGACCACGCCATTAAGACCGACAATAAACGATAAAGAAGTAGGTACTCGCTTTAGTTGCCACTTTTGCCATGCATAGCAAACCGTACTCATTAAGCTCGAGACTGCCAGCCAAATTAAAGCAAAATGCCCTACCTCTCCAATCATCGATTACACCACCGTCATTTGACCAGCATAAAGGATAAAGGTACGTAGCATCAGTACCCCAACTAAACTCAGCATGGTGACAACAAAGATATAACCACATTGATGCTGAATACGTTTCGACATCACGCTATTCAGTGTTAATGGCAGTAACATCCCCATCAAGACCACACCAAACCAGAACCAGTTTGACCAGAAACCACCACCGATGGCATTCCAAGCAGACACTTCGTTTTGCCCGCCGCTGAAAATCAAACCGGTAAAGAAAGTGACCAAAATAAACAGCTCGAACATCACAATCGGTTTTTCAATGTAGTGCACCCAAGCCACACTTGGGCTGCTCACAGGCTCTTTAAACAGCAAGATACCAAACATCAAACACGCTGCGACTCCCGATGACAGACTTGAGAACAAAAACAGCAAAGGTAAAACAGGGTTATTGAGCATTGGATAGGTTTTCAATGCCGATAGTAAAAAGCCAGTATAAGCGGCTAGCACAATCGCTAGAAAACCAAGGAACAGCTCAATACCATTGCTCCATCGGCCACTTTTCAGCAACAGGCCATCGGCAAAATTGAGCAGTTTATCGGGCAGTTTTCCATCAAACCAATTCATGATTGGCGTTCTAAACAGCATACCTATCCAGATAAACAGAACCACCATATAGACTTGGAATAAAATCACCCCCATCGACATCACTGAATTAGGGTTGAAGAAGATCATGATCTTCCAAAACGAAAGCGGCTTCGTCAGGTGGAAAATAAGTATGGTTAAACCAGAGATGATGCCAAACGGCGCCAGCCACGCCATGGCTTTGATAATGCCATTATTAGCAGGGTCGCCCTCAATAACATGGCGCTTAAGATAAAGCGCAATCATCACAGCACCCGCAGACATACCAGCCAAGAAGAGATACACCGCAATAATCCAGTCCCAAACCAACGAATCAAATTGGAACGCACTGTCGAATCCTATCATGATGAGATCTCCCCTTTTTGATGAGGCACTTTATACAATTTAGGCTTGGTGCCTAAATGGGCCTTATCGCGATAAACCACCTTATTGTCGATAATATTATTGACGTCACTATTCGGATCATTGAGATCACCAAAAGTGAGCGCCTGAGTGGGACAAGACTCAACACAGGCTGGTTGCTTGCCCTGTGCCAAATTAGTATCTCGGCAGAAATTACATTTATCCGCCGCGTGATCTTCCGGATTAAAAAAGCGCACTTGGTAAGGACAAGCGGCTAAACAATAACCACAGCCGACACACTTCTCTTTATGTACATCAACAATACCGGTCTCTTCATCCTTATAAGCAGCGCCCGTAGGGCAAACGTAAACACACGGTGGATTTTCACAATGTTGGCAAGATTTTCGGGTAAAACGGTAATCAACATCAGGAAATTCACCTTGCGGCTCACTACGCAAGATCTCAAGGCGAGAAACGCCAGCTGGCACTTTATTCACCTCGCGGCACGCATCCATACAAGCGGTACAGCCAATGCAAGCAGTTTCGTCATGCACCATGCCATAGCGCTTAGGGGGCTTCTGTTCATCACTGCTTGCCTGAGCATTTTGTAGAGCCGCCACACCCAACCCGCCAGTGGTAAAGATCACCGCGCCAGCACCGGCACTCGTTAAGAAGTTTCGTCGAGAACATTTCATGCTACTTCTCCTTATTCAATTGAGTGAAATCCGCGTGGCAATCAACACAGAGCTTAACGCGCTGCTTATGCTCAAACTCCAACACTTTGGCTTTGGTCGCATGAACATCGTGGCAATTTGAACAGGTTAAGTTTTTGGCGTGTACATCATGCGTCCAACTTGATTCACGTAAATCACCAGGTTGGTGGCAGTCAACACATTGGCTATTGGCTTTAAGAATCGTGTCGGGATCAAGAAACACTTTATCACTGCCCGCTTGCGATTGTGCACTCGAGTATTTAATGACTTTAGGTGCGCCTTCACGGTGATCTGGGCCAATACTGCTATGGCAATCAACGCAATTGACATCTCGTCCGAGCGCTTGATGCGCCGTTTCACCATGCGAACCAGATAAGGTTTGTTTGGAATCCTTATGACATTGAATACATTTGTAGTCTTTATCACGGATCAGAGTGACTTCATGTCGTGCAGAGGAGGTTGGAGACTCAACCGCTATTGTGTCGGCAACGGCATGAAGAGAATAACCATAGAGGCATAATGAGAGGAATAACTTCAGCATTATGACTATGGCCAACTTTATATTGCCCATATTATCCTTTCCTTGTTCTCATTCTATTCCACAGTTCTAAAGACAACTGACATAGAAATGAGTAAAAATTAAAATCCTTTGATACACACTTTGTATCAAATGAAATCAATTCCTATTTTGGATAAAGCCACAACGCTTCTATGGATATACTACCCCTGCTGACTTTATCCCGCACCTAACAAGCTTAAAAACTCGATACTGATCACCCTTTACCAGTCACAACGCTCACGCTAACCCACTGAATAAAAACAATTAATGCAATTGAAACTCATTACCAAACAAATAAGAGCAACTACCCCTTTAGTGGTATAAATGGCCATTTTTGAACTCGGTCACCTACTTAAATTGATCTCAAACAATGAACAATAAATGACCAACACATAAATATTTACAATTCTTTAAACTCACTCTTAGCAACTCCAATTCTTAGTTTGGAATATAGCCAGATCACAACGCTGCTAATAAAAACAGAATATGGAGATAGCACTGTGAATAAATTGCAATGGATAAAACGTTCCGCTGCAGCAATAGTGATAGTGGCAAGTTCAATCATGACGGCTACTAGCGTTGCTGCGTCTGAAGACAAAGCGTTAATCGATCCTCGTAACGACGCTTACGAGCAACAACACCCCGACCAATATCATTCATGGCGAGCAACATCAGAAAGTGATGGCATTGATGATGCTTTGGCGGACGACCCTAACATGGTTATTTTGTGGGCCGGTTATGGCTTTGCCAAAGACTACAACAAAGCCCGCGGCCACTTTTACGCCCTCGATGATGTACGTCAAACTCTGCGCACCGGTGGACCAACCGATGAAAACTCAGGGCCAATGCCAATGGCTTGTTGGAGTTGTAAAAGCCCGGATGTGGGGCGCGTAATCGACGAGCAAGGTGAAGACGGCTACTTCTCTGGTAAGTGGGCGCGCGGAGGCGAGCAAATCGTCAACCCAATTGGCTGTGCTGACTGTCACGATACCCGCAGTGAAGGCTTCAAAAATGGTGAACCCGCCCTTGCACTTGCCAAACCTTATGTAGAACGCGCATTTACAGCGATCGACAAACCATTCGACCAGCAGTCTCGACTTGATCAGCAAGCCTCTGTGTGTGGCCAATGTCATGTGGAATATTACTTCACCGGCCCAACCAAAGCGGTCAAATTCCCTTGGGATAAAGGCACCACTGTTGGCGCAATGGAAGAGTACTACGATGAAATCGGCTTCAAGGATTGGACGCACAAAGTATCAAAAGCACCAATGCTAAAAGCGCAGCACCCGGGTTATGAAACATGGCGAGATGGGATTCACGGCAAAAACAAAGTGGCTTGTGTCGATTGTCATATGCCAAAGGTCACCAAAGAAGATGGCACTGTTTATACCGATCATAAAGTCGGTAATCCATTTGACCGCTTCGAAGACACCTGTGCCAACTGCCATACTCAATCAAAAGATCAAATGCTGGAGATTGTAAACACTCGTAAAGCACAAGTCCTCAATATGAAGTTGACCGCTGAAAAACAAATTGTTGCCGCACACTTTGAAGCGGGCGCAGCATGGGAAGCAGGCGCGACCGACGCCGAAATGGCCGAGATCCTCCAAGACATTCGCCATGCTCAGTGGCGCTGGGATTACGCTATTGCTTCTCACGGGGTGCACATGCACGCACCGGAAGTCGCGCTAGAAGTACTCGGCACTGCGGTAGATAAAGCCGCTGATGCACGTACCAAGTTGGTTCGTTTGCTGGCGAAAAAAGGCATCACCGATCCAATTGAAATGCCTGACATTTCAACCAAAGCCAAAGCACAACAGGCCCTTGGTATGGATATGGACAAGATGAACAGCGAGAAGAAGCACTTCTTAGACACCGTGGTTCCACAATGGGAAGAAAAGGCAGAAAAACGCGAAGCGCAATATTAATGCCTGATTAAACAATCCCTCTAAACACAAAGCCGGCACTGATTGCCGGCTTTTTTGTCTCGCTTGTTTTAATCACTTGCTCTCATTGCGAATTGCTCACTAGAGGTAATAATCGTCAGGGTAAGTCAACGGAAATAGGTTTACTGCCCCGCTTGCATTTGCTTGGCTTGATTGAGCAGTTGAATGATCGTGATGCGATCCACATCTGGATGCTGCGAGTCTAAAATCTGTGTCCACAGCTCTATGGCGGGCTGATAGCGAAAACTAATGAAGTGATCACTCGCGAGCAAAGTCAATGCAGTTAAATTATCCGCCTCTAATGCCAATGACTGGTTAAGTAACCCTTTCACTTCAGCACTCATTTGCTGCTTATTTTGATAGTACAGGGCGCTCGCCTTAGCCGATAATTGGCTGGCGCTAGGTGTATCACTAAGCCGCATCGCATAGTCAAAGCAAGTGAGCGCAGCAGTAAACTCTTGTTGATTTAAGTAACCGTGACCTAGCTGAAACCATAAATCGGCTTGATTAGGGTCAGCCTTTAACTGGGTTTGCAAATCGCTCATTTGTTGTTGATGGCTAAACGCACTTTGCTCTAACAACGCATTAGGCGGAGGCGAACCTCTCAGCCAAACAAACAGAGGCACCGAAACCAGAATACTGGCGAGAATCATTTTCTTCATCAAATGTGCCTCTTGCTAGATTGTGCGATTAATTACAGATTATATCGTGCTAGGATGAGCTTATCTTTGATCCAGTAGTAAATACCTCAGATGAAAAACAAAATTATCCCATCGCAACAAACACAACAAGAAGCCACCAGCATCGCCAAGGCGACGCAAAAACAAGGGCAAGTTAAAAGAACAGACCAAACTGATCACGCAAGGGATTGAGAAAGGCATCGCACAATATAAAAAACAGCAAAAAGAAAAAGCACGCCAAGCAGACAAAGCGAAGAAAAAAATTCAGCGAAGTAAACGCATTGACAACGAAAAGAGTGATGAGACTCAACAGCCTGAAACAACATCAACTTCAACAAACACAAAAAGATCTATACTGCCTTGGATGCTACTTGCCGTCAGCTGGATAGGATTTTTTGTTTATGTTTCACAGGCTATGTAAATCGGTTGTCGTTGCACTATTCTCAATCAGCATATTGGGTTGCACGACACCCACAACGATAATGGACAAGCATGCCGAAACGGTTCATTTAAGAATGGACAGTGGTTTTAATGCGGATGATTGTTTGTGGTTAGGGGAAGTTACGGGCAGTGAAGGTCACTGGTACTCTTACTTATTCTTTGCCAATGATGTGCTGATTCAGGGCGCGTTGCACGACATAAAAAACCGCGCCAATCAACTTGGCGCGGACACGGTGTACATGATCACCCCACAAGATTTTGCAACCTCGTTCACCGTCGTTGGCAATGCATATCAATGTCATGAGATCATAACGAAATAGAAACGACGGCCAGAATACGGGAGTTATTCATTTACTTGTGATTTCAGCTCAAACTCTATGTTTCAAAAATCTCTATTGCAAAAACATAAGTTCCAAACTCGATGCTGTAAAACGCTATTGCAAAGATTAAGCTCGGAAACCTAAACTCGCGGCAATATCCGGTTCACGGTCTGTCACCCACTGACTATCAAAAGGGCCCCAATCCGATAGCTGATAATAGCCATCATTATGACGTCGACCATCTTGAACAAAAGCAAGTTCAATACCGATACCCGGTAAAGCTTTAATTACATCTTGAATTGTGCGACGTGGCCAGCCAGTCTGCTCAATTAGTTTAGGAACATTTGGTCTCTCTAGACTTTCAACTAGCAGAGCTAAATACAAACGCCTTGCAAACACAGGACTCAGTTCCATTGATACCTCCTATAAACTTCAAAGGACATTATTTCCTTTTATCCAATCCGTTTGTTGCGTTTGATCAATAACTCGCCATTCCCCTACCCCTTTAGGGGGTATTTTTTACTCATCAAAATATATCCGTCACACTTTTGTCTCATTACCAACTTCCTGATAGGATTCATAAATAACAATAAATGCCTCTTAGGAGAGAAAAATGAAAGTCATCATGTATGGTATTCCAAACTGCGATACGATAAAAAAAGCGAAGAAATGGCTCAGCGAGCAAAACGTGGAATTTGACTTTCACGATTACCGTAAGCAAGGTGTTGATTCCGAAATGATTACTCAGTTTTGCCAAGCACTCGGTTGGGAAAATGTCGTCAATAAGCGTGGCACCACTTTTCGTCAGCTAAGCCAGGAACAAAAAGACGGCTTAAACGAGCAAAGCGCAATTTCACTGTTGGTTGAGCAGCCAGCAATGATCAAGCGACCAATTTTACTGGTTGATGGGCAATATCACCTTGGTTTTAAAGCCGATCAATACGCAGCAGTTTTTGCATAGCAATATTTTATTAAAAGGATTTCAAGGATGAGCGATAGCCCTGTATTGGCTCTGGCAAAAGATTTAATTGGCCGACAATCAGTAACCCCTGAAGATGCGGGTTGCCAACAAGTGATGATAGATCGTCTCAAATCACTCGGATTTGAGATTGAAGTGATGGTGTTTGAAGACACCACCAACTTCTGGGCTCGCCGTGGTGCGGAAGCGCCCCTATTTGCGTTTGCCGGTCATACTGATGTTGTGCCTGCTGGCCCAGTAGAACAATGGCGTACCCCGCCCTTTGAGCCAACAGTGATTGACGGCTACTTACATGGCCGCGGCGCAGCAGACATGAAAGGCTCACTCGCCTGTATGGTTGTGGCTGTCGAACGTTTCATCGAAGAGAATCCCGCCCATACAGGTTCGATTGCCTTTTTGATCACTTCCGATGAAGAAGGCCCGTTTATTAATGGCACAACTCGCGTCGTTGATACCTTAATGGCGCGCGATGAAATCATCGATATGTGTATTGTTGGCGAGCCATCAAGTACGCATGCCGTCGGTGATGTGGTTAAAAATGGCCGTCGCGGTTCAATTACCGGTGATCTAAGAGTGAAGGGTACCCAAGGCCATGTCGCCTATCCTCACCTAGCCAACAACCCGATTCATCAAGCACTGCCGGCCTTAGCTGAACTTGCTGCAACGCAATGGGATAATGGCAATGACTACTTCCCACCCACCAGCTTCCAGATCCCGAATCTAGCCGCAGGCACTGGTGCCTCAAATGTTATTCCTGGCGAGTTCGACGTGCAATTCAACTTCCGTTTTAGTACCGAGCTAACGGATAGTGAAATCAAACGCCGTGTACACTCAACCCTCGATGCGCATGGTTTAGACTACGATCTAAAGTGGACGCTAAGCGGCCAACCATTTTTAACCGATACAGGGACATTACTCAGTGCGGTAGTGAAAGGCGTTGCCGACGTAAACCATAAAGAGCCACAGTTACTGACCACCGGTGGCACCTCTGATGGGCGCTTTATTGCACAAATGGGGACACAAGTAGTTGAGCTTGGTCCTGTGAATGCCACCATTCACAAAGTGAATGAGTGTGTCAGTATTGCCGACCTAGAAAAACTGACCGATATGTATCAAAAAGTACTGGAGAATATCCTCGCGTGATCATGACGCCTGAGCAGCTCACAGGCCAAAGCCAAAGCCACCTCTCTGAGGTGGTGATTGGTCAGAAAGCCTTCTTAGTTCATCTTGAGGTTGGCAATGATTTGCTACGCCTCAAGCAAGCGGCGACTCAGGCGGGGTTTAATCTCAATATCGCCAGTGGCTTTCGCGACTTTGAACGACAGAAAACCATTTGGAACAATAAGATTTTAGGTCACAGCGCTATTCTCGATAGTGATAGCCAACCCATTGATAGCACAACACTGAGCGAGTTAGAGAAAGTGATGGCAATTTTACGCTGGTCAGCACTGCCCGGCGGCAGTCGTCATCATTGGGGGTGTGAATTTGATCTGTTTGACCGTGATTTGTTACCACAAGGCGTGCAGTTAAAGCTGGAGCCATGGGAGTATTTACAAGGTCATCAAACGCCATTTTATCAATGGTTAAAAGACAATCTCGCTCAATTTGGTTTTTTCTTTCCCTATGCCGACGATCTTGGTGGCGTGGCCCCAGAGCCTTGGCATATTAGCCACAAGCACACCGCGCACGATTGTTTAGCGCAATTCTCTCCAGCGATACTTGAGCAACAATTGCGTCTTGATCCCATCTTGGCGATGGAAGAGGTGTTAAGCCAGCTTGATTACATCTACACTCAGTTTATTACCAATATTTGTGGAGAAGTATGATGGATTTACTAACTAATCCGTGGGTCATCATTACCATCGTTTTATGCGTCATCATTGGTAATATCGCCGCCTTAAAATATACCGCCAATATGAAGATGGGGCAGATGAAAAAGCGCGACCCTACCGATCACAAAACGTCGTCACATCAAGAAGAACCGCCAGAAAGCAAAAACCCACCTAAAGACTAATAAACCAACTATGGGCTCGTCCGGCGGGTCTTTTATTTCATCTAAACGATAACTTGCTTATCGTTGCTCACTTGCAATTTAATATGCGCTACTTAATGTGATCCCACGAGATATTAGAGACGATTCGGCAATCATCGCACTTGAAGTAGAAAATATCGTGTAACGGCGCGTCCAACAGCCACTCCCCACCACATTTCGGGCACTTGCGGCTCTTTTCTTCCGCTAAGCTCGCACCACCAACGCGGTATTGATAGTAATACGTCGGAATGGTGGTCAAAAACTCAATCCGACCACGCAAATCCCAACCACGGCGGAATAATACGCTGTCGGTGTCGCAAATTTCATGCAGCGCGGCATGTTCAGCGCGGCAACCGCCCGCCATTTGCAATTCATCACACGCTTGCCACTCTGTTTGCCATTTCACTACCGCTTTATGATCGCCATTCAAAGTTGGTCCATTACGGTACAGAGGGATTGGCAACAAGGTTTCACCGCTGCGCAGTGGTGAGCACGTATGAACGTAAGTGGTGTAGAGCACTTGCCAACTTGGCGTCTCTTCTTCTGCTGCTTCTTCTGAATTTAAGTCACGCCCCAGCATACGCATTTTGGGTGCCAGTAAGCTCGCCTCCGCTAAACGGTTCATGCACACTTTAACAAAGTCAGAATGGTTATTAGGATGTAAGCTCTGTTTTTCAGGACAGACAACACGCACATAAAACTCGCCATCCCCCATCACAATCGGGAATTCGCGACCAAGCACTTGGCCGTTGTAACGTAACGCATCCATCAAACCATTGATGGCTTTGTCTACGGCACTAATGGTGGTGTTATCAAAACACTCAAATTGAAGTTCAACAACGTACATGGTTACACCGCAGGCTCTAAGTGATTTAAGAATTCAGCCACATTCTCGGCCAAAACATCACGCTTATCGGTGCCTAGGCGCTCAAGCACGACATTGCCGGTGAGGTTACAAATGGAGATCACATCAAGCTCCGCGTCTGTCGCCGCAATAAATACCGTTGGCTTAAGTTTTAAACGACGTTGCGTCACCAAGTGGCCAAGAATGTTCTCTTGTAGGCGAACAAAATCTTCATCATTCCAAACTTGCAACAGTGACAAACCATTACCATTCCAGCTTGCATCCATGTCGGCACTGTATTGGCTGCCATAAAAATGTTTAATATCGTCATGCAATGTCAATTCAATGCCTTGTTCCACATTAGTGAAATCAGCAAACTCATCGCGAGAAAACGCTTGCCACTCAACGCTATCTGCGCGTTTTTGTTCAACACAAGGGGAAACGAGGTCGGCCAATTCTTCACTGATTGGCAATGAGCCGTGTTGCTCTTGGAAGGCTGAGCGGTATTTTTCACTGAATGTGCGTAAGGCATGCAAAACGTTGTCAGCCATTCGGTTCTCCAATTTAATGACACTGGGTGCGAGATTGCGTAAAATTCCCGTAATTCTAATCCAAATCGATCCAAAGTATGAGTAAATATTCCAACGCTAAAGAGCTCGCCGGGTTAACACTAGGCCAAAAGACTGAGTACGCAAGTCTCTACAACCCATCGCTACTTCAGCCTGTACCACGTAGCCTAAACCGTGATGATCTTGAACTGGGTGACACGCTCCCTTTTCATGGTTGCGACATTTGGACCTTGTATGAACTCTCTTGGTTGAACGACAAAGGATTACCTCAAGTTGCGGTGGGTGATGTGAGCATTCCCGCCACTAGCGCAAACTTGATCGAATCAAAGTCCTTTAAACTTTACCTTAATAGCTTGAACCAAACGCGCTTTACTTGCTGGGATGATGTCGAAGCAACATTGATCAAAGATCTCTCTCACTGCGCTGGTGAAACCGTCAGCGTAACACTGCGCTCAGTCGAAGATTACACCGACACGGTTATCGTCACGATGGCAGGTGAGTGCATTGATCATCAAGATATAGAAATCACGCATTATGAGTTTGACGCAAGCTTACTTGAGGGTGCTGCGGAACAAGAGATTGTCACCGAATCACTGCATAGCCATTTATTGAAATCAAATTGCCTAATTACCAACCAACCGGACTGGGGCAGTGTCGAAATTCAATATCACGGTCAAAAAATTAACCGTGAAGCTCTGTTACGATACATCGTTTCGTTTCGTGAACATAACGAGTTTCACGAGCAGTGTGTTGAACGCATCTTTACTGACATCATGACCTATTGTCAGCCAGAAAAGTTGACTGTTTACGCGCGTTACACTCGTCGAGGTGGTTTAGATATCAACCCTTACCGTTCGACAGAGCAAGCACAGCCTAACCATAATCAGCGTATGGCTCGTCAATAAGGATAGTTTTTAGGATGCATACTTTGCGCTGGGAGCGTTGGCTCTGCTTATTGCTTTTATTATTGTCACCGGTGAGCTTTGCGACACCGGTGTACACTTCGCCGATATTAAATGAAGCCAATAGCCTGATTGATATTGTTCCAAAGCAAGCTCGGCAACTCGCATTGGACTTTCTCACCCAGCGCACACTGACTAATAACGCGGAAAAAAGCCCTTCCGCTATTTCACGTGATGAAGCCGATAACCGCGTCCGCAGCCCAGGGGCTTCCATCGACGCCCTAAAAATTTTAGCTGACGCCGAATTCAATCTTGGCAACCCAAAACTGGCATTGGCTCATCTCGATGAAGCTAAAGCGTTAGCCAAACTCTATCACCTGCCCTATCTTGGCCTTGATGTCGAACTGCAACAGATCCGTTTAGCTTGGTTGTATTCCGGTGATGGCATTAAAGCGCGTGAACAACTGCATCAAGTCAGCGACGTATATAAATCGATCAAAAGCCCGGAGCAATTAGCAAAAGGGCTGAAATATCAGCACGTCATGCTCAAGGCAGAGATCGCCTCTAAAGAAGGGGAAGTCGAGTTAGCGAATCAACTTTTTGCTCAGCTTACACCGTATGTTAATCAGATCAAATCGACCTACACGCTGATAAACTACCACATTACCGTCGGCGAGCACTACCTTGCCCACAAGCAATACAATAAAGCGCTATCAGAGTTTTTAATTGCCTACTGGAAAGCGATTGAAGAAGATTCAAGCGCACAACTGGGCAAAGTAAACTATCGCTTAGGTGCACTGTTTTATGACCGCCGTGTACTGGATAAAGCCATTGTCCATCTATCCCAAGCCGCCGATTTTTACGATAACTACCAAAACTCGCCGGTACTGCCATCAGTATTGAAAATGATGGGTGACATCTATTACCAGCAAGGTAAGTACAATCTCGCACTGGTCCAGCTCTTCAATGCGATGGATCATGAACGTACGCAGAACAACGTTATCAATGAGATCGATATTCGTATTTCATTAGCCGCGACCTACCTAAAGCTGGTTAACTTTACCCTAGCAGAACAATATCTAGAGCGTGCTGAAGAACTGTTAGTAGACACAGATGCGCCTAAACTGCAGGCTTACGCTTACTTACTAAAATCGGGCTTAGCCTCGCACCAAGGACTAGGTCAACAAACCATCGACAATGCCAAAAAAGCGTTAGAAATTGGTACTCAGCTCAATAATGTTGCACTACAGAAAAACGCCTACAGCTTGATTTATCATGGCTACGAGCTCAACAAACAATATCAAACGGCGTTGAAATACTTCAAACAGTACAGTAAGTTTGCCACTATTGAACAAAGAGAGCTCGACATCATCAGTGAGGATGCTTTCCGTCAGCAAAAGGATTTTGTTGAACGTTCGATTCACATGAGTGGTCAACAGCAAGAGCTCGATCACGCTGAAACTGAGTATCGAAAATTCCAGAAAATCGCTTTTGGGTTGTTTATTATCAGCTCAATTCTATTTACCTTCCTTTTGCGTCGCGGGCATATCCTCAAACTGCAAAAAGCGGAGATCGACAAGTTAAATCAAAACCTATTCACCCACTCTCGCTCAGGGTTACGCAACTTACGTATGCTAAATGCCAAGTTAGCCGCTTCTTTGGAAGCCAGCAGCGGTCAATTTGAAAAATGGCATATCGGCGAACTGATCCACGAGCCACTTAATGACCGTCTACGTTTTGTGATGATCGACGTTCCCTTTCTACGTAATCTACACATGCAACACGGCTACAGTGAAGGCTTAAAATTGGAAAAAGAGTTTGGCCGTTACCTGCGTAAAGAGATCACGTCTCCAGCGCGCATCTACCATTTTTCAGATGCTAATTTGCTTTATATCGAGCCCAACACTAATCGCAATAGTGACCCAACAGAATTAGTTGAAAAGATTCAACAATGGGTCGACCAGTTCCAACCTGAGCGCTCCCTTAACCGAGTTGTACGTGTCGGGATGGTAGATTACCCATTTCTTCCTCGTGCCTATACCGCACTTAACGATAAAGAGTTGTTGGACATCCTGTTAATGGCAACAGGAGTTGCGCGCACGATCAGTATGCAAGAACAGACGAGCCAATGGGTTTATTTGAAAGCGATTGAAAATGCCCCTGCAGCCAGTCTAGCAACCGGTAACGTACGCAAAGCCTGTAAGCACGCAATTAACCAAGGGCTAATAAAGGTACACTCTTCTTACAATAATGAGGAGAGCCTCAAAAAAAATATTAAAAGATGAGTAAAACCGTGCCGTTCCGCGGTGACAAGCCGTGACGAACGAAATTAATTTGTTATTATCAATAAATTAATTAATAAGATCTTTTTAGATCACGTAATCATAAAGTTTAGATCTACATGGGTGCACTCGAACAAGATATTCAGTCGCAGTTACACAATCTGAAGTCTCAATTGGAACAAGTTCGATTGACACAAAGAGATAGCTCGTTCAAGTTTAAACGAGAGCAGCAGGTTTTACAGCGTGTCGTCACCTCTTTGAGTGACGCCTGTTGCACCAACGATCCACGATTACTCACGAGCTTGCTCGAGCTAAAAGTGGCGATTGAAAAACAGAAAGATATTAGCTCGCTAATTCCTAAATTGGTGATATTAGAACGTTTAATAAAACAACACACAGTGGTTATGGATAAACAGAAAAAACAGCTTGATTCACAAGTGAAACATGCTGGTGAAACCCTATTACGGGTCGCTGGTATCCCATCGAAAATCAAACGAGATCTGCGTGATTTATTGAGCTTCTGTGCCAGTAACCCAACCTCTCGTTCAGAGCAAGCAATCAAGTTGCTTACTATCTATGAACGCTCGCTCAAAATCCTCACCACGAACCCTGATAGTAGTGCCTCTTTACCGAGTAGCGATGGCGAAAAAGAGTTACTCAACAAACTCAACGAAGAGCTACAAAATCTGATTACGGAACTAGATTTTACTGGGGAGTCAGGTGAGTTACTGAATGATATTCGTGCCAAATTACTACTGGGCGTCAACACTCAGGTACTACTTGAAGAAACCTTACACATACTAAAGTTGGTCATTCAAGGCACCGACTTTGAACGTAAAACCTCGCAGCAGTTTCTCAATCAAGTTAACGAATCCATCTCCAGTTCTTTAAAAAGCTCCGCGCAAATTACCGACCAAAGCATCAGTTATTTTGATCAGCGTGTTGAGCATGGTAAAGAATTGCAATCCTTGATTACAAACAGCTACTCGGTTTTACAAGGGGCTCAATCACTTGAGGCCGCGCAGCAAAATTTATCCCCATTGTTGGATCAACTATCTTCACTTTCTGAGCGTTTGAAGCATGCTGAAAGCCGCGAAAAAGCACTGCTTGAGCGTATGAAGTTTGGTCATGGTCAATTGGAGTCGTTATCAGAAACCGCCCAAGACCACCGTCGTCGCTTGGAAGATCAAGCGGAACGTATCCAACAAGACCCACTGACTCGCGTGCTGAACCGCTCTGCGTTCAATGAGAAAATGGAAATTGAATATCGTCGCTGGATCCGCAATCAACATAATCTGCGTTTAGTGCACTTCGATATTGATGGCTTCAAATCAGTTAACGACAGTTTTGGTTATACCGCCGGTGATAAAGCACTGAAGATCATTGCCCGCTGTATCAAAGCCGAGTTAACCGATGCCGATATTATCGCGCGCTATTCTGGTGAAGAGTTCTTGGTGATCATGCCAGAACGTGCCGATCCTGAGAGTCTCGAGCTGGTCAAAGCCATTCAAGCTCAAGTGGCGCGTTTGCCTTTCAAATTCCGCGAACAAAGCTTAAGCATTACGCTTACAGCCGTCAGTACCGTTTTTAAAGAATCCGACACACCGGAAGAAGTTCTGGAACGACTGCGAGTACAGTTGCAAGAAAGCAAAAAGGTGGGCACTAATCAATTGGTGTGGAAATAACCGCGACAAATAAAACCGTTAATCAATAAAGCCGCTTTGAGTTATCACCAAGCGGCTTTTTTATTTCTCACACTCTCTCCCAAGTCAATTATCGTACGCTAAGCGTGATAGATGTATTGATATCAATTGGTTAGTCTTTATTCTTACGCTAACAGTGCTAAGCTCAAAAATACGGTCATGTTATCGAGTCTCTGCATACACCACCGTATTTTGCCACTCAGGCTTGCTAAGGACTCGCTCGCCACAAAGCAGCGATCGATCATTATTTCAAGGAGGTCACTATGATCACCCACATCAGCCCAGCGGGTAGTATGGATTTACTTTCTCAACTTGAAGTTGAGCGCCTTAAAAAAACGGCATCCAGTGATCTTTACCAACTCTATCGCAACTGTACGCTAGCCGTGCTTAACTCAGGCAGCCACACCGACAACTCAAAAGAGCTGCTCGAAAAGCACAAATCGTTTGATGTTAACGTGATGCGTCGTGAGCGTGGCATCAAGCTCGAATTAACCAATCCACCTGAGCATGCTTTCGTCGATGGACAAATTATCAAAGGCATCCAAGAACACCTGTTCTCGGTGCTACGTGACATTGTCTACGTCAACATGCATTTGGCTGACAACCAACGCTTAAACTTAACCAATGCCACCCATATCACCAACTTGGTGTTTGGTATTTTACGTAATGCAGGCACCCTGACCCCAGGCCTTGAGCCAAATATGGTGGTGTGCTGGGGCGGCCACTCCATTAACCCTACCGAATATCAGTACACCCGTGAAGTGGGTAACGAAATGGGGTTGCGTGAACTGAATATCTGTACCGGTTGTGGACCGGGTGCGATGGAAGGGCCGATGAAAGGCGCCGCGATTGGTCATGCCAAACAACGTTATACCTCGCAACGCTATCTTGGTTTAACAGAACCTTCAATTATTGCTGCAGAGCCGCCAAACCCAATCGTGAATGAATTGGTGATCATGCCCGATATTGAAAAACGCCTTGAAGCGTTTGTACGTATGGCACATGGTATTGTGATCTTCCCTGGCGGCCCAGGCACAGCAGAAGAACTGTTGTATATCTTGGGTATCATGATGCACCCAGAGAACGCAGAACAACCGCTGCCAATCGTACTCACTGGCCCTAAAGAGAGCGAAGCTTACTTCCGCTCAATCGACCAATTTATTGGTGACACTTTAGGTAAAGCGGCGCAAAAACATTACCAAATCGTAATTGATGATCCGGCTAAAGTGGCCAAAATCATGAAGCAAAGTATGGATCAAGTCCGTCAACATCGTAAAGATACCGGCGATGCTTATAGCTTTAACTGGTCACTAAAAATTGAACCGGAATTCCAGTTACCGTTCGATCCGACCCATGAAAACATGGCCAGTCTTGATTTACATCTCAATCAACGCCCAGAAAACTTGGCTGCGGCACTGCGCCAAGCCTTCTCTGGTATTGTTGCAGGTAACGTAAAAGCAGAAGGTATCCGTGAAATAGAACGTCACGGGCCATTCATCTTAGACGGCGATAGAGAACTGATGAAGAAAATGGACTTATTACTAAAAGACTTCGTCACCCAGCACCGCATGAAACTCCCTGGCAATACCGCTTACGAGCCATGCTATCGAATCTCAACCGATTCAAAATAGTCATTGATACATTGGGATATCGCCGTCTCTGACTGGCTTTATCCCCCACTTCATTTACAATAAGGGCCTTGAGGCCCTTACTTTTTAAACGCTTATGTCTATTCATCTTGTCATTATCGATGCTCTAAACCTGATTCGCCGCGTACACTCTGTACAGCCCGATCCTACCGACATTGCAAGAACGATAGAAACCACAGGGCGAACCCTCACCCGTATTATCAATGAAGCGCAACCGACACACATCGTCGCGGTGTTCGATCATCACCTGCAAGAACGCGGTTGGCGCGCGGAAATTCTGCCCGAATACAAACAAAACCGTAAACCCATGCCAGAGCCGTTACTCAAAGGGCTTGACGCGATTCAAGACGCATGGTGGAAAATGGGCATTGATTCGCTACTCTCTGATGGTGATGAAGCTGACGATTTGGTGGCAACCTTGGCGATTAAGGTCGCAAGCCACAACGAGAAAGTCACCATCATATCCACCGATAAAGGCTACTGTCAGTTGCTTTCCCCAACGCTGCAAATTCGTGACTACTTCCAGCATCGCTGGTTAGATGCACCTTTTATAGAAAAAGAGTTTGGCGTGAAGCCAAGTCAATTGGCCGATTATTGGGGATTAACTGGCGTCAGTTCTAGCCAAGTTCCAGGGATCCCTGGTATCGGACCAAAAGCAGCCAAAGAGATCTTAACGCAATTTGAGACCATTGAGCAGGCTTATAGCGCTGACGAACTGGTGAAAAAGTACCGTAAAAAGTTTGATGAACATATCGAAATGGCGCGAACTTGCCGCCAAGTTGCGCAGTTAAAAACCGATATTGAGTTAGGTTTTAACCTGCAAGACTTACGCTACGAAGGACCGAATCAAGCATAACTTGATGTTACTGTGATTGTTGCTCTGATTGCTGCAGGCCGCCGACAACACGAACGCAAAACCCAGCAGAAAAACAAAAAAAGCTCCCATTGGGAGCTTTTTAATTGACCATACATACTCAACGCATAGTTGAGATAGCGCTTGGTTTAGTAAGGCGAGATGTTCGACAAGCTCTGTACATGAACAGTGATTTCTTCACGATCATGGTAAAGATGTTTCGCTTGCAGCTTAAACTTCACGTCGTTTTTAATTAGGAATACTTTAAGGTTTTCGATATCTTGCAGTACTTCGTCGTAACGACCTTTCATTGGCAGTTTAAGGTTAAAAATCGCCTCTTTTGCCCAGCCACTAATGATCCATTCACCCATCAATTGCGCCACGCGTGATGGTTTTTCAATCATGTCACATACCAGCCAAGTCACGTTCTTACGTGGTGGCTCAAACTTAAAGCCATCTTCTTGGTGATGTTTCACTTGACCAGTATCCATCAGGCTTTGCGCCATCAGACCGTTGTCCACTGAGTGAACGAACATTGAACGTTTCACAAGTTGGTAAGTCCAACCGCCTGGGCATGCACCCAGATCGACACCCCACATACCAGAAGCCAAACGCTCATCCCACTCTTCGCGAGGAATAAATACGTGAAACGCTTCTTCCAGTTTCAACGTTGAGCGACTCGGCGCATCTGCTGGGAATTTCAGACGAGGAATGCCCATGAAGAACTGTGAGTTATTAATCGGCAGTGAGTAACCAATATAGCAATGACCCGGCTCAACGAAACAGATATGCAATACCGGTTTCTTCGGGTTATCTTTATTAAACAAAATACCTTTACCACGCAATGCTTGGCGCATTGGCACGGTAAACTTACGGCAGAACTTGAGCAGCTCTTTCGCTTCATTAGTATCCGGTGTTTCAATGCGTAGATCACCACACATTGGCATGCCATCCGCTTCGCTCAGTTCGTGCAGAATTGGCGAAATACGGTCTTCACGTGGCAAGTCGGTCAGTTCAACAGCAACGGCAAACATTTGGCGAGCAAAGATCAGCGATTTGAAATCTAACGACTTCACTAGCTTAGCTGCATCACCTTGTTGGTAACACTCAAACAACACGAATCCAGAGTTTTTTTGAACGCGCGGAAAACCGAACACTTCCAGCGAACTCGCTCGATCTTGAATTTCACCCGCACACTCTTTCTCAAAGCCAGGACGGCAATAGAGCATTAGTTGTTTCACTTACTCACCTCTGTTGTTCTGTAGTGCTGCATAGACGAACAAAGCCCAACCTAACATAAAGGTCATGCCACCTAGCGGAGTAATTGGTCCAAACCATTTAATTCCACTTAGCGCTAAGGCATAAAGGCTGCCGCTAAAACAAAAGATGCCGATAATAAAGCAAATCGCGGCGATGAAAAAATACTTTTGAGCTTTTGCACTGACTTTGTTCGTCATTAGGATGCCACAAGCAATGATCGCCAATGCATGGATAAATTGATATTGGACACCAATGTTAAAGACTTCAAGTAGATAGGGCGACAACATTGCTTTTAAGCCGTGCGAAGCAAATGCCCCTAACGCAACACCAATGCCTGCTAATAGTCCCCCTGCCGCCAGCACATTATTCGCTTTCATACTACTCCTCAGCCGTATCGTAGAGTTCAAAAATATACTGACTCAATCTTTCAACCGCTAAATCAATATTCCCCTGCTCAGTAAACCCCGATCGTTTACGCGGCTTGAAGCCATGATCACCATCAGGAATAAAGCTACTGCGTACACTCGGGGCTAAATCAAACTGTTCAAGCTCATCACGAGTTCCAAAAGTGTCACGTTCACCTTGGAGAATAAGACAAGGCTTGTTCAACGTCGCTAAGTGTTCACCTTTAAATTTTTCGGGTTTACCAGGAGGGTGGAAAGGGAAGCCTAAACAAGCAATACCCGCAACCAAAGGATGCTCGCTCAATAAGCTAGCCATGCGCCCGCCCATCGACTTACCGCCAATCACTACCGGTTTATCGGTGTATTGTGCGATGATCTGCTCAAACGTTTCGAGTAATTTAGGCGCGCGATCGGGTGGGCGTTTGGTACCGAATTCAGCGCGTTGCACCATATAAGGAAAATTAAAGCGTACTACGCGAATGCCTTTCTCAACCAGCCCCGTGGCGACTTGTTGCATGAAGGCGTGATCCATTCCCGCTCCGGCGCCATGGGCAAAAATGAACAGCGGCGCATTCTCAGCGCCATCAATAATTACCTTATTCGTCATCTTCCAATAATTCCTCTTGCTCGCTGTGTGCTTTCGCTAGCATCCAATCGCGGAAGGTCGCAATTCGGCCCATATCAGCCTGTTTCTCATTGCAGACCACATAAAATGCATTTTTTGACACCAATACTTCATCAAACGGTGCAATCAAACGACCCGCTTCTAATTCGGGCTGCGCTAATACGTTATTGCCTAACGCAACACCTTGGCCATGCGCCGCCGCCTGTAGCACCATGGTTGAGTGGCTAAAAATTGGTCCATGATTTAAATTCACGCCCTCAACACCATGAAATTTAGCAAAATGCTTCCAATCTTTACGTGACGTATCGTGCAATAAGGTATGGTTTTTCAGATCACCTAATTCTTCTAATGGCTTAGCGCCTAATAATAGTGACGGCGAACACAGTGGGATAAGAAACTCTTGGTAAAGTTTATCGGCACGTAATCCCGGCCAATTACCTCGTCCATAATAAATCGCCACATCCACATCATCAGTTAATGAACCTTCATCCATATCAACGGCTTTAATGCGTACATCAATATCTGGTTCTTGCTGATTAAAATCCGCTAAGCGAGGAACCAACCATTGAATCGCAAAACTCGGCGGCAAACTAATGGTTAGTGCGCCTTTTTCACTGCGCTCAAGCACTTTATCTGTCGCTTCAGCTAATGAAGTAAAAATGTCTTTGATGTCGAGAAAGTAACTTTGCCCTTCCTCGGTCAACAACAATGAACGGTTACGACGGCGGAATAACTTCAAGCTAAGAAACTCTTCTAACGCCTTGATTTGATGGCTAACTGCTGCCTGCGTCACAAATAATTCCTCTGCCGCACGAGTAAAACTCAAGTGGCGAGCCGCGGCTTCAAATACCTTCAACGAGTTCAAAGGGGGTAATCTTCTGGACATAGGCGCCTTCAATAAATTGGATTAGTTTTTTTAATCTGAAACATTATAAAATGTCCATTGCCTGACGACCAGAGAAATTCTATATTTCGTCTCGCAATACAAGCCTGAACGGCTTGGTTTCTTTGAAATCAATTGGCTTTGTTGTTGCGATGTTGTGTTTGCAAACTCGTATTTCGAGTTAGGTAGAATTTCTACCATGGTTTTGTCTCATCAATCCCAGAGACGAAACGTATACTTCCTGTATTTTTTTGACCTGTCTGTCAAATTTTTTAGCACCGCCTATAGGCGGTGTTTTTTTATGCCTAAAATTCGCTCTCGGCTCTCTTTTCTCGCTTCTATACTCTCATTCAGCATAAAGATTCCCTGCTCCTTCCTTAGTCAGTCTAGGGAATGACGACATTCGTATATTATTGGCTAACAACCAAACAAAAAACCACCTCATCATTCCCTACAACGAGGCACGAGCGTGATAGGAAATCTCGCTTTTCTTTTCTCTTTTCTCGTCTCTCGCATCTTGATTTCTGACTACGCCCTTCGGGCTATCGGGAATGACAGAGATGAACACAACAAGTAATTGGCCTAACAAAACCCTGCCTCGTCATTCCCTACAGCGAGGCACGAGCGTGATAGGGAATCTCGCTTTTCTTTTTTCTTTTCTCATCTCTCGCATCTTGATTTCTGACTGCGCCCTTCGGGCTATCGGGAATGACAGAGATGAACACAACAAGTAATTGGCCTAACAAAACTCTGCCTCGTCATTCCCTACAGCGAGGCACGAGCGTGATAGGGAATCTCGCTTTTCTTTTCTCGTCTCTCGCCTCTTGCTTTCTCACCTCTCGCTTTGCTCTCTTCTCTATTCCCACAAAAAAAAAGCGCAAACCGAATCAACGATTTGCGCCTTTATTCTCAGTCATCGATGCGCTAACCATGCATCAACACTAACGTCGTTAGCCTCTGGCTATGGACGGTAAACTTTCACGTTAGCAAAGCCTTGCTCTTGCAAGTAAAGCGCTTGCAGGCGGCTCATTACACCGCGCTCACAGTAAAGAAGGTAGGTCTTGCTCTGGTCAAGATCACCAAACTGAGTGCCTAGCTTGTAGAACGGTAGGTGTTTTACTTCAACACCATCAATCTCAAGTGGGTTCTCGTCTTCTTCATCTGGGCTACGAATATCAAGCACAACAGCATTCTCTTCAACCGCTTGAACTTGCTCAACTTCAGGAACCGCTTCTTCCGTCTGTTTCGCAATTTCACGGATATCCATGCTGCGCGCTTCAAGAACAACACGCTCTAGGATATCAAAGTCAAATTTCGCTTCTTCAGCTTCTAGCTTCGATTTCACCGCTTTCACTGTTGGCTTTTTAGAAATAACACCACAGTATTCAGGCATCGTTTTCGCAAAATCTTCGGTACCAATATCGCGCGCAACGTTGATGATGTCTTCTTTATCCCAGTTGATAAGAGGACGTAGAATCAAGGTATCTGTCACGTTATCAATATGACGGAGGTTGGTTAGCGTTTGGCTTGATACTTGGCCTAGAGCTTCACCTGTCACAAGCGCTTGAATATCATACTTCTCAGCAATCATACCTGCCGCACGCATAAACATGCGCTTCAGGATAACGCCCATTTGGCCGTCATCGACTTTTTCAAGGATTTCAGCAACAACAGGATCAAAGTCCACTGAGATGAAACGCACTTTGGCTGATGAGCCATATTTGTTCCATAGGTAATGCGCGACTTGTTTAACACCAATCTCGTGTGCAGGGCCACCAAGATTGAAGAAACAGTAATGCACTTTTGAACCACGTTTAATGTGCAGGTAGCTCGATACGCCTGAGTCGAAACCACCTGAAATCAAGCTCAATAGATCTTCTTGTGTCCCTAGAGGGAAACCACCTAGGCCTTTATGACGCGCAAGGATCTGGTTCAGTTTATCGTGATCTACTTCTACTTTAATCGTCACATCTGGCGATTTCAGTTTCACTTTTGCGGTTGCAACGGCTTGGTTTAGACCGCCACCAACATAACGCTCTAGTTCGATAGAGGTAAAGTCATGTTGACCACGACGTTTAGCACGTACCACAAACGTTTTGTTTTCTACCAATGGGCCGCTTAGTTCTAGCACTTGCTCATAGATATTGTGTAAATCGGTAAATTCTGACTGCTTCACTTCCAGTACATGATGAATGCCTGGTGTGTGTGTCAGGATTTCTAGTACTTCTTTGTAGTACTGATCGCTCTCTGACGTGACTTCAATGTGGTCGCGACGGTTAAATACCGCAACAGCCGAAGTACGGTTTCTGATAATGTTGCGAATGTTCCCTTCAAGAATCTTTGTGAAGCGTTTTCGCACCGATTCACTTTTTACAAAAATTTCTGGATGAGGTTTTACAATAAATTTCATACTTCACTTCACTGGTTAACAGTTGTTCGCAATCATCATCAATATACCGGCCGTTTATTCACGAGCATCACAGTATAGAGATCCTAAGGGCGCGGATTATACATGATGAAAAGAGCATAAAAAAGACGAGCGTGCTGCTCGTCTTTTTAGTTTAGTCATTTATTAGTGACCGATAGCGGGAACTTCATCGCTATAGAGCGGTTCACCTTGCATAATACTGATCTCAACCCGACGGTTTTTCGAACGTTGTAGTTCAGTATCATTAGGCCCTAACGGTTCTGTATCGGCCATGCCACGAACGCGCAAGCGCTGATGAGAAAAACCACGGACCTTCTCCATCTCTTGCGCGACAGACACCGCACGCTGCGCGGAGAGATCCCAATTTGAACGATACAGTTCCGAATCCAAACGTTGATTATCGGTATGACCTGAAACGCGAACGATCCCCGGAACATCCTTGACCAACTCGGCCACTTGACGCACCAACGGACGGAACTTAGGTTGCAAGAACGCAGAACCGGCTGGGAATGCCCCTTTCTCACGAATTCGAATCACAATCTGTTGACCGAGATTTTCGATTTCAATTGCACCATCTTTGATCTCGCGTTCTAACGCTTTTTTCAGCGCTTCAGACAAGGTTTCCATCTCTTGCGACATCTCAGATTCTTGCGATTGTTCTTTATCTGATTCGGTATTCTGATTGTCTTTGGTTGACGTTTCTGGTGATTGACCACCGGTCAATTTACCTTTCTCACGTTGGGTGCCACCAGCACGATCTGACTCACCTTCATGAAACTCTAGCGTCTGCTGAGTAATGTCGATGGTCTGCTGCATAATCACATCGATCGGCGTAGGCTCTGGGCGACCAGGGCGGAATTCCTGAGCGATAATGCTGGTGCCTTTAGGAATATCTTTCACTTCTAGTCGATTCTGTACACCGAAAGCGAACTTCATCGAACCCGCGATTTGTTTAAACTTCAGTACGTCCATCTCTGAAAATGACAACAGCAGTACGAAGAAACACATTAGCAGCGTCATTAAGTCTGAAAATGTCGTCATCCATAACGGGGCACCCGGTGGGGGACATTTACAGTCGTTCTCATCATCCATAGCGATTCCTTACTAACCGTCCACGTCGATGGCTCGTTTGCCTTCATTGAGGTAATTTTTCAGGTAGCTATCAATCACGCGCGGGTTTTGGCCATCTTGAATTGCCAGCACGCCATCCATGATCAAACGACGATTGAGTTTTTCTTGTTCACGACGCAGTGACAATTTATCGGCAATCGGGAAGAACACCATGTTAGACAATACCGCACCGTAGAGTGTGGTTAAAAGTGCCACCGCCATTGCTGGACCAATCGACTTCGGGTCGTCCATGTTGGAAAGCATCGCAACAAGACCCACCAAGGTTCCGATCATCCCCATCGCGGGGGCAACATCACCATAGGCTTTAAATACGCTAGTGCCTTTCTCATGACGCTCGTCCGTTAACGCGATATCTTTTTGCAGTGCTGAACGCACCACATCAGCATCATGGCCATCAACCAGTAAGTCGATGCCTTTTTGCATGAAGCTGTTGGTAATTTCCATCTCTTCAAGTGCTAAGAAACCACCTTTACGCGCGGCATCCGCCATTTCGACAATCTTAGCAATCAGATCTTCTGGCTCATCGGTTTTAAACATGAATGCTTTGCCAGCAATTTTTGCTGCGCCAAAGAATTGCCCCGCGGTGAACTTCATCAACACAATAAAAGAAGAACCGCCAATTACGATTAAGATAGACGTAGTATCGACGAACATCCCTAGGCTTCCGCCTAGTAGCATCGCCATAATAACGAATGCGAAACCGCCAATGAGTCCAATTAGCGTTGCTAAATCCACAAAGCACTCCTCATGCTAACCTTTTAAACTTTCTCTGGAATTATATCGGCTGCGGTTGTGAATCTTTAGCTTTTTATTGGTATCACACTCACATTCTCCCCAAATGAATGGTTACTTTTGTTGCGCGAGTAGCGTTCTGTAACCAAATTGATACTCAACACCAACAGTAATAAGCCGTTTTTAATGCGACATTAACCCTGTTTAAGCTCGATTTTTACCACAATTTTCCGCGGTTAAATTTGACCATCATTAGCGGCTAAGGTAACTTTCGTGCATCTTTCCTAATCTAGAAATATTATGGCGAGCAAGAAACCTGAAAATATGACCTTTGAGGCGACCATTGACGAGTTAGATACCATCGTTGAAGACTTAGAAAATGGAGATTTAGCGCTGGATGATGCGCTGAAGAAATTTGAGCGTGGCATCTCTTTAGCTCGTGCAGGCCAAAGCAAACTGAATGACGCCGAACAGCGCGTTAGCATCTTATTGCAAAATGACGATGACGCACCGTTATCTGATTTTTCCTCTCAGCCTGAATAATACCGTTAGAAGATTACTGTATGCTTGAAGCATTAACATCGTTTCAACAACGAAATAGCCAGCAACTTGAGTGGTGGCTAGAGCAATATCCGCACCAAAATCAAACGCTGATTGAAGCGATGCGTTACGGCCTTTTACTAGGCGGAAAACGTGCACGTCCATTTTTAGTCTATATTACAGGGCAAATGCTAGGTTGTGACGTCGAGCATCTCGATACGCCAGCCTCCGCCGTTGAATGCATTCATGCTTACTCGCTGATTCACGATGACTTGCCCGCGATGGACGACGACGAACTGCGTCGTGGCCAAATGACTTGCCATATCAAATTTGACGAAGCGACCGCGATTTTAACTGGCGATGCACTGCAAACGATGGCTTTTACCATTTTGGCTGAAGGTCAACTTAATCCGATCGCCGAAGCACAACGTATTAAAATGGTACAAGTGCTGGCACAAGCCTCTGGCGCAGCCGGCATGTGTATGGGACAGTCGCTTGACCTGCAGGCGGAAAATCGTTTAGTCTGCTTGAGTGAGTTAGAAGAAATTCACCGTAATAAGACTGGCGCATTAATGAAGTGTGCAATTCGTTTAGGCGCACTCGCCGCTGGTGAAAAAGGTATTGAAGTATTGCCTTTGCTGGATAAGTACGCCGATGCCATCGGTTTAGCATTCCAAGTACAAGACGATATTTTAGATATCATCGGCGACACAGAAACTCTTGGTAAGCCACAAGGCTCGGACCAAGAATTAAATAAAAGCACCTACCCGGCTTTGCTAGGATTAGAGGGTGCTGTAAATAAAGCTAACAATCTATTAGAGGAAGCGCTTCAAGCTTTGCAAGCGATCCCCTACAATACCCGATTACTAGAAGAGTTCGCCCGATACGTCATCGAGCGCAAAAATTAACACTATAAGCGCGCAATACTATGACTCTTGATATATCAAAGTACCCAACACTGGCACTGGCAAATACGCCTGATGAGCTGCGCAGCCTACCGAAAGATGTGCTGCCAAAGCTATGTGATGAGCTACGCACCTATCTTTTGAACTCTGTGAGCCAGTCGAGTGGTCACTTGGCATCAGGGTTAGGCACGGTTGAATTAACCGTGGCGCTTCACTACGTCTATAAAACCCCGTTTGATCAACTTATTTGGGACGTAGGCCACCAAGCATACCCACACAAAATTCTGACTGGTCGCCGTGAGCAGATGCCAACCATTCGCCAAAAAGGCGGGCTGCACCCATTCCCATGGCGTGGTGAAAGCGAATACGACACGCTTTCTGTCGGCCACTCATCAACATCGATTAGCGCAGCACTTGGCATGGCAATCAGTGCTCACAAAGAAGCGCAGAATCGTAAAGTTGTTAGTGTCATTGGTGATGGTGCAATTACCGCAGGTATGGCCTTTGAAGCGATGAACCACGCCGGTGACATTCATCCAGATATGTTGGTGATCCTTAACGACAACGAGATGTCAATTTCTGAGAACGTCGGTGCATTGAATAACCACCTTGCACAACTGCTATCGGGTAACTTTTATACCTCAATTCGAGAAGGTGGCAAACGCGTACTTTCAGGAGTACCACCAATCAAGGAGTTGGTACGACGTACAGAAGAACACCTAAAAGGCATGATGATCCCGGGCACTTTATTTGAAGAGCTTGGTTTTAACTATATCGGCCCAGTGGATGGCCATGATGTGATTGAGTTAGTGAAAACGCTCAAGAACATGCGTGAACTTAAAGGTCCGCAATTTCTGCACATTATGACCAAAAAAGGTAAAGGCTATGAGCCAGCGGAGAAAGATCCGATTGGTTACCATGGCGTACCAAAATTCGACCCAAGCCATTCGAGCTTGCCAAAGAGCACCAGCAGCAAACCGACTTTCTCTAAGATTTTCGGTGACTTCCTGTGTGATATGGCCGCGCAAGATCCTAAGTTGATGGCGATTACGCCAGCAATGCGTGAAGGCTCAGGCATGGTTCGTTTCTCGAAAGAATTTCCACAGCAGTACTTTGACGTTGCGATTGCTGAGCAACATGCCGTAACACTAGCAACAGGTATGGCGATTGCAGGCAACCGCCCGATTGTGGCTATTTACTCAACGTTCTTACAACGCGGTTATGATCAATTGATCCACGACGTAGCGATCATGGACTTGCCTGTGATGTTCGCCATTGACCGTGCGGGCTTGGTTGGCGCTGATGGTCAAACTCACCAAGGTGCGTTTGATATTAGCTTTATGCGCTGCATTCCTAATATGGTGATCATGACACCAAGTGACGAAAATGAGTGTCGTCAAATGCTCTACACCGGTCATATTCACACTGGTCCAAGTGCAGTACGTTACCCACGTGGTAGCGGTATGGGTACCGACATTGAAACTGAGTTTACCGCACTTGAAATAGGTAAAGGTCGTTTGGTTCGTCAAGGTGAAAAAGTAGCGATTCTAAACTTCGGTACTTTCATGCCAAACGCACTTGAAGCAGCCAAAGCGCTGAATGCTACGGTTGCAGATATGCGCTTTGCCAAGCCTCTCGATCATGATTTGATTAAACAGCTTGCCGCTGATCACGACGTACTAGTAACGATCGAAGAAAACGCCATTGCCGGCGGTGCTGGCGCAGGTGTGATTGAGTACATGATGCACGAGAAGATCCTGAAACCAGTATTGAACCTTGGTTTACCGGACTACTTTGTGCCACAGGGCACTCAAGAAGAACTGTACGCAGAACTTGGCTTAGATGCTCAAGGTATTGAACAAGCCATCCGTGACTATTTGGCGAAATAAATGTCGTCATTCAAACTGACTAATCTGCTCTAATATAAAAAGCCCTCTCTCGAGGGCTTTTTGTCAATTTAGGCTTGGTGGTTCGGCACTTGCCATTCAAATTCAGCGCATAACTTCAGCCAGGTATCATCAAATCCAGCAGAAATTACGATCTTTTGTTGAGTGTACGGATGAATAAATTCAAGCGATGAGGCATGCAAAAGCAAACGATGCGAATCATAAACGTTATTGAACAAGCGATTATGACGACCTTCACCATGGGTCGTGTCTCCGACGATCGGGTGACGCAGATGAGCCATATGGCGACGTAGCTGGTGTTTACGTCCGGTTAGAGGGCTCAATTCCACCATGCTATAACGCGTCGTTGGGAACTTGCCCGTGGAATGAGGTACTTCTACTTTCGCCAAAGGAAGGTAATCGGTGATCGCTTCTTGCGCTTCTTGATCTTGCTTAGCGAATTTATCGGCAATTTTATCCAGATCAACCTTCAATGCGTAATCAAGACGCCCGCCCTCTTCTATCCAACCGCGTACCACCGCATGATAGGTTTTCTTCATTTCATGGTTGGCAAAGATGGGCATCATTTTTGCCGCAATCTCGCTAGATAAACCAAACACTAAGACACCAGATGTTGGTCGATCTAGTCGATGTAAAGGAAAAACATGCTGACCAATTTGATCGCGCAAGGTTTGCATAGCAAATTGCGTTTCATGCTTATCGAGCCAACTGCGATGCACCAACATGCCTGCTGGCTTATTAATCGCAATAAAATATTCGTCCTGATAAACGATTTCTAACATCTAAGCGACCTCTTGATCGATACGGCGAATGACCGCAATTAACGCTGAGTATTGCGCCAGCTGCTGCCAGCTCTGTTCAAAATAAGCGGCCATAGAGAATCCTGATGGCAACGGTTGTTGAGCATTAATCATGGCGCGAATTTTCGGCAAAAACACCCACTGCAACCATTGCTGCGGCTCAAGAGTATCAATCGCAAAAGGCTCTATACTCGCCAATGCTTGTGAGGAGGGCATTTCATGTTGCCAACACCCTAGAGTGCGCATCTGCAGCTCTAGCTCATCTAATAATGCGAGCAAAGGAATATCTTGTTTCATTTATCTTTGTCGAGGACCTTGAAAATAGCGCATAGAGTACCATCTATAAGGGAAAGAAAGTTAGGAAAAGTCTTCCATGGATACGATTCATACTCTAAGTGAACTGTTAAAAAACAGCGGCTGTAATTACCAAATCTTTGATTTGGGACGTCGAATTAAAACCATCTCAAACCAAACCTTTGCCGATATTGAACAGGGTCAGCAACCCTACCCGTATCCTTTACAGCGTAAAGCGCACCTTGCGATTGCCTATTGGAACGAAGCGAAGCAACCTTGGATTTGGTTTCTCAAGTTTGAACTCGATGAACGCGGCTTGTTAAAGCAGACAGAAGTCGGCAACTTCATTAAGTATGTATTAGAAGCAATGGGGACACGCTTAAACCAAGAGATGAATGAAGACCAACAGCAAAAATTGGCGAATAATCCTTATACGTTTAAGCCTGCTGAAGAAAAAATGGCGGTGTTTCACAGCCAGATTCGTGCTGAATTAAATCTTCCATGCAGCCAATACTACGAACATGCTCAACACTATTTCTCTGGCGGCCTCGGCTGGGAAAAATGGCAGACTGTCGGTTTGCAAGGCATCACAGATATGTGTGCCCGTTTAGGCCAAGAAGAGAATGGCGTATCGCTCCGTAAGGCACTCAAACACTTACCCAACGAACCGCTCTATGCCACCTTGGGGGCGCTTGAGCATGTCGATATCAAAGAGAAACTGGCTACGCGTATCGCTGAGCTTGCGCGCATTGAGATCGACGGTCAGAATCCCGACCTGTTTTTGCTATCCGCTTATGCGCGCGCGCTTGCCGGAGCAAACATCGCAATTTCTGCACCACTGATTGATGCAATCCTGACTCATCCACGTTTAAGTCACCAAGAAGTTCTGATCGGCATTGCAGGCCGCTGCTGGCATTTACTCGCCAATGCAACGACTGCCGAACAATTTCTTCTCCGCTTAGCGCAAACGGGTAACCAAGCACTCTTCAATCAGCTTTTTGCAGATTTAGTCATGTTACCTGAGCTGCGTATGGTGCTCTTGCCATTGTTGCATTCTTCGCCTTCACCAGAACTGGCTAATGCGCTGTTAAAACTGCAACAAGCTACCAAAGCTTAAGCAAGAGAAGACCTATGATTTCTGATCTATTGGCCATTTTAGCGTTATGCTTCCTCTGTATGCTTTTCTGGCAGCAACGTCGCCAATCTGAATTAGCCAAAATCGCGATTCAACGTAAATGTGAACAGCTAGAACTACAGCTAATCAGCACCGCATTAAAAACGCATAAAGTCAAAACGCCAGACGGAGTCTGGCGTTGGCATAGTATCTATCAATTTGAGTTTTCAGCACTGGGTGATGACTGCTACCAAGGCGAACTCATTATGCAAGGGTTTCGGGTCGCAAAATTTTATCTGCCCCCTCACCGAATGTAGCATCATCAGATAGACAATCATCAGAACGAAAGTCGTCCGAGATAAATCGGTACTGATTATACGGGCCAAAGTCATCGCATTTTTGGCCTATTAATTCAAAACCTAACTTTTCTAATAAGCGAATTGATGCTCCATGACCAACCTTTGAGGTCGCGTTAATTTGCGGTAAGCGTAAATCTCTTACCGCTTTGGTAAAAAATGCTCTAAGCGCTTCATAGGCAATACCTTGCCCCCAATACGCTTTATCGAAAATATACCCAAGCTCTGGCTTGCTATCGAGATGGCTGATAAAAATATGCCCCACATAATCACGTGTACGACCATCAAGTACCGCTCGGGCATATAAGGTTTCATCATTGAGGATATTTTGGAATAGCAGTTTAGCGGTAGCAACGGTATGTGGCCCATTCATTTGTGCACGATTTTTTGCACAACAATTTAGGACCAGAAAATCCGACTGTAACGACTCGTTATAAGGCACTAATAACACTCGGCGAGTTACTATAGTCACAACACTTCCTTGCTTAATAAACAATCTTTGTAGTAAATACCCTATCCGTAAAGAAAGAGCCTAAGCCGAATTTATTTAGCCGAACCTCTATACCGAACACTTTCATGAAGCTAGGTTGGGTTCTTATTATGATTAGAATTAACGTTGTTAGATTTATTTTTGGTAATAAGAAAAGCCCCGACACGTGAGTATCGGGGCTATAGTCTCACTCGTAGCAATCCAGCCACTATAGGTGCTCCATGCATCATCCTTAATAGCTACTGAATCCTTCAGTAATATCCGTTCATCGCTGTCCTAGCGGTGTCCTTTAATTCCTATTAGCTAACCAATCCCCGTTAGCGCACTTCACTTGATCCCTGAGCGGTGTCCCTTGCATCATCCTAATGCTGTCCTTTCTCTATCCTAGAGATGTCCTATGCATTCCGTGCCTACGCTATACCTTTAGCGCAGTGAGATCCTTCTACAGTCCTTGCTCCATGCTAAGTTCATCACTCCGTGCGAACTTAAAACCTTCATCCTGAAGATCACCACATCCTTAGTGGTTCTATATTTTTGCCAAACTCCATTCGACAAGGGTTAATTTACGCGAATCCTAAGCAGAAACAATTGCACCCAATCACACTTACAGAATGCGACGCTGAACAACAAATAAGCAAAGCCTTATAAGTCATAGGGTTAACGATTTTAATATCCCAACATCTTCATGCAGTCAGTTCTTTTTCCTACAATGCTTGTGAGAGATCTCGCACAGGCGATTTCCTATTTTTCCATTCGCCAATTTCAACACAAGTTAGTATGATGCCAATAAATCCAACAATGATGTTAGAGCGCTAAAAAGGAAACGCCATGCTTACTAAAGATGTCAGCTTAGAACTTGAGCAAATTATTACGACCTTAATTGCGGAAGGCAAAGAGCCTACCGTCGCATTGGTTAAAGCACGCCTTAAAACATCAGTGCCGATGCCTGCACTCATCAGCACAATAAAAAGTTGGAAGAGTAGCAATCGCGTGCCCAAAATTGAGGTTGCCGCAGAGAAAAAACCGGAATCGGACCGCATCACTCAATTAGAAGCACAAGTACTCGAATTGCAACAACGACTTGCTGCATTAGAAGCGAAGTTAGCTTAAGAAAGACCCCTTTCCAATGCCACTTTTCGCTTCTTGATTCTTAGTTCTCGCTTTTCAATTCCCGACTCTCGTTTCTCGCTCTTCTCGCTTCTATGTAGCGTCTAGAAACATAGCATCTAAAAACAAAAAGGCTCAGCAATGCTGAGCCTTTGTCATTTGGTTTACCGTTACCTATTACCAGCCGGTAATCTCGCGTAGTGCTTTGCCGATATCAGCCAACGACTTCACCGTTTTAACACCCGCTTCTTCAAGCGCAGCAAACTTATCTTCTGCCGTACCTTTACCACCAGAGATGATGGCACCAGCATGGCCCATACGTTTACCCGGAGGCGCTGTCACGCCTGCGATGTATGACACAACGGGTTTAGTGACGTTATCTTTGATAAATGCCGCCGCTTCTTCTTCCGCTGTACCACCGATCTCACCGATCATCACGATCGCTTCTGTTTCAGGGTCTGCTTGGAACAGTTTTAAGATATCGATAAAGTTTGAACCCGGAATTGGGTCACCACCAATACCAACACACGTCGATTGGCCAAAGCCTTCGTCTGTGGTTTGCTTAACCGCTTCGTAAGTTAAGGTGCCCGAACGAGATACGATACCAACTTTACCTTTCTTATGAATGTGACCTGGCATAATGCCGATCTTACATTCGTCAGGTGTGATCACACCTGGACAGTTTGGACCGATCATCACCACACCTGCTTCATCAAGACGTACTTTTACATCCAGCAGATCAAGCGTTGGAATGCCTTCTGTGATCGTAACAATCAGCTTAATACCCGCATCGATAGCTTCAAGAATGGCGTCTTTACAAAATGGCGCTGGCACATAGATAACCGATGCGGTTGCACCCGTTACTTCAACTGCGTCGCGCACAGTATTAAATACCGGTAGGCCAAGGTGCATCTGACCACCTTTACCTGGTGACACACCGCCAACCATTTTTGTGCCGTAAGCAATTGCTTGCTCAGAGTGGAAAGTCCCCTGACCACCAGTGAAACCTTGACAAATAACCTTGGTATCTTTGTTAATTAGTACTGACATTATTTGCCCTCCGCTGCCGCTACGACTTTTTCTGCAGCTTCTGATAGAGAATTTGCAGCGATGATGTTTAGGCCACTTTCAGCCAATTTTTGCGAACCGAGTGGTGCATTGTTACCTTCCAGGCGCACAACCACTGGCACTTCAACACCAACTTCTTCAACTGCGCCAATAATGCCTTCGGCAATTAGGTCACAACGAACAATACCACCAAAGATATTAACGAATACCGCTTTCACATTACTGTCAGAAAGGATGATCTTAAAGGCTTCTGTTACGCGCTCTTTTGTTGCACCGCCGCCAACATCAAGGAAGTTCGCAGGCTGGCCACCGTGCAAGTTAACGATGTCCATCGTACCCATGGCAAGACCCGCACCATTCACCATACAGCCGATATTGCCATCAAGTGCGACGTAGTTTAGCTCCCACTGAGCCGCATGTGCTTCACGCTCATCTTCTTGCGAAGGATCGTGCATTTCACGCAGTTTTGGCTGACGGTAGAGTGCGTTTGAATCAATATTGATTTTACCATCGAGACACAATAGGTTGTCGTCGCCAGTAATCACCAGAGGGTTAATCTCAAGTAGCGCAAGATCGTATTGCGCGAACATCTCGCCAAGACCAATGAAGATCTTCACGAATTGCTTAATTTGGTCGCCTTTAAGGCCTAGTTTAAATGCCAGCTCACGGCCTTGATATGCCTGAGGGCCAACCAGTGGATCGATAGCCGCTTTGTGAATAAGTTCCGGCGTTTCTTCCGCTACTTTTTCAATTTCCACGCCACCTTCAGTTGAAGCCATGAATACAATACGTTGAGTCGAACGGTCAACAACCGCGCCTAGGTAAAGCTCGTTAGCAATGCTTGAGGCTTCTTCTACTAGGATTTTCGATACCGGCTGACCATTGGCGTCAGTCTGGTAAGTTACTAGGTTTTTGCCTAGCCACTTTTGCGCAAATTCTTTTACGCCATCTTTCGTATCATGTAATTCAACGCCACCCGCTTTACCGCGGCCACCAGCGTGAACCTGACATTTAACGACTTTCTTCTCAGTACTAATACGGCCTGCCGCTTCGAACGCTTCTTGCGGGGTATCACAAGCATAGCCTTCTGGCACAGGCAAACCGAATTCTGCAAACAGCTGTTTGGCTTGGTATTCATGCAAATTCATTTTGATATTCCGTTTATTATTCCCTTAAGGGATTTATAATTTCCATAACGTCACAGTTTGAGCACTGCTTTTACGTCTGTAGGGTCTTCTCAAATCAATCGCAATACGATTCAAATGAAGGCCGGACCGTTGAGCGAGTCTAGCCTCTACCACTTTATGCGTCGAGCTATCGGCGATAACTCGACGTTTCAGCGATATTAAACGTCTAATAAGAGACGTGCTGGATCTTCAAGTAACTCTTTAATCGTCACAAGGAAACCTACTGACTCACGGCCATCGATTAAACGGTGGTCATAAGACAATGCCAAATACATCATTGGCAAGATTTCAACTTTACCATCCACGGCCATTGGGCGATCTTGGATCTTATGCATACCCAAAATAGCCGATTGTGGCGGGTTGATGATTGGCGTCGACATCAGTGAACCAAACACACCACCATTGGTGATGGTGAAGTTACCACCCATCAATTCATCAACCGTTAACTTACCGTCACGGCCTTTGATTGCGAGCTCTTTAATGCCTTTTTCAACATCAGCAAAGCCTAATGTGTCACAGTCTTTAAGGACTGGTGTCACTAGGCCACGTGGTGTAGACACAGCCATGCTGATATCGAAATAATTGTGGTAAACGATATCTTCACCATCGATCGATGCATTCACTTCTGGGTAGCGTTTTAGTGCTTCCGTTACCGCTTTTACATAGAACGACATAAAGCCCAATCGAATACCATGACGTTTTTCGAACTGATCTTTATATTGCGCACGCAAGTCCATGATTGGTTTCATGTTCACTTCGTTAAACGTGGTAAGCATTGCCGTGCTGTTTTTCGCTTCAAGCAGACGGTTTGCAACCGTCTTACGTAGACGAGTCATTGGCACTCGTTTTTGGCTACGCGCCGTCGCTGGTGCGGGTGCAACCTCGGTTTGAGCTGCAGGCGCCGCTTTTGCATTCGCAAGGTGGGCATCAACATCTTCACGAGTGATACGACCACCCACACCCGTGCCTTTTACTTGGCTAGCTTCAAGACCATGTTCTGCTAACAAGCGACGAACTGCTGGGCTTAGCGCGTCATTGCTCTCTTCAGTCAGAGACGCTTTGTGACGCTTGTCTGGTGACGCTTGCGACTCTTCAGTGGTATCGGTTGTTGGCTCGCCCGCTACCGCACCCGGTTTGATCTTGGCAATTAACTGCTTCGACAGCACCGTTGCACCTTCAACTTCAATAATGGCTTCAAGTATGCCCGCTTCTGGCGCAGGGACTTCAAGCACAACCTTATCCGTTTCGATATCAACTAAGACGTCATCACGAGCAATGATATCGCCCGGTTGTTTGTGCCAAGTAGCAACGGTTGCGTCAGCGACTGATTCAGGTAAATCTGGAACCAGAATTTCAATTGTCATTTCTATCTTCCTTATACTTCTAGTTCTTTATTCGAGGTTTTAGAATCTGAGGTGTTTGCACCAATAGTCAGAGCATCTTCAACCAACGCTTTTTGTTGTTTCAAGTGAACCGACATATATCCGACCGCAGGTGATGCTGAAGCCGGACGACCTGCGTATTTTAGGTCAGTTCCTGCCGGGATCGCCGCACGGAAGTTATGTTGGCTACAATACCAAGCACCTTGGTTTTGTGGCTCTTCCTGACACCAAACAAAATCTTCTACGTTGGTATACGCTTCTATCGCCGCTTTCACTTCTTCCAGTGGGAATGGATAAAGCTGCTCAATACGGACAATCGCAACATCTTGCTGTTCATCTTTACGACGCTGTTCAAGTAGGTCGAAATAAACCTTACCAGAGCAGAACACCACGCGTTTTATTTTGCTCGCATCCATCTGATCAATTTCAGGGATGGCTGGCAAGAACGTGCCTTCTGATAAATCATCTAAGCTTGAGGTACACAATGGGTGACGCAACAATGACTTAGGTGACATCACAATCAGAGGACGACGCATTGGGCGTACAACCTGACGGCGAATCATGTGATAAACCTGAGCTGGAGTCGAAGGAACGACCACCTGCATGTTTTGTTCCGCACACAGTTGTAGATAGCGCTCTAAACGTGCCGATGAGTGTTCAGGACCTTGACCTTCATAGCCGTGTGGTAACAACATAGTAAGGCCACATAAACGTGCCCATTTCTGTTCACCTGATGAGATAAACTGATCAATCACCACCTGAGCACCATTGGCGAAATCACCAAACTGCGCTTCCCAAATGGTTAAACCACCTGGTTCGGCTGTCGCATAGCCATATTCAAAAGCCAATACCGCTTCTTCTGACAACACCGAGTCGATTACTTGGAATGGACCTTGTTTATCATGCACGTTAGCCAATGGGATATAGGTGCTTGCATCGGTTTGATTATGCAGTACTGAGTGACGGTGGAAGAAGGTACCGCGGCCAGCATCTTGCCCCGAAATTCGAATACGCTTGCCATCATCAACAAGGGTTGCGTAAGCCAATGTTTCAGCCATGCCCCAGTCAACCGCTTTCTCACCACTCATCATGGCAATACGATCGTTGTAGAGCTTGTTAACGCGGCTCTGTAACTTGTGACTTTCAGGCACCTGACATAGGCGGTGGCCAAGCTCAACTAGACGCTCTCTGCCATATTGACTATCCCACTGCGTATCCCACTCATGACCAAGGTACGGAGACCAATCGACAGAGTGCAACGCCATCGGACGCCACTCTTTAACTACAACTTCACCACGGTCTAGCGCATCACGGTACTCGTTGACCATTTGCGTTGCCGTTTCAATGTCATAATCACCGCGTTCGATCAGCACGTCAGCGTATAGTTTACGTGGGGTTGGGTGCTTCTTAATTTTTTGGTACATCAACGGCTGAGTCGCATTTGGCTCATCCGCTTCGTTGTGACCATGGCGACGGTAACAAACCAAATCAATCACTACGTCACGCTTAAACTCATTACGGTAATCAAGCGCAATTCGAGTCACGAACGCCACCGCTTCAGGATCATCAGCATTAACGTGGAAGATCGGTGCCTGTACCATTTTTGCAATGTCAGTACAGTACATGGTTGAAAGCATATCGCGTGGGTTAGAGGTGGTAAAACCAACTTGGTTGTTGACCACGACTCGCACCGTGCCACCAACTCGATAGCCGCGCGCTTGCGACATATTGAAGGTTTCTGCTACAACACCTTGGCCCGCAATCGCTGAGTCACCGTGAATGGTAATCGGCAATACAGTACTGCCATCTTTATCGCCAAGACGATCTTGACGCGCGCGCACCGAGCCCATAACAACTGGGTTCACGATCTCAAGGTGAGAAGGGTTAAATGCCAGTGCTAAGTGGACATCACCGCCCGGCGTAGCAAAATCTGCCGAGAAACCTTGGTGATATTTCACATCACCAGTACCCCACGATTCACCATGCTTGCCCGCGAACTCATCAAACAAATCTTGAGGCTTTTTACCCAAAACGTTGACCAGCATATTAAGGCGACCGCGGTGAGCCATACCAATGACGACCTCACGCATGCCACTTTTACCCGCATGACGGATCAGCTCTTTCATCATTGGGATCATGGCATCGCCACCTTCCAATGAGAAACGCTTCGCGCCTGGGAATTTGGCACCTAAGTAACGCTCAAGACCTTCAGCGGCAGTTAGCTCGTCCAAGAAGTCTCGCATTTCCTCAGAAGTAAATTGAGGCTCACCAACCACCGGCTCAAGACGTTGTTGGATCCAACGTTTCTGTTCGGTATCGATGATGTGCATGTATTCTGCACCGATAGATCCACAGTAGATTTTTTTCAACGCAGCAAGAATATCTTTCAATCGCATGGTCTCTTGACCAATCGCGAACGAACCTACGTTGAAACTTTCTTCTAAGTCGTCTTCGGTAAGATTGTGGAACGAAGGATCTAGTTCAACCACCGGAGGGCGGTTCCATAGACCGAGGGGATCGAGTTCAGCTGCTTCATGCCCGCGGAAACGGTACGCATTGATCAGCTGGAGTACTTTAACTTGTTTAGCATCGACATCGGGGTCACTAACTTGGACATTGTAATGCTTTGTTTCTTGAGCGAGTCGACGGAAGTAATCACGGACACGTGAATGCGGTTGTTCAACTACATCCTGATCAGGCTTAGGTAGCCCATCAAATACACGAATCCACTCCTCACTTACCAGATCGGGATCACTTAGATACAGTTCGTAGAGATCCTCTACATACGTTGCATTGGCGCCAGCCAAGTGTGAAGACTCGAGCCATGCCTTCATCACGCCGTTGTGCATATTTTCCCTTAACCAGTAGTTTTCACGTTTGCTGCGGTCTATCCCGAGCTTGTAATAAGCCGCTGTTCAACAATGAACAGCGGCAATCTTATCTCTATTTACACTGAGCGATTGACCAGCATCGTCTTGATATGGCCAATTGCTTTGGTCGGATTTAATCCCTTAGGACAAACACTTACACAATTCATTATGCCATGGCAACGAAAAACACTAAAAGCGTCGTCGAGATCGGACAATCTCTCATCTGTTGCAGTATCACGACTATCAATTAGCCAACGGTACGCCGCTAATAAGCCTGCCGGACCAATAAATTTATCCGGATTCCACCAGAAAGATGGGCACGAAGTGGTACAACATGCACACATGATACACTCATATAAGCCATCAAGATGCGCACGCTCATCGGGTGTTTGTAGATTCTCACGCGATGGTGGTAGAGCCCCTTCGGTCTGCAAGAATGGCTTCACTTTCGCGTAGTTATCATAGAACTGAGTCATATCAACGATCAGGTCACGAACCACAGGTAGGCCAGGCAGCGGACGAATCACTATCTTATCTCCGGCAAGCGCAGATAATGGCGTAATACAAGCAAGACCATTTTTTCCGTTCATATTCAAACCATCGGAACCACACACACCTTCACGACATGAGCGACGGAACGAAATGGTTGGATCTTGTTCTTTAAGTAGAATCAGCGCATCCAAAAGCATCATGTCTGAGCCTTCTTCTACCTCAAGAATGTAGTCTTTCATGTACGGCTTATCGTCAACATCTGGATTGTAACGATACAAAGAGAAGTTCATTTTCATCATCTATCCTCCCTTAGTATGTACGAGCTTTCGGCGGGAAAGCTTCACGATGAACAGGCTCCATATTCACACCACGCTTCGACATTGCTTCTGTCTCAGGGTTGTAAATCGAATGACATAGCCATTGCTCATCATCCCTATCAGGGAAATCAAAGCGAGCATGAGCGCCACGACTTTCCGTACGGAAATTTGCTGCCACCGCGGTCGCATAAGCCGTTTCCATCAAGTTTTCCAACTCAAGGCACTCAATACGTTGAGTGTTAAATTCTGTCGATTTATCGGCAAGGTGTGCGTTCTTCAAACGCTCACGGATCACTTTCAGCTCTTCAAGACCTTTGGCCATTGCATCGCCTTCACGGAATACTGAGAAGTTGTTTTGCATGCACTGCTGTAGGTCTTTACGAATTTGAGCTGGGTCTTCACCGTCAGTACTGTTTTCCCAACGATTGTAACGCTCAAGTGAACGCTCAATATCTGCATCCGTTGCAGGTTTTGCCTCTGCTTGCTTATCCAGCACTTCACCAAGGTGTAGACCCGTCGCGCGACCAAAGACCACAAGGTCAAGCAATGAGTTGCCGCCTAAACGGTTAGCGCCGTGTACCGATACAGAAGCAATTTCACCACAAGCAAATAGACCTGGGATTTCAACGTCATTACCGGCATCGTCTTGCTTAATCGCTTGACCAGACACCTGCGTTGGCACGCCACCCATCATGTAGTGACAAGTTGGTATCACTGGGATGGGTTCTTTCACCGGATCAACGTGGGCGAAGGTACGTGACAACTCACATACACCAGGTAGACGCGATTCCAATGTTTCTTTACCTAAGTGATCCAGCTTCAGTTTAATGTGTGGACCCCATGGGCCATCACAACCACGACCTTCACGAATTTCAATCATCATTGAGCGAGCAACCACGTCACGACCTGCTAAGTCTTTCGCATTAGGTGCATAACGCTCCATGAAACGTTCGCCGTCTTTATTAAGAAGGTAACCACCTTCACCACGACAACCTTCCGTTACTAGCACACCTGCGCCAGCGATACCGGTTGGGTGGAACTGCCACATCTCAATATCTTGCATTGGCACGCCTGCACGAATTGCCATACCAACACCATCACCAGTGTTGATGTGCGCATTAGTGGTTGATGCGTAAATACGCCCAGCACCACCTGTAGCCAGAATCGTTGCTTTCGATTTGAAATAGCACACTTCGCCCGTTTCCATGCAAAGTGCCGTACAACCAAGAATAGCGCCGTCTTCATTTTTGACTAAATCAAGCGCGTACCATTCTGAAAAGACGGTCGTTTTATGTTTGATATTTTGTTGATACAAGGTGTGCAATAACGCATGACCGGTACGGTCAGCCGCTGCTGCGGTTCGAGCTGCTTGTTCACCACCAAAGTTCTTCGACTGACCACCAAACGGACGTTGATAGATTGTACCGTTATCAAAACGAGAAAAAGGTAGGCCCATCTTCTCAAGTTCAATCACCGATTCAGGACCGTTTTTACACATGTATTCGATCGCATCTTGGTCACCGATATAATCAGAACCTTTTACGGTATCGTACATATGCTGTTCCCAATGGTCTTCGTGCGCATTACCTAACGCAACCGTAATACCACCTTGGGCAGATACCGTATGAGAACGGGTTGGGAAAACTTTAGACAGCAGAGCACATGAAAGGCCCTGCTCAGAGATTTGCAGTGCAGCACGCATGCCCGCACCACCTGCGCCGATTACTACGGCATCGAATTCACGAACTGGAATAGACACTTACGCACCCCACAAAATAAACAGACCAGAGAAGAAGTAACCTAATAGCAACGCAACAACACCAACTTGCAATCCACCACGCAATTTGGTGCATTTAATATAGTCAGTCAGAACTTGCCAGAGGCCTATCCACGCATGAATTAATACGCAAGTAAGCGTCACCATGGTAAAGGCTTTGGTGAAGGTTCCCGCGAAAAACTGGGTCCAAGAAACGTAAGAGATATCAGTGAACGCACAAAAGCTCACCAAATAGATCGTGTATAAGGTCATAAGAATGGCCGTCACACGAATCAATAGGAAATCGTGCACACCATTACGACCGAAGGATGAAACGTGTTTTACCATACCAAAATCCCCGCAAGTAACGACAACACACCAGTCACAGCAAAAGAGACTTTCGCGCTTAACGCGCCAGTGTCGAGTTCTTCAAAATAGCCCATGTCCATCAGCAAATGACGAACACCACCCACGATGTGGTAAGCTAAAGCGGTTAGGATTCCCCACAGAATAAATGTAACGAACCAACCATCAATCAGGTCAGCCGCTTGCATAAATCCTACAGGAGAGGATAGAGATAGAGACAGCAACCACAGCAGGATACCGACTGCTACAAATGTAATCACACCCGCCACACGATGGACGATGGATGCGATAGCAGTGATCGGAAAGTGCATGGTTTGCAAGTCTAGGTTTACTGGTCTTGACTTTCTTTCTTTCACGGGCTTGCTCACTCAGCTCACTAGAGCATTTATAGTTATTAAAGAAATTAAGAGCTGAACCGAACAAAACTTAACATTAAGTTAACAAACGAACACCAAATGGCACCTTTTAATTGTAAACGCAATGTTAACAACAGCACTCAAGTTTCAAACTATAATTACTTTCGAACCTTGAATTTATTAGGTTTCTCTCAAATTTCACATCGTTACTATACGATTGGCAACATTCTAATACAATTGATGTAACAATTTTTGCTACACAGACCAGACTTTTAACTTAATGCGCGTAAAAAATAATAACAAGTGCACACATCAGAGGAGAAAAATTGACTTTGTACGTGAAGAGACGTACAAAAATGGCACATAAACATCCTGGATGGATTAAATAATAAACAAAGGAGATTGTTATGGCGGATAAGAAAGCGACCCTTCATGTCGAAGGCATTGCGCCAATCGAACTGCCGATTATGGATGGGACTATCGGTCCTCAAGTAATCGATGTTCGTAAACTTGGAGCAAATGGCTACTTTACCTTTGACCCAGGTTTTCTTGCCACTGCATCTTGTGAATCCCAAATCACCTACATCGATGGCGGCAAGGGTGTCCTACTGCACCGCGGTTTCCCTATCGATCAGTTAGCAAACAATGCTGACTACTTAGAAGTTTGTTACATTCTTCTTTACGGTGAAGCCCCTACTCGTGAGCAATACGAACAATTCAAAACAACCGTTACTCGCCACACTATGGTACATGAGCAGATCGCTAGCTTCTTCCATGGTTTCCGACGCGATGCACACCCAATGGCGGTTATGTGTGGTGTGGTTGGTGCACTCGCAGCCTTCTACCACGATTCACTCGATATCAATAATGACGTTCACCGTGAAATTGCGGCATATCGTCTACTGTCTAAAATGCCAACATTGGCGGCGATGTGTTACAAATACTCAATCGGCCAGCCATTCATCTATCCGCGTAACGACCTTAACTACGCAGAAAACTTCCTACACATGATGTTTGCTAACCCATGTGAAGAGTACGAAGTGAACCCTGTGGTTGCACGTGCGATGGATAAAATTTTCACCCTACACGCAGATCACGAGCAAAACGCATCCACCTCGACTGTTCGTCTAGCGGGTTCTTCTGGTGCTAACCCATTTGCATGTATTGCCGCGGGTATCGCATCACTCTGGGGCCCTGCTCACGGTGGCGCAAATGAAGCTTGCTTGAAGATGTTGGAAGAGATCGGCAGTGTCGATAACATTCCTGAGTTTGTTGAACGCGCGAAAGACAAAGATGACCCATTCCGTCTGATGGGCTTTGGTCACCGTGTTTACAAGAACTACGATCCTCGTGCAACAGTAATGCGTGAAGCGTGTCATGAAGTACTGACAGAGCTAAACATCCAAGATCCACTGCTCGATGTTGCGATGGAGCTTGAGCGAATTGCACTGTCTGATGAATACTTTGTATCGAAGAAGCTTTACCCGAACGTAGATTTCTACTCAGGCATCATTCTTAAAGCGATTGGTATTCCTGTTTCTATGTTTACGGTTATCTTCGCGATGTCTCGTACCATCGGGTGGATCGCACACTGGAATGAAATGCACAGTGATCCTGCCAACCGCATCGGTCGTCCTCGTCAGCTTTACACTGGTCAAACACAACGCGAGTTTGCTCCAATTCACGAGCGCGAATAGCGAGAAGCGAGAAGCGAGAAGCGAGAAGCGAGAAGCGAGAAGCGAGAAGCGAGAAGCGAGAAGCGAGAAGCGAGAAGCGAGAAGCGAGAAGCGAGAAGCGAGAAGCGAGAAGCGAGAAGCGAGAAGCGAGAAGCGAATAATTGTGAGGGTTGGCGTGAAAGCGTCAACCCTTTCTTTTTGAGATTCGAGAACGGGCTGCGCTCTCAGGAACGCTTCGCTGCGAGATTCGAGAGATTCCCGATTACACTATCGGGAATAACATCATTTTAGACCTGCACTTTGTCGTCATTCTCAATGAGTGAGGTACGAACGAGTTGGCGATCTATAGCAACCGCCTGAATAAAAACAGATTCCCGACTGCGCTCCTTCGTCGCTATCGGGAATGACACCACTTAAGCCCTACACTTATCGTCATCCTCAAGAGTGAGGTACGAGCGAATTGGGGATCTATGGTAGCCAGCTGATTAAATAAGATTTCCGAGTGCGCTCCTTCGTCGCTATCGAGAATGACACCACTTAAGCCCTGCACTTATCGTCATCCTCAAGAGTGAGGTACGAGCGAGTTGGGGATCTATGGCTGCCACCTGAATAAACACGGATTCCCGACTGCGCTCCTTCGTCGCAATCAGGAATAACATCATTTGAGTCCTGCACTTTGTCGTAATCCTCAAGAGTGAGGTACGAGCGAGTTGGGGAACTCGCTTCTAAGATCTCGCTTCTAAGCTCTCAATTCTCGCCTCTTAAAGGACGAAGTCCGTTCCTTCCTTTCTCTAAACCGGATTATCGATATCGATAAAGGTCACATCCAAACCGTGCTCAGCGGCGAGCCACTCGCCCAGCGCTTTAATGCCGTAGCGCTCTGTTGCATGATGGCCTGCGGCGAAGTAATGAATATCAAGCTCACGCGCACTGTAAGTGGTACGCTCTGAAATCTCACCAGAGATAAACGCATCTAAGCCGTGTTGCGCAGCCAATTCAATGTAATCTTGACCACCGCCAGTGCACCAACCAATCGTTTCAATCCGCTTGTCTGCGTTGTCAGGCGCAATATGCAATGGGACTCTATCAAGCACTTGATTGATACGTTCCGCAAGCTGAGCCCCCGTTAGAGGCTGTTTTAAACGACCAAACATGGCCACTGATTGAGGATGCCCTTCAAGACCACCTTCGACTTCAATCTCAAGCAGACGGGCTAATTCCGCGTTATTGCCCAGCTCAGGATGAATATCAAGTGGTAAGTGATAACCGAATAAATTGATGTCATTTTTAATCAAGGTACGAATACGCTTACCTTTCATACCTCTAATTGGCTCGGGTTCACCTTTCCAAAAGTAGCCGTGATGCACCAACAACGCATCGGCGTTAAGCTCTATCGCCTTATCAATTAGCGCTTGCGATGCTGTGACACCAGTAACGATGACGTTAACCTCAGCCGCCCCTTCGACTTGCAGACCGTTTGGGCTGTAATCTTTGATTAAATGAGGGGACAATTTTTCGTTAAGTAATTTTTCTAGTTGTAGATTATTCATCTTACTTTCCAGTATCCTGACTTGAGCGACGTGTATTGTCGTGGTTATAGCAACTTCACTGCTCAATGTCGAAAAAAACGCGAACAATTGCTAACGGATTATCATGACTGCCCTAACTGATTTTTATGATTGGATTATTACCCAGCCTAACCTGATAGCCGCCGATCAGCCCTTTAGTGATCTTAGCCATTTGCAGGTACAACCTCTGGCTGAAAATAGCCAGTATCACGGCAATCGCCGCTTAGGCTTTCTTTATCAACACTTGTGTACCGAAGCGTTCAAGCACAGCGACAATTACCGCGTTGCAATGGAAGAGGTCCAACTAAACCAAGCGGGTAAAACACTTGGAGCCATCGATCTGTTATTGCATAACCAGCAACGCGATCAACTTGAACATTGGGAAGTGGCGATCAAATTTTATCTTCTTCATAAAGGAACATGGTTTGGCCCCAATGCGCATGATCAGCTTGATAAAAAGCTCGACCGTATGCTTAATCATCAATTGGCGATGTCTTGCTCTGACACCTTCCACCAGCAGTACCCGCAACTTGAAATCTCATCGCATCATTTATTGATGCAAGGGCGGCTTTACACCAACCCATTTAGTGACGAAATCACCCCAACCCATTGCCTTGGCTACCCGCTCAATGATCAACTCATCAATGGCTATTGGTGCTATTACTCGCAATCTAAACAAATCAAGCAACCACTATTTCATCTGCCCAAAGAACGTTGGGCGATTGGCTTAGGAGAGCAGTTAGAGCCGATTAACCCAAATCCAGAACGCTTTATCCATGCCCAAACTAAACAGGGCCAGTTTTGGTTTGTAGTACCCGATTGCTGGCCGCACGGCTGAGCGAAGCAGAACGTTGTGCTTCGAGAGGCGAGAGGTGAAAACAGAACGCTGCGCTTTGAGAGGCGAGAGATGAAAACAGAACGCTGCGCTTCGAGAGGTGAGAAAATGCGAGAACCGAGAGGTGAAAAGCGAAAACAGAACGCTGCGCTTTGAGAGGCGAGAAATGAAAACAGAACGCTGCGCTTTGAGAAGCGAGAGATGAAAACAGAACGCTGCGCTTCGAGAGGCGAGAGGTTAAAAGCAGAATGCTACGCTTTGAGAGGCGAGAGGTTAAAAGCAGAATGCTACGCTTTGAGAGGCGAGAGGTTAAAAGCAGAATGCTACGCTTTGAGAGGCGAGAAAATGCGAGAAGCGAGAGGTGGAAAGCGAAAGCCGAACATTGCGCTCGATGCTCTTTCTCTATTCTCTATTCTCGCCTTCCGATTCTCTATTCTCGCCTCTAGGTTCTCACTTCTTGATTCTATAAACCCGCGTCCTTGAACACTTGGTTTACGATCTCTTGGGCTTCTTGCTCGATTTGCTTGAGGTGTTCTTCACCTTTGAAGCTTTCACAATAGATCTTGTAGATATCTTCAGTGCCTGATGGACGAGCGGCAAACCAGCCATTTTCAGTGGTCACTTTTAAACCACCGATTGCTGCGCCATTACCTGGTGCGTGCGTAAGACGAGCAGTGATCGCGTCACCCGCTAGCGTATCGGCAGCGACCATCTCTGGAGAAAGCTTCTTCAATACGTCTTTTTGTGGGCCATTCGCCACCGCTTGAATACGGTTATATTTCGATTCACCGTGCTTCGCCGCAAGCTCTTCGTAATATTGCTGTGGATTTTTACCGGTTACTGCCGTAATTTCCGCCGCAAGTAAACATAAGATGATGCCATCTTTGTCAGTTGACCAAGGCGTGCCATCTTTACGTAGGAATGAAGCCCCTGCGCTCTCTTCGCCGCCAAAACCAAACTGACCGCTGTATAAGCCATCAACAAACCACTTAAAGCCAACCGGCACTTCGCACAGTTCGCGACCAAGATCGGCGACAACACGGTCAATCAGAGCACTAGAAACCAGTGTTTTGCCTACTGCAACCTCTTTACCCCAGCCTTGACGATGACGGTATAGGTAGTCGATACATACCGCTAAGAAGTGGTTTGGATTCATCAACCCTTTTGCGGTCACAATGCCGTGACGATCGTAATCAGGATCATTACCAAATGCCAAGTCATAATCGTCCTTAAGTGCCAGTAGACCCGCCATTGCGTATGGCGATGAGCAGTCCATACGAACAACACCATCTTTGTCCAAAGACATAAACTGGAACGTAGGATCAATCGCTTCGCTAACCAGAGTTAGATCAAGGTTGTACGCTTTACCAATTTGACGCCAGTAATCGATACCGCTGCCACCAAGTGGATCAACACCCAGCTTTAAGTTGGCTTTTTGAATCGCTTCCATATCGATAACATTAACTAAGTCATCAATGTATGGCTTAACCAAATCCACCTGTTTAAACAATGGCGATGCTTTGGCATCGGCTAACGGCATACGCTTCACCCCTTGCAAACCCTCTGCAATCAGAACATTCGCACGGTTTTCAATCGCTTTAGTTAACGCATCTTCAGCAGGGCCACCATGAGTTGGGTTGTATTTAATACCCCCATCCTGCGGCGGGTTGTGCGATGGCGTAATCACAATACCATCAGCTTTATCTTGGTGCGCAAGGTTGTAAGTCAAAATAGCATGCGACACACCCGGTGTTGGCGTATAGCCATTATCTTGCTGGACAATCACTTCGATACCATTTGCCACCAATACTTCAAGTACGCTAGCAAATGCAGGTTCAGACAAAGCGTGAGTATCTTTACCGACAAACAGCGGACCTTTAGTACCTTGCTCAGCACGTACTTCCGCAATCGCTTGTGCGATCGCTAAGATGTGGTTTTCATTAAAAGTCGCTTTGTCTGCCGTACCACGGTGACCTGAAGTACCAAACTCAACTTTATGAGCGGGGTTACTTGGGTCTGGTTGCAACAGGAAGTAATTCGAAACTAAAACAGGAATATTATGAAGATCCTGTTGTTGAGCCTTTTGTCCAGCTCTCGGGTGCATAGCCATTTTGACATCCTTTCTAAATTTTATAGATACAAAAAAGCCCCATAACTGTTAACGCAATATTATGAGGCTCTGTGCTACAAACTAGATTGAGAGGGTTACTTTTTCAATCAGGTCTGCAGGGAAACTCATCCGTGACATGAGTTGATCAACCATTTGTCTTTTACGACTGGTATTGTTATTAGTAATCACCCAGAAAGGCGAGGCTGGAATCGCCTTCGGTTTCGTGGTGTTACCGTTCGCTAGCAACGTTTGCTCATTATCAGCAAAGTAGACACGCTTACGGCCTTTAACTTGGGTAGCTTCCGAAAAGCTTTCTGGATCAATACGATGCAGCGTAGAAAGCACTAGCATAAAACGGTCAATGGCTTTTTTAAGGCCAGCAAACTCATCTGAAATCAACAGGGAACGCATCTCTTTCACGCCATCCAATTGAACTTCTTTCACAGCGTCTTTACTCACTACTAAGCCGATTGGCTCAATAATAGGTTGCTGTTGAGCGGCCTGAACTTGTCCATCTACATTCAACAATCGACGCAAAATATCGGATGCACTTTCACCGATATGTTGGGTTTGACCTGCGATGTAACGGTATAGATCCTCATCAACCTCAATTGTTTTCATTCGCTTTTCACAATCTCTATGTTTAAACTCTGAGGCGATTATAGCGAGATCTTCTCTCAGACTCTACGTTAAACCAGTCACGAATAAGATAAAATGTCACAACAGCTCAACTACAAACTCGAAGGTGAGGGTCACACCATTGTTTTGATCCACGGTTTATTCGGAAATCTCGATAACCTTGGCCTACTTGCGCGCGACTTAAAACACGACTACCAAGTACTGAGTGTCGATTTACGTAACCATGGTCAGTCGTTACATTCCAGTGAACATACCTATGCAGCGCAAGCTCAGGATATTGCGGATTTACTGAAAGCATTATCGATTGAACGCTTTACCTTAATTGGCCATTCGATGGGCGGTAAAGTGGCAATGAAACTGACCGAGCTACTCGAAGATCAAGTAGAAAGACTGATCGTTCTCGACATGGCACCAGTGGAATATACCCAACAACGTCACACCAATGTCTTTGCAGGCCTAAAAGCCGTCGAGGCGGAAAAACCAAGTGATCGCAAACAAGCGATGGAGATACTGGAGAAACATATTGAGATCGATGGTGTTCGACAATTTTTGAGCAAATCACTGTACAAAAATGAAGAGCATCTTGCTTGGCGTTTTAATGTCTCTCACTTATGGGACAATTACAGCCATATTATGGGCTGGCAGCCAATCAATACGGTCTCAACCCCAACCTTATTTATTAAGGGGGCGGATTCAGATTACCTGCTGCCAGAGCATCAAGCACAAATTCAAGCTCAGTTCCAACACGCCAAAGCCCATGTCATTGCCAACACTGGCCATTGGTTGCATGCAGAAAAACCAGCCGAGGTATTGCGTACTATTCGTAAATTTATTGCCTAAAAATACGATGATTAAAAACGAAACGATAACTTTACTACGAGGCAATATCACAGTTAACCACGATTTTGATCCGGCCTAATGCGGCGATACTGATTTATAATGGTATAAGCATAAAGTGAGAGACGATCGCATTAACTTTGGTGGATAACAGTGGTATAGTGCTGCGCAAGTAAATTAGCATAAAGGGATGCCATGCTTTACGACTACATGAACATGATCGAGTCTATTGGTCTCGACCTGTTGTTCGCTGCTATCTTTTTCTTAATTGGTATGGCGATTAAAGATGTATTAAAGGCTGGTAATGTTCCTCCCTTTGGGCGTCGCATCGTGTGGTTGGTTCTCTTTCTTGGCTGTGCTGGATTCATCGTTAAAGGATTAATCCAGATAAGTTGGGAAGGGACAGGTTTAGGTTAACCCTTAGCCAAATGCTAATAAGTAGACAATTGTAAAGGTAATGAATCTATGGCAAGTGTAGGTATCTTCTTTGGTAGTGACACAGGTAACACTGAAGCTGTTGCAAAGATGATTCAAAAACAACTAGGCAAGCAGCTAGTTAACGTTCAAGACATTGCGAAAAGCAGCAAAGAAGACATTGATAACTTTGATCTTCTTCTACTAGGTATCCCTACTTGGTATTACGGCGAAGCACAATGTGACTGGGATGATTTCTTCCCTGAACTTGAGCAAGTTGACTTCTCTACCAAGCTTGTTGCAATTTTCGGTTGTGGCGATCAAGAAGATTACGCAGAGTACTTCTGTGATGCAATGGGTACTGTACGCGATATCGTTGAAGCGAAAGGCGGCACAATCCTAGGTTACACTGAAACAGCAAGCTACGAATTTGAAGCTTCAAAAGCGCTTGTTGAAGGCGACGATAGCCAATTTGTTGGTCTATGTATCGATGAAGACCGCCAACCAGAACTTACCGAAGAACGTGTAAATAACTGGTGTAAACAGATTTACGATGAAATGTGCCTAGCTGAGCTAGAAGGCTAATTTCTAAGAAACCTCCTCCGGGAGGTTTTTTTCTCTCCCCTATTTTCTTATTTCTCCATTTCCTCTTCGCGATACTTCGGTTTTTTACGCACATACAATTTACGTTGCACTTCAGCGACGATGTCACCCTGCTCATCCTTAATATGTACTATAAACTCAGGAAAGCTCTTATCACCTGATGATGTTTGGCTATAAATCTCATCTAATTGACCCGCGGTTAAATCAAAATCGGCAAAAAGGTCACCTCGACCGGGTTGAATAAAGTTAATGCTCGCTTGTTTATCCCAAACAAAATACTGCTCACCCAAAATCCCCATTAACATCAATGCGTAAATCGGATCCGTGAGTGAAAACATACTGCCGCCATACTGACTGCGATTGGCGTTTTTATTCCACCAGCGCAACTTTAGGCGTACCCGCACTTGGCGAAAATCATCGCTGATATAAAGGATTTTTATCCCGGCGCCCCAAAATGGCGGCCAACAATTTAAAGCAAATTTAACAAAGCTAGGTTTGTAAACTCTTGAAAATAAAGAACTCATAGCACAATACTGATAACGAACACACAAAGGTTAATCAATTGTAACTAATTAGACCAGTTTTATCCGTGACACCCCACAACTTTACAATAAATATAAGTAACCCTTTGAAGTTCGTGGTTTATTGTTATCGTAACCTGCCCTATAATGGTGGGAATATTGAATTCTGTTCAACACTGCAGATCATCAACAGGAAAGTATATGTCAGACAATAATCAAGCGCTCAAGGATGCTGGTCTAAAGGTAACACTACCTAGACTTAAAATATTAGAAGTACTACAGCAACCTGACTGCCAACACATCAGTGCTGAAGAGTTGTACAAAAAACTGATCGATCTTGGTGAAGAGATTGGTCTTGCAACGGTTTATCGTGTATTAAACCAATTTGATGATGCAGGTATCGTTACGCGCCACCATTTTGAAGGCGGTAAATCTGTCTTTGAACTATCAACTCAACATCATCATGATCACCTAGTGTGTCTTGATTGTGGCGAAGTAATCGAGTTTTCTGACAACGTCATTGAAGAACGTCAACGCGAAATCGCAGCCAAATACAATGTGACTCTAACCAATCACAGCCTATACCTTTACGGTAAATGTGGCGATGGTACCTGCAAAGGTAATCCAGACGCTCATAAAGCAAAATAAAATAAAAAAGCGCCTATTTGGCGCTTTTTTATTAGTGGTGTCATACATACTGTTGATACAAAAATGCCAGTCATTCGACTGGCATTTTTCATATCAATTGTTCACGATTACTCTGCGTCAATTTTCGCCCAAGTATCACGTAGGCCAACCGTACGGTTGAAGACCAGCTTCTCAGCAGAAGAGTCTTTCTTATCCGCACAGAAGTAACCCATACGTTCGAACTGGTAACCTTTTTCTGCTTCCGCTTTTGCTAGGCTTGGCTCAACAAAACCATTCAACACAACCAGTGAATCAGGGTTAATTGTTTCAGCAAAGTTATCCGCCGCCGCTGGATTAGGCACAGTGAATAGACGGTCGTATAGACGAATATCCGCGGGTACACCTTGCTCTGCAGATACCCAGTGAATAACACCCTTCACTTTGCGACCGTCAGCTGGGTTCTTACCTAGCGTCTCTGCATCGTAGCTACAGAAGATCGTTGTGATGTTGCCTTCAGCATCTTTTTCGATACGTTCAGCTTGGATCACGTAAGCACCACGTAGACGAACTTCTTTGCCTAGCACCAAACGTTTGTACTTCTTGTTCGCTTCTTCGCGGAAGTCTTCACGCTCAATCCAAACTTCGCGAGTAAAGGGTACTTCACGATCACCCATTTCAGGTTTGTTTGGATGGTTAGCAATCGTCAATGTCTCAACTTTGCCTGCTTCGAAGTTTTCAATCACGATCTTAACCGGATCAAGAACTGCCATCGCACGAGGTGCGTTTTCGTTCAAATCATCACGGATACAAGACTCAAGAGAGCCCATTTCGATCATGTTGTCTTGCTTGGTTACACCAATACGCTTACAGAATTCACGGATAGACGCTGACGTAAAACCACGACGACGTAGACCAGAGATAGTCGGCATACGTGGGTCATCCCAACCGTTAACCAATTTTTCAGTCACAAGTTGGTTAAGCTTACGCTTAGACATCACAGTGTATTCTAGATTTAGACGGCTGAACTCGTACTGACGAGGTTGGCAATCAATCGTAATGTTTTCAAGAACCCAATCGTATAGACGACGGTTGTCTTGGAACTCAAGCGTACAGATTGAGTGAGTAATGCCTTCTAGCGCATCTGAAATACAGTGCGTAAAGTCGTACATTGGGTAAATGCACCACTTGTCACCGGTTTGATGATGCTCTGCAAAACGCACACGGTAAAGAACAGGATCGCGCATTACGATGAACGATGATGCCATATCGATCTTCGCACGTAGACACGCTGTACCTTCTTGGAAGCCACCGTCACGCATCTTTTCAAATAGCGCAAGGTTCTCTTCCACACTGCGATCGCGGTATGGGCTTGGCTTACCAGGTTGCGTTAGCGTACCGCGGTATTCACGGATCTGCTCAGGACTTAGCTCTTCAACATACGCTAAGCCTTTGGTAATTAATTCCACTGCGTAGCCGTATAGCTTATCGAAGTAGTTTGATGAGTAACATACATCACCACTCCACTCGAAGCCTAACCAGCTCACATCATTCTTAATTGACTCAACGTATTCAACGTCTTCTTTTTCTGGGTTTGTGTCATCGAAACGAAGGTTACACTGACCCTGATAGTCCTGAGCAATACCAAAGTTAAGGCAAATTGACTTAGCGTGACCGATATGCAGATAACCGTTAGGCTCTGGCGGGAAACGAGTATGCACGCTTGTGTGTGTACCATCTGCTAAATCTTTATCAATGATTTGGCGAATGAAATTCGATGGACGAGCTTCAGCTTCACTCATCTATAGCACCTCAATTGTTTTAGTATTGTCAGATAAAAGTGGCTCTGAGACAGCAAAATCACTGCTCAGACCATAGTGAGACTAATGATCCACAATTCTGACTCAAGACACAACAAGAACTCGTCTTTTATTGCTAAATAATCCCTTCCCAGCGCCAGCGACAGCCTTAGAGTGGTTTTTTAATTCCTCCAAACGTAAAAAAGCCTCCCGAAGGAGGCTTTTAGACTTACATATTAACCCGTGGTTACTATGGAAGTTTTACATCAGATAGGTCTTCGTTAGCACCGATTGCTTTCATTTCGCCAGCAACGATTTCAGCTAGAGGACCAAGGATAACTTGTAGGTTGTTTTCACCTAGTTTCACAACACCTTTCGCACCAAGCTTCTTAAGAACATCTTCGTTAGCAACAGTACGGTCTTTTAGAGTAAGACGTAGACGAGTGATACAAGCATCGATTGAAGTCAGGTTGTCATGACCACCAAGTGCTTTTAGGTATTGGCGAGCTAAGTCACCTTTAACTGCTTCACCAGCTGGAGCTGCTGTAGCTGCTTCGTCATCATCTTCACGACCTGGCGACTTCAAGTTGAAAGCGCGGATAGCGAAGCTGAAAGTGAAGAAGTATAGAGCACCGAAACCTAGACCGATTACTAGAAGTACTAGTGGTTTAGTCGCTAGACCCCAGTTTAGTAGGAAGTCGATTAGACCTGCAGAGAAGCCGAAGCCGTGCAGAGTACCGAACATGTTAGCTACTACTAGAGATAGACCAGTGAATACCGCGTGCATTGCGTATAGAGCAGGCGCTAGGAACACGAACATGAACTCTAGAGGCTCTGTAATACCCGTTAGGAATGAACAGAATGCTACTGAGAATAGTGCACCACCAACTTGGCTGCGTTTTTCAGCAGGCGCTGCTAGGTACATTGCAAGAGCTGCACCAGGTAGACCGAACATCATTACTGGGAAGAAACCGTTCATGAATACGCCAGCAGACTTGTCGCCACCGAAGAAGCGGTGTAGGTCACCAGACTTGATAGTATCAGTTACAGTGTTAACAGTTGCAGTGATTTCAGGCGTTACTGTGTTAACAAAGTTGAACGTGTACTCTTGGCCAGCTACTAGAGTTTTCGCTAGAGCAGGGTCAACACACAACTGTTTTAGTGATGGTAGAGCTTGACCAGCAGCAGATGCAGCAGAGATTACGATCTCTTGACATGAGCCCATACCGAACCAGAAGTAAGAGTTCAGAACGTGGTGTAGACCTACAGGGATAAGTGCACGGTTAAGAGTACCGTATACAAATTGGCCAACAGCGCCAGAAGTAGATACTGCGTGCGCTAGAGCGTCAAGACCGCCTTGGATTGAAGGCCATACAACCCCCATAACTGCACCCATTACTAGAGCAAACAGACCAGCCATGATAGGAACTAGACGTTTACCAGCAAAGAATGCCAACCACTCAGGAAGACGAGTCATGTGGAAAGCGTTGTAAGAGTGACCAGCGATGATACCAGCAATGATACCACCAAAGAATGACATATTAACGCTTGCATCGATTGTTGCAGCTGTAGCTGTTAGTACGAAGTAAGCAACCGCACCAGCAAGACCTGCAGCACCGTTACCGTCTTTAGAAAGACCGATTGCGATACCTAGACCAAATAGTAGTGGTAGTTGGCTGAAGATCGCGTTACCAGCTGATGCCATAAACGCGATGTCTAGTAGGTCTGGTTGACCTAGTCGTAGTAGAAGCGCCGCAACAGGTAGTGTTGCGATAGGAAGCATAAGTGCTTTACCTAACTTCTGTGCATATCCAAGAATATTCACCTTTAGTTCCCCCTATAGGATTTGTATTTTGGTCGAGCGACTTTTTTTTGTTGCTCAATTTAGTCGAACTCAGTTTATGACATTAATTTTGCTCCGCAAATTAAAACCTTATCATTTGTGATCATAATCACCAGAAATAGGTATAGCGGAAGGTTTTTGCTAGCGAGATCATAAAACTTATTTTACAATTCAAAAAAATGCCATTTAGCAGATATTATTCGCCGCACTGAAATACGAAACATTCAAGTTTAATGTCTTATTGCATAAGGCCTTAGCTCTAATAACAATATTGCCATTACTAATGGATTGATTTCGCGATGAAGTGCACGTCAATCATGCTAAGAGAGGGAATATCCTTCATTTGCTAAAGATATTTTGCGACCTAATTGAAGCTCACAAATAAAGTAAACAAGTGAGGATTTTGTCTCCAGTTTTGGGTCGCGACAAAATTTCAAGAGTTCAACTTTATAAGGATTAGCTAATCATGTATGCGCTAACAAACTGTAAAATCTATACAGGCAACGATGTTCTGGTTGACCACGCTGTCATTATCAATAACAACGTCATCGAATCTGTGTGTCCTGTTTCTGAGTTACCAGCCGGTATCGAAACCCGTGACCTAGACGGTGCAAACCTAAGCCCTGGCTTTATTGACTTGCAGTTAAATGGTTGTGGCGGTGTGATGTTAAATGATGAAATCACCGCAGAAACAATGCAAACCATGCATGAAGCTAACCTAAAATCTGGCTGTACTAGCTTCCTCCCTACGCTTATCACCTCTTCAGATGAAGATATGCGTCAATCTGTTGCCGCTGCTCGTGAATACCAAGAGAAATACCAAAACCAATCGCTAGGTCTGCACCTTGAAGGTCCTTACCTTAACGTAGCGAAAAAAGGGATTCACAGCGTTGATTACATTCGCCCATCAGATGACAGCATGGTTGACTTCATGTGTGCCAACGCTGACGTTATCGCCAAAGTAACACTGGCGCCTGAGCATAACGATCCTGCGCACATCGCTCGCCTAAAAGAAGCGGGTATTGTGGTTTCTATCGGTCACACTAATGCAACTTACGCAGAAGCTCGTGAAAGCTTTGAGCACGGTATCACTTTTGCCACTCACCTGTTTAATGCTATGACACCAATGGTCGGCCGTGAACCGGGTGTGGTTGGTGCTATTTACGATACGCCTGATGTTTATGCCGGTATCATTGCTGATGGTTTCCATGTGGACTACGCAAACATCCGTATCGCTCACAAAATTAAAGGTGAAAAATTAGTATTAGTGACCGATGCCACAGCTCCTGCAGGTGCCAACATGGATTACTTTATTTTTGTTGGTAAGAAAGTATATTACCGAGAAGGTAAGTGTGTTGATGAAAACGGCACATTGGGCGGCTCAGCTCTCACTATGATTGAAGCAGTACAAAATACTGTTGAGCACGTCGGAATCGCTTTGGATGAAGCTATCCGCATGGCTACTTTGTACCCAGCAAAAGCAATTGGAGTTGATCACAAATTAGGCCGAGTTAAGAAAGGCATGATTGCTAACCTAACCGTGTTTAATCGCGACTTCCAAATCCAAGCGAATATTGTTAACGGACAATACGAGCAAGTGTAGACATGAATGGCGGACAAATAGGTAACGTAGATTTAGTTAAACAACTAAACAGTGCAGCAGTGTACAGACTGATCGATCAACAAGGTCCTATTTCGCGGATACAGGTTGCTGATGTCAGTCATCTAGCTCCTGCGAGCGTGACTAAGATTACCCGCCAACTTCTCGAACGCGGCCTCATTAAAGAGGTCGCTCAACAAGCCTCTACTGGCGGTCGTCGTGCAATATCGCTGACGACAGAAGAAGCGCCCTTTCACTCAGTGGCCGTTCGTTTAGGTCGAGATTACATTCAGTTCAGTCTGTTTGATCTTGGCGGTAAAGAACTGGCGTCTGATTATCAAGAGTTCTATTACACCACCCAAGGCGAGCTTGTCGATGGGTTGCTGTTATTCCTCAAGAACTTCATTCAATATAATCAATCGACCATTAACCAATTAATCGCTATTGGTGTTGCGCTACCTGGCTTGATCAACCCTGAAACGGGTGTGGTTGAGTATATGCCCAATATCAATGTGGATAACTTGGCGATTGGTGATCTGATTACTAATACCTTCCATGTTGAGTGCTTCGTCGGTAACGACGTGCGTGGCATGGCATTAGCCGAACATTACTTTGGTGCCAGCCAAGATTGCCAAGATTCTATTCTAGTCAGCGTTCATCGCGGTACCGGTGCGGGTATTATCGTTAATGGTCAAGTATTCTTAGGCTATAACCGCAACGTAGGCGAAATTGGTCACATCCAAATTGATCCACTTGGCGAGCAATGCCAATGTGGGAACTTCGGTTGTTTAGAAACCGTCGCCGCAAACCCTGCTATTGTTGAACGTGTGAAAAAGCTTACCGCACAAGGCTACGAATCAAGCCTAAGTGAACTGAGCAGCATTACCATTAAAGATGTTTGCGAGCACGCCAATCGAGGTGACGAACTAGCAACCCAAAGTCTGGTTCGTGTTGGTAACCAATTGGGTAAAGCCATCGCAATGACTATCAACTTGTTTAATCCACAAAAAGTGATCATTGCTGGCGACATTACCAGCTGTGAAGATATTCTCTTCCCTGCGATTCGTCGTAATGTTGAAAACCAATCGCTGCCAACTTTCCACGCAGAATTACCGATAGTCGCTTCACAGATCGACAAACAACCGACCATGAGTGCTTTTGCGATGATCAAACGCGCTATGTTAAACGGGGTTTTGTTACAAAAATTGCTGGAAGACTGATCGCTTAGGCAACAAGTTGAGTTAGAATACCAGGCTATGTCAATGACATAGCCTTTTTCGTTTTAGGGACAGAGTAGTTTTATTGTATGGAAATCATCTTAATTTCAGCTGCATTTATCGCAGGCTTTGTAGCGTTGAAATGTAACCTGCCCCCACTGGTTGGCTTCCTACTGGCTGGTTTTGGTTTAAAAGCCGCAGGTTTTAGCTCCAACGACACCATCATTACCCTCGCCGATCTGGGTGTAACCTTGCTGCTGTTCACCATTGGTTTGAAGCTTGACCTCAAAACCTTGCTGTCTAAAGAGATCTGGGCCGGAGCAACCATTCACAATGTGTTGTCTACTGCACTCTTCTCAGCCGCTTTATTGTGCTTAAAAATTCTCGGTGTGGGTTCACTCAGCGCAATGAGCGTTGATCAAATCGTCTTGCTTGGCTTTGCCCTCTCCTTCTCTAGTACCGTTTTTGCGGTAAAATCTTTGCAAGAAAAAGGCGAGCTCAACGCAACCTACGGCACAATCGCGATTGGCATCTTGGTTATGCAAGACATCTTCGCGGTGATCTTCCTAACGGCATCGACTGGAAAATTGCCGGAATGGTATGCCGTTGTTATATTTGCACTACCGTTTATGCGTCCGTTGTTTTACAAGTTACTCGACTGGGTTGGTCACGGTGAGATGCTGGTACTGTTTGGCATCTTCTTCGCTCTCGTTGTCGGGGCTGGACTATTCGAACTAGTAGGTATGAAAGCCGATCTTGGCGCTTTGATTTTGGGTATGTTGCTGGCTGGACACAAAAAAGCCTCAGAGTTATCCAAATCACTGTTTAACCTCAAAGAGCTGTTTTTAGTCTGCTTCTTCCTCAACATCGGTTTATCAGAACAACCAACGCTGGCTGGCTTTGCCTTGGCTTTGATCTTTATGCTGATGCTGCCACTAAAAGGCATTCTCTACTTCTTAGTACTGAACTCATTCAAATTCCGCGTGCGCACCTCACTACTCTCATCACTTAGTCTATTTAACTACAGTGAGTTTGGCCTGATTGTTGGCGGCTTGGCCTTTAAGATGGGTTGGATGAGCGGCGACATTTTGGTCGCACTGGCGATTGCGGTATCCATTTCTTTTATCCTTGCCGCGCCAATCAACCGCCAAGGTCACGCACTTTATCAACGTTCTGGACGTTGGTTAAAAGAGCACGCTGCAGAAAAATTAAATGTGCGCGATCAATTAATCAATCCTGGCCACGCACAAATTCTTATCTTAGGTATGGGCCGCATTGGTACTGGTGCTTACGACGAACTACGCCAACGTTACGGCAAAATCAGCCTAGGTATTGAGGTGCGTGAAGAAGCGGCGCATATCCATAAAGCGCATGGCCGAAACGTGATTTCCGGTGACGCGACCGACCCCGATTTTTGGGAACGTATTTTGGATACTGGCAAAGTGAAACTCGTGCTGTTAGCAATGCCACACCATCAAGGTAACCAAATCGCACTCGAACAATTACACCTAAGAAACTATCAAGGCCAAATAGCGGCGATTGCCGAATACCCAGATCAACTGGATACACTGCTAGAGCATGGCGTTGACGCAGCCTTTAACATTTATAGTGAGGCTGGTAGCGGCTTTGCCCGTCACGTTTGCGAACAGTTGAGCCCAAGCTTTGAAAAACCATAGTTTTTTTAATGCTTTAGTTAGCGCCCTTAGATAAACGGTCTAAAATCCACCAAATGGTGGATTTTTTTTAATCAAACGAAGTTAAATTAAATATTATTTAATGCAATGGCACTTTTGTGATTTTTTTTATCGCTATGGGTTGCATTTCTTAACCAGAATGGCAAGTTTATATACAAGAAATAAATACAGTTTAAATAAGGGATTAGTATGTGTTCAATTTTTGGCATTTTAGATATTAAAAGTGACGCTGCTCAACTGCGCCCTATCGCACTTGAGATGTCGAAAAAACTACGCCACCGCGGACCGGATTGGTCGGGTATCTATTCTTCAGATAAAGCGATTCTGGCTCACGAACGTTTAGCCATCGTCGGCCTCAACAGTGGTGCGCAACCAATCTATAGCCCAAATGGCAAACACATACTGGCGGTTAATGGCGAAATCTATAACCATAAAGAGATCCGTGCCCGCTACGAAGGCAAGTACGACTTCCAAACTGACTCTGACTGTGAAGTCATTCTGGCACTCTACCAAGATATGGGTGAAGCACTGTTAGAAGAACTTAACGGTATTTTCGCTTTTGTTCTCTATGACGAAGAGAAAGATCAATATCTGGTTGGCCGCGACCACATTGGTATTATCCCTCTTTACCAAGGCTACGATGAGCACGGTAACTACTTTGTCGCCTCTGAGATGAAAGCCCTGGTTCCAGTGTGTAAAACCATTAGTGAATTCCCTCCGGGTTGCAGCTACAGCAGCCAAGATAGCGAGCCACAACGCTACTACCTGCGTGATTGGAACGACTACGCCGCAGTAAAAGATAACCACACCAGTAAAGAAGAGTTAACCGCAGCGCTTGAAGCAGCGATTAAACGCCAACTCATGACTGATGTGCCTTATGGTGTGCTTCTTTCTGGTGGCCTTGATTCATCAATTACTTCTGCTGTTGCAAAACGCTATGCAGCAATGCGTATCGAGGATGATGGGCAATCAGAAGCATGGTGGCCACAATTGCACTCATTCGCGATTGGTCTTGAAGGTGCGCCTGATTTGAAAGCCGCTCGTGAAGTCGCCGATCAAATTGGTACGGTTCACCATGAGATGACCTACACCATTCAAGAAGGTTTGGATGCGATTCGTGATGTTATCTATCATATCGAAACCTACGATGTCACGACGATTCGAGCTTCAACGCCGATGTTCCTGCTTGGTCGCAAGATCAAAGCCATGGGCATCAAGATGGTGTTGTCTGGTGAAGGTGCGGATGAAATCTTTGGCGGTTACCTCTACTTCCATAAAGCCCCTAATGCTCAAGAGTTCCATGAAGAGACCGTGCGTAAACTGCTAGCACTGAACATGTTTGATTGTGCTCGCGCCAACAAGTCACTCGCTGCATGGGGTGTAGAAGGCCGTGTACCTTTCCTTGATAAAGAGTTTATCGATGTTGCAATGCGCCTTAATCCTGCGGATAAGATGTGTGGCAACGGTAAGATGGAAAAACACATCTTACGTGAGTGTTTTGAACACTATCTGCCAGAGTCGATTGCATGGCGTCAAAAAGAGCAATTCTCTGACGGCGTTGGTTATAGCTGGATTGATACATTAAAAGAAGTGGCAGAAGAAAAAGTAACGCAGCAGCAACTAGAAACAGCGGCGTTCCGCTTCCCATACAACACACCGACCACCAAAGAAGGCTACGTATACCGTGAAATCTTTGAAGAGTTGTTTCCACTGCCTTCTGCGGCAGAGTGTGTTCCTGGTGGTCCATCTGTCGCCTGTTCATCAGCGAAAGCGATTGAGTGGGATGAGTCGTTCAAAAACTGTGCAGATCCTTCAGGTCGTGCGGTGAAAGCTGTTCACAACGACGCTTACTAAAAGTCAATCACATCAAAAAGGGGCGCTTTGGCGTCCCTTTTTTCATTTTTTAGAATAAAACCAATCACTTAATCACATTTTCATCGCTATAAAACAGCCACTCAAATATGAAACCTTAGTTTTTAATTGAACAAAAACAGCACAATTTCAACACTAAAAAGCCAAATTTCAGCCACTTATCACACTTTTCTCTATCACTCCTAATTATAGATAATTTGCATTACGTAATTTCATCATGTATAGGTATTACCGCTATAAAATTCTCTATTCATAACTATTAGTAAAACTTATGCAAATACAACATCGACAATTTTTGGGCCATCCTCGTGGTCTATTTCTGCTTTTCGGCACTGAGCTTTGGGAACGCTTCTCTTACTATGCGATGCGCGCTATTTTGGTTTTGTATTTAACAGATACAACTATAAATGGTGGCTTAGGCTGGTCGACTAAAGATGCTCTAGATCTCTACGGCATTTATACTGGACTCGTCTACATCACACCGCTTATCGGCGGCTGGTTAGCAGATAACTACCTTGGTCAACGTCGCTCAATTTTAATTGGTGGCGCACTAATGGCGATCGGTCAATTTACCTTGGCACTGCCATCTGACATACTTGGCATGACGATGATGCACAGCTTCTATCTCGGTTTGGCGCTATTGATCACCGGTAATGGTCTGTTTAAACCAAATATCTCAACCATGGTGGGTGACCTTTACCAAGAAGGCGACAACCGTCGTGATGGCGCATTCACTATCTTCTACATGGGCATTAACATTGGTGCACTACTGGCCGGTGTCGTTTCGGGTTCAGTAACCAATGAATTTGGTTGGAAAGCGGGCTTTATTGCTGCCGGCATTGGTATGCTGATGAGCCTAGTAATGCAACTTTCATTCGCACAATCATGCCTTGGCGATATCGGTCGTGAGCCTGCAGCTAAACGCGATCTAGAGCTTAAAAACTCAAATAAAAAAGAGCCTCTGACTAAAGAAGAGTTCGATCGAATTAAAGTTATCTTAGTGATGAGTGTCTTTACTATCGTATTCTGGGCTGGCTTTGAACAAGCAGGCGGTCTGATGAACATCTACACTCAACAATATACCGACCGTATGATCGGTGGCTTTGAAGTGCCCGCGGCTTGGTTCCAGTCACTTAACCCATTCTTTATCATTACACTTGCGCCGTTGCTTGCTGTTCTTTGGGTAAAACTGGGCAAACGTGAACCAAACTCGCCAGTGAAGTTTGCTATGGCAATGTTCTTCCTCGCACTTGGCTTCCTATGTATGGTAGGTGCTGTAATGGAGCAAGGCGGCGATACAACCGTAAAAACCTCTATGCTTTGGTTAGTCGGCGCATTCTTCTTCCATACCCTGGGTGAGCTATGCCTATCACCGATTGGTCTATCACTGGTCACTAAACTAGCGCCACTGCGTCTAGCATCACTGATGATGGGGGCATGGTTTGGTTGTAATGCTATCGCAAACTATGTTGCAGGTTACGTTGGCTCGCACGTGGGTGAGCTAGGTGCACTGTCTATCTTTAGTGGCATCGCGGTAACCGCAACAATCAGCGGCGTGGTGCTCCTATTTTTCTCAAACACTCTGGTACGCTGGATGCACGGTGCAGAAGCACCCATCAGCATCGAGCAACAGCTCGAAGAGCAACAGTCACAAATCGCTTAATTCGTTCTTTTGCGATTGCTAGAGCCCAGTCATTTAGACTGGGCTTTTTTATCTCTACCCAGTGAGATACAATTTTTTGCGAGTTATTTCACATCAAAAAATTAGTCCACTTTGACGAGGGCTTAATTATTACTGCAAACTAATCCCTTTGTTCAACCGATCAGAGATAACCAGCATAAAGGCCTGACGATGAGTGTTGCATAGCAACGCAATTAGACTCATGCTTATAATCAATCTGATTAATGCACCTTTTGTGACTCTCTATGATTCGACTGATTTGCTTACTCACAACCTTCTTCTTTAGCCAATTATCCACCGCAGAGCCTCTCTACTGGCAAGCAAGCAAGGGTAAGCTCAACTTATTGCTCGTCGGCTCAGTGCACGTCGGTGATGCTGACATGTACCCATTGCCCGCGGCTATCACCACCTTTTTAACCCATTCTGATGGCATCATCCTTGAGGCTGACATCCGCAACCAGAACAAGGTGCAATACCCTCACTCTCAAGTTCTCAGTCAAGATGTTCTCTCACAACATCAGCAAAAGGAGTTGCTTGGAATTGCCAATCTGCTCAATCTAAATGGAGAACAGCTGCTACAGACCCCACCTTGGGCATCTGCATTGGCAATACAAATGAAGCAAATCGAATACTTAGGCTACAAACCTCAAGATGGGGTGGATCTTTGGCTACTGTCGCAAGCGATTAATCAAGGTAAGCCCGTGCTGGGTTTGGAGTCGCTGCAATTTCAAATTGATCTTCTCACCCAGCAAGCCAATGGTGGGCAAGAGCTACTCACGAATGCGATCGAACAGTTTGATCATTCAGAAAATGCAATGCACTGCTTAATTAAGAGCTGGAAGAGTGGTGATATCGCGAAACTCAATGAATTTTCGCACTTAACAGAAATGTCGCCTGAATTTGAGCAAGCATTCATCTATCAGCGCAATCAAGATTGGGCGAATAAGCTCGCGAGCAGAGAAATTTTACCGAAGAAACAAGGCAACTATTTAGTGGTTGTGGGGACATTACACCTGATTGGCCGAGATAGCCTAGTGTCACTACTGCGTAATAAAGGCTTTACCGTCACTCAGCGCTCAACCAGCAGCCAAGCGAACTGCGAATTTAAGTACTAAATTCATAGGTTCATAGGTTCATAGGTTCATAGGTTCATAGGTTCATAGGTTCATCATGCACGTTAGGGTCACCGAGAGATCGGAGAGCTTTTTCCAAGTGCTGATTCTTTTCCTGTGCTTTGAGCATGGGGGATATATAAAACGTACAGATACGAAAAAGGCTCTACATTTCTGTAGAGCCTTTTTCTTAAAAGTGGTCGGTGAAGAGGGATTCGAACCCCCGACCCTCTGGTCCCAAACCAGATGCGCTACCAAGCTGCGCTATTCACCGAGATGTCTTACAAGTCGTATTGCCTGTCGACGAGGCGTATATTACGGATTCCTGAACTTAACGCAAGTGATTTCATTAAGCTTTTTTGCTTTTATTGTTCGTTTGCCTAAAACATCAGCAACGGGCCACAAAGTGTGATTGAAAGCGCACAAAAAAGAACACAATAACAACCAAAAGGATACAATTGATCCAGATCATTATCATTTTAAACCCCATCCGTTAACGTAAACCTGTCTTCAAAAACTTTGGGGGAAACATGGACTTTTGGCTTGAACTTCTTTTTGGTAATGCGGTAGGGCTGTCATCAATGTTAGTCATCTTCTGCGCTTTAGGTCTTATGTTCTTCTACGGTGGCTTCATCGTTTACAAAGTAATGACTGACAAATCTCCTCACTAGATCGCTTAGCATCGCGGTAGGCAACTGTAGCGCCTTGCACCGAAGTAGATAATTTATCTACTTCGGGTTTTTCGCTTTGCTGCGTAAGCCACTCTACAACCATTTTAACTCTCCACTCTCGTCTAATCACACTCCTTTCACTAACTGCTCTGTATCCCTTAAAAATTTGCCCTTTTACCATTAAGCTTTCGTATAATTATCTCATTAGATTCTTACCCTGAGATGCCTCTATGTCTCAAGACGACGATTTCACCCTTTTTCAGCAAATGATGGGTGACGTAAAACCAATTAATAACGACACTGCCGAGCTAAAAAAAATTCATCACACCAGTGATGCGCAACTCGCTAAGCAAGCGGCGGCCATTTGGCTAACGGAAGAAGATCCTGATTATCTCTCGATTGATTACGCCCCTTCGCTAAAACCGGAAGCGATCATCGAGTTCAAACGCGATGGTGTGCAAGAAGGCGTCTACCGTAAGCTCAGATTAGGCAAGTACCCCATTCAAGCGAAATTGGACCTACACCGTCGCACGCTAAAGCAAGCCCGCGACGAAGTAGTGATCTTCTTAAAGCAATGTATCCGCATGGATATTCGTACTGTGCTCATTGTGCACGGTCGTGGTGAGCGTTCTAATCCACCCGCACAGATGAAAAGCTATCTTGCCCAATGGTTAGTGCAGATTAAAGAAGTGCAATCGGTGCACAGCGCTCAACAATTCCATGGTGGTACTGGCGCGGTTTATGTCTTGTTGCGAAAAAGCCAAGAAAAGAAGCTAGAAAACCGTGAGCGCCATCAAAAACGGTTAGGTTAAGGCTTTCTCTTAGTGTTAAAATGTGAAATGCAGCCATAGGGCTGCATTTTTTTCTAATTAACTGCCGTTGGGAAACGTTGAGGAAGACCTAAATGTCACAAGATAACGCTAAACGTCTAAATAAATACATCAGTGAAACTGGCTACTGCTCTCGTCGTGAAGCAGATAAGCTGATTGACCAAGGTCGTGTCACCATTAATAGTCAGATCCCTGAAATGGGTACCAAAGTGATGCCTGGTGATGACGTTTGCATTGACGGTCAACCGCTCAAAGCCAAAGAAAAACCTGTCTATATTGCTCTAAATAAGCCAACCGGTATTACCTGTACTACCGAACGCGACATTCCGGGCAACATTGTTGATTTTATTGGCCACCGCTCACGTATCTTCCCGATTGGTCGTCTTGATAAACCTTCTGATGGTCTGATCTTTCTAACCAACGATGGCGACATCGTTAACAAGATCTTACGTGCTGGCAACAACCACGAAAAAGAATATGTAGTGCGTGTTGATAAGCCAATCACGGACGATTTTATCCGTCGTATGGGCTCAGGCGTTAACATCCTTGATACCGTTACTCTGCCATGTAAAGTCACCAAAGAAACCAAATTTTCATTCCGTATCGTATTGACGCAAGGCTTAAACCGTCAAATTCGTCGCATGTGTGAAGCTCTGGGTTATGAGGTATTTAAACTGCGTCGTGTTCGTATCATGAACATCACGCTGGATGATATTCCAAATGGCCGCTGGCGCTATTTAAGCGATGACGAAATCAACGAAATTCATGCCATGTGTGAAGGTTCTGTCAGTACCGAAGAAGCGTCAAAGACCGACGCTAAAGGCAAACACATTCGCAAAGCAACTGATGCTAAATTGTTTGATAGCCGCGAAGAGAACCAAGAGTCAACCGCGCGCCGTAATCAAAACACTCGTACTTTTAAAGGCCGTAATGCCGACGAGTTCCGCCATGCACCTAACTCAAAGAAAGGTCGTCATGGTGAGCAAAATCGTGAGCGCAGTAACGAACGTGGTCAAAGTCGTCATAATGAGCGCTCTGGTAATCGTAACAGCAACGACGATCGCAGCAACGACGCTCGTAGCAACGATAAACGCAATAACGACCGTTACAATGACAAGCCGAACTATAAAGGCCGTTCGAACGACAATAACTCTCGTCCGAGTTCATCGCGTCCAAACTCATCACGTCCAAGCAATAAGCCACGCGTAGGTGGTACATTGGGTTTGAAGAAGTAAATAGAGCTGAGAGCAGAAGCGAGAAAAAGGGCGAGATTCCCTACTCGCGCTAACGCGCTCTATGGAATGACCAATTTTGATTTCGTGCTCTGTGAGAGCATATTCTAAACACAAAAAAAGAGGAGCATCAGCTCCTCTTTTTATTGGATTCGGTTTACTTAGTACCGAAGATCTTATCGCCTGCGTCACCAAGACCAGGAACGATGTAACCTTTGTCATTCAGTTTTTCATCGATCGCAGCCGTGTATAGTTCGACATCTGGGTGCGCTTTTTCTAGAGCTTCAATACCTTCTGGAGCCGCAACAAGTACAAGTACTTTGATTGCCTGACAACCTTTCTCTTTTAGTAGATCGATCGTTGCGATCATAGAGCCGCCCGTTGCAAGCATTGGGTCAACCACAAGTGCGATACGCTCATCGATGTTTGAAGCAAGCTTGTTAAAGTATGGTACTGGCTCAAGTGTTTCTTCATCACGGTAAATACCAACAACACTGATACGTGCGCTTGGCATATGCTCAAGAACACCATCCATCATGCCAAGACCAGCACGTAGGATTGGCACTACCGTTACTTTTTTACCTTTGATTTGATCTACTTCAACAGGGCCATTCCAACCATCAATGGTCACTTTCTCTGTTTCAAAGTCTGCGGTTGCTTCATAAGTTAGTAGGCTACCAACTTCAGTCGCTAACTCGCGGAAGCGCTTAGTGCTGATGTCACCTTCTCTCATTAGACCAATTTTGTGTTTAACAAGCGGGTGTTTTACTTCAACAACTTTCATGTCCATCTCCGGCAAATAGGGTATTTTTCAAATAAACCTTCAGATTATAAACGATTTCGTTCTCAATTTCTTGATCTTGTATAAGATAAAAAACTCACGCAAACGTTTGCTATTGGTATTTATCAACTGGTAGAATAGCGCCGTTTTCTCATATCCAACTTACTTAACCGAGGACTTCCTGTGAGTGGCAATAATACTTCTCTAAGTTATAAAGATGCTGGCGTTGATATCGATGCAGGTAATGCACTTGTTGATCGCATTAAAGGTGCGGTGAAACGTACTCGTCGCCCAGAGGTTATGGGTGGAATTGGTGGCTTTGGTGCACTTTGCGAATTGCCAACGAAATATAAGCAGCCAGTCTTGGTATCGGGTACAGATGGCGTGGGTACAAAACTTCGCCTTGCATTGGATATGAACAAACATGACACCATCGGCATCGACCTTGTGGCGATGTGTGTTAACGATCTTATCGTTCAAGGCGGCGAGCCACTATTCTTCCTTGATTACTACGCAACAGGCAAACTCGATGTTGATACCGCAGCAGACGTTGTTACTGGTATTGCTGAGGGTTGTATTCAAGCGGGTTGTTCACTCATTGGTGGTGAAACAGCAGAAATGCCAGGCATGTACGAAGGCGAAGACTATGACGTTGCTGGCTTCTGTGTTGGCGTTGTCGAGAAAGAAGACATCATCGATGGTAGCAAAGTGGCAGCCGGTGACGCACTGATTGCTGTCGGTTCTAGCGGCCCTCACTCAAATGGCTACTCTTTGGTGCGTAAGATCCTTGAAGTATCTGGCGCAGACAAGAACGAAGAACTTGCAGGTCGTACTATCGGTGAGCACCTACTTGAACCCACTCGTATTTACATTAAATCGGCACTAAAAATGATCGAGCAGCATGACATTCATGCTATCTCGCACATTACTGGTGGCGGTTTCTGGGAAAACATCCCACGCGTTCTACCACAAGGCACTAAAGCGTTGGTTGATGGTAACAGCTGGGAGTGGCCAATTATCTTTAAATGGCTACAAGAGAAAGGTAACGTCACGACACACGAGATGTACCGTACCTTCAACTGTGGTGTAGGCTTAGTTGTTGCACTACCTGCTGACCAAGCAGACGCAGCCGTCAAGTTGCTGCAACAAGAAGGCGAAAATGCATGGGTAATTGGTAAAATTGCTCCAGCACAGGCAGGCGAAGAGCAAGTAGAGATCAATTAAGTATGAAGAGTATCGTTGTTTTAGTTTCTGGAAATGGCTCCAACCTACAGGCCATCATTGATGCGTGTGATTCTTCAATCACCGATGGCAAAGTGACCGCCGTATTCTCAAATAAAGCGGAAGCCTATGCGCTTGAGCGTGCAAAAAACGCCGGAGCTGCTGGAGTATTTCTTGATCCTAAAGCGTTCGATACTCGCGACGCTTTCGATCATGAGTTGATGCGCCAAATGGATGAGTTTAAACCTGATTTAGTCATCCTTGCTGGTTACATGCGTATTCTAAGTGGCGAATTCGTTCGCCACTACATGGGCCGCATGATTAACATCCACCCTTCTCTACTGCCGAAATATCCAGGCCTTAACACCTACCAGCGTGCCATTCATGCCGGTGATGAAGAACACGGCACCAGTGTGCACTTTGTTACCGAGCAACTTGATGGTGGTCCGGTGATCCTGCAAGCTAAAGTGCCTATCTTTGATGAAGACACGGTAGAAACTCTCACCGAACGCGTGCAAAACCAAGAACACCGCATCTATCCAATGGTCGCAAAATGGTTTGTTGAAGGCCGTTTAGAAATGGTCGATGGCAAAGCCGCTTACCTTGATGGTGATCTGCTCAGCATGCACGGTTACGCGCCGGAGTAGCGCTTCGAGAGTCGAGAAAAAGCGAAAAGCAGAACGCTTCGCTCCGAGAGTCGAGAAAAAGCAAAAGCAGAACGCTTCGCTCCGAGAGACGAGCAAAAGCAGAACGCTGCGCTACGAGAGGCGAGAAAAAGCGAGAGGCGAGAAGTTACCCACCTCTCGTTTCTCGATTCTCGATTCTCACCTCTTTAATCTCGCTTCTCGATTCTCGCCTCTTCAATCTCGCTTCCCGATTCTATTCTCGCTTCAATCTCGGCTCTCAAAACCCTATCCCATTAATCTTACGTTCATTTTTGCTCTGCTAATGTTCTTACATTCACTCTAAGAGTTAATTACGCCACTACTGGAGCTTCTTATGGATCTAAAATCTCTACTGAACCAAGCACTGAATTCAGATATCGTGCGCCAAGGTCAACAGCAACTCAAAAAACAATCCAGCTCAGGATCATTGAAGACTCTTGGTGCGGGTGCAGTCGGCGGCGGCTTAGTCGGGCTACTCATGGGGTCGAAAAAGAGTAAAAAAATGGGCGCTAAAATTGGTAAAAACGCCCTCAAGGTTGGTGGCGCAGCCGCGCTTGGGGCGCTTGCCTATAAGGTCTATAACGATTGGCAAGGCAAACAATCTAGTTCAGCCACCAACAATGAACCATTTGATCAAAACCAACCCATACACAGTCAGTTAATCATTAAAGCCATGATTGCTGCGGCAAAAGCCGATGGTCACGTGGACAATGACGAGATGGCGCAAATCGACGCCGCTATCGAACAATCTGGTGGCGATCAACACCTGCGTGAGCTAATACAGCAAGAGCTCAATAAACCACTCGATCCAATTCAAATCGCTCGTTTAGCTTCAACATCGCAACAAGCGGCTGAAATTTATCTTGCATCTCTACTGGTGGTTGATGAACAAAACTTTATGGAAAAGGCTTATTTGCAAGAATTAGCGAAACAACTAAAACTGGATCCAGAGGTCACGCAACAGCTTGAAATGCAAGTAAACAACCCAAGCTAATCCGCATTGGCTAATCGGATTGCATAAATTAACCGCATTTCCACACAAGCCTTGAGATAGCGCAAGCTCTCACTTTGAGTTTGCTCGTGACTCTGTGTATATTGAGACCAGTTCTCATTTTGATTGGAAGTAAATGACGATGAAAGTTTATGATTGTTGTGACTTAATACGCGAGCTTTATGCACAGATTGGCAGTGGCGATCAAGGCTATATCCCTCAAGCCATTACCTGCGCGGTTCGTACGTTAAATGAAATTGCTGCGGATACAACGCTTGAGCTTGCTATTCGTGAAAAAGCGGCCTTTGCGGCAGCTAACCTGCTTATCTCTGACTTCGAGGATTAGACATGGATTTAGCCAATTTTAAAAGCATGGATACCATCATGCTGATGAGTATCGTCAACTTGAAACTGCGCGACGATTTCAATGGCGATCTGGATGAGTTAGTTGCGTTTTTTGATATCGATAAAACTGATTTAGAAACCAAACTGGCCAGTGCAGGGTTTGAGTTTTTACCTGAGGTTGGTCAGTTCCGCTAAACGCGAAAACTGCGATTTTAGAGACAAAAAAACCGCCTGAGGGCGGTTTTTTTACAACGAGATAAAACTAAATATTAGTCTTCGTAGTCGTCGAAATCTTCGTCTGCTGCATCGTTAGCTTCGCTACGAGCTTGAAGGAACGCTGCTTTACGTTCTGCTGCTTCACGTTCTAGACGCTCTTGACGTTCGTTACGCTCAACACGTTGTTGGCCTTTACGCTCGTTACGCTCTGCTTGGTTTTTCACAAAACCCAATAGCTCTTTTTCAGCCCAAGCTTGTGCAAGCTCTTCACTTTCAAAACCAGCTTCACGCTTAGAAACAACCGTTTTACGAGAGGTCACTTGACGAGTGATTTCAGCAGTCCAACCAGTGCGCTTTTCAGACACACGAATTGCAAATTTTTTGTTCTTAGACATTTCTATTTCCTAGGGATTATTCAGGGATCGGTCAACTTGATAACTCCATCGAAGCTGAGCTGTTTAACACCATCCCTTGGTAAGCGCGGTATTAGAGCATAAAAGTTATCGAAACGCTGCAAGTTTTTTACCGCAGACGAGAGACGATTTCATTCCCAACAAAAGAGACTCCCAACAACACTCGTTCGCCACTCTCGGCAATGACGCAGATTACGTTCAAAGCCTCTACCGTCATCCTCAAGAGTGAGGTGGGAACGAGTTGTGGATCTATTCCTGCTAGCCGAAAACCAACAGAGATTCCCTACTCCCTCATTCTTCGCTCTAGGGAATGACAAAGATTGTGTTCAAAGCCTTTTTCGTCATCCTCAAGAGTGAGGTACGAACGAGATGGGGATCTATTCCTGCTAGCCGAAAACCAACAGAGATTCCCTACTCCCTCATTCCTCGCTCTAGGGAATGACGATATAGTCTAATAATCTAAGCCTATCAAACAAAAAAGCGCAGATCTTTCGATCTGCGCTTGTGGTTATTTTCCCGATAACACTGTTTAAATAATGCTTAATTAACCCACATTCTTACGTGCGTTTTGGAACATACGCATCCACGCGCCATTCTCACCCCAACCTTCTGGAGACCAAGAGTTGGCAACCGTACGGAATACACGCTCAGGGTGCGGCATCATGATCGTCACGCGGCCATCCGTCGTTGTTAGGCCAGTGATCGCATTTGGTGAACCGTTCGGGTTGTTCGGGTATTGCTGCGTTGGGTTACCGTGGTTATCAACGTAACGCAGTGCAACCGTACCTGAGTTTTCAATCGCATTTAGGTGGTCGTTGTCACGCACTTCTACGCGGCCTTCACCGTGAGAAACCGCGATTGGCATACGAGAACCTTCCATACCGTTAAAGAAGACAGAATCAGACTTCTGCACTTCAACTAGGCTGAAACGAGCTTCAAAACGCTCTGATTCGTTGCGAACGAAACGTGGCCAGTACTCTGCACCCGGGATAAGTTCACGAAGGTTAGACAGCATCTGACAACCGTTACACACACCGAGAGAGAAGGTATCTTCACGCTTGAAGAAGTTGGCAAATTGCTCACGAGTCGAGTCGTTAAACAGAACCGACTTAGCCCAGCCTTCGCCCGCGCCGAGTACATCACCGTAAGAGAAACCGCCACAAGCCACAAGACCTTGGTACTCATCAAGTACCGCTTGACCGGTAAGGATATCGCTCATGTGAATATCCGTTGCTTCAAAACCTGCACGGTCGAATGCTGCGGCCATTTCAACGTGTGAGTTAACACCCTGCTCACGCAGAATCGCCATCTTCGGCTTCAAACCTTTGGCAATATATGGCGCAGCAATGTCTTGCTTTACATCAAAGCTCAGTTTCACGTTCAGACCAGGATCTGAGTTGTCTTTCTTCGCTTCATGTTCTTGGTCAGCACATGCAGGGTTGTCACGTAGACCTTGCATCTTATGCGTCGTCTCAGCCCAGATAGTACGTAGTTCCGTACGGTTACGTTCAATCACGATAGACTCGCCAGACTTAATCACGAGCTGATCAGAATCTTCAACAGAGCCGATAATGTGTGAACACGCTTCTAGACCATTTGCAGCAAGCGTAGAAAGAACAGCATCTAAATCATCGTTGCGAACTTGGATGACCGCACCTAGCTCTTCGTTGAATAGTGCAGCTAGTGTGTCTTCACTGTTCTCTGATGCAGCTAAAAGCGCTTCAATGTTTGCATTAACACCACAGTGACCTGCGAACGCCATTTCAGCCAGTGTTACGAATAGACCGCCGTCGCCTTTATCGTGGTAAGCGACAACTTGGTCGTTAGCAACCAGCGTTTGAACGCCTTCGTAGAAACCTTTTAGTTGCGCCGCGTTGTCTACGTCAGCGGGCTTATCACCAAGTTGTTTGTAAACTTGCGCTAGTGCCGTAGCACCTAAACGGTTTTTACCGTTACCTAGGTCGATAAGAACTAAGCTTGTAGCGCCTAAGCCTTCAAGGTTATTCGGGGTGCGCAACTGAGGCGTAATCGTTTTACGAACATCTTCAACACGAGCAAATGCAGTGATAACAAGAGATAGCGGAGACGTGACTTCTTTTTGCTCGCCATTCTCTTCCCACTTAGTCTTCATCGACATAGAGTCTTTACCCACCGGGATAGTAAGACCCAACGCTGGACATAGCTCTTCACCAACAGCTTTCACCGCTTCGTAAAGACCTGCATCTTCACCTGGGTGACCCGCTGGAGACATCCAGTTCGCCGACAGTTTAATGTGTTTGATATCGCCGATATTGGTCGCTGCGATGTTAGTGATTGCTTCACCAACGGCTAGACGAGCTGATGCGCCGAAGTCTAGTAGTGCCACTGGCGTACGCTCACCAAGAGACATCGCCTCACCGTGGTAAGAGTCGTAACTTGCCGCCGTTACCGCACAGTTAGCAACTGGAACCTGCCATGGACCCACCATTTGGTCACGAGCCACAAGGCCAGTTACTGAACGGTCACCAATAGTGATAAGGAAGGTTTTCTCTGCCACAGTTGGTAGACGAAGAACGCGGTCAACCGCTTCGTTGATTTCGATACCCGAACGGTCAATCGCTGGATTGTTCACTTTTAGCGTTTGCGCGTCACGGTGCATCTTAGGTGTTTTACCTAATAAGATGTCCATTGGCATATCAATTGGCGTGTTGTCGAAGTGTGAATCTTGCAGTTTAAGTTCACGCTCTTCCGTTGCCTTACCGACCACTGCGTATGGTGCACGCTCACGCTTACAAATCGCATCGAACGTTGGCATGTCTTTATCCGCTACCGCCATTACATAGCGCTCTTGAGATTCGTTACACCAGATCTCAAGTGGGCTCATACCCGGCTCATCGTTTGGTACGTCACGTAGGTTAAAGATACCGCCACGCTCACCGTCGTCTACTAACTCAGGAAGGGCATTTGAGATACCGCCCGCGCCCACATCGTGGATAAAGGCGATTGGGTTGGCATCACCTAGCTGCCAACAACGGTCAATCACTTCCTGACAACGACGCTCCATCTCTGGGTTTTCACGTTGTACCGAAGCGAAATCTAAATCTTCAGAAGAAGAACCAGAATCCATTGAAGATGCCGCACCGCCACCAAGACCGATGTTCATCGCAGGACCACCAAGAACGATTAGGCTTGCACCGACTGGGATCTCTTTCTTCTGCACATGCTCATCACGGATATTACCAAGACCACCAGCTAGCATAATTGGCTTGTGGTAACCACGCACTTCAACACCAGCGTGAGAGTTTACTTTTTCTTCGTAAGTACGGAAGTAACCAAGTAGGTTTGGACGACCAAATTCGTTGTTGAATGCAGCGCCACCAAGTGGGCCTTCAAGCATGATATCTAACGCAGTAACGATACGGCTTGGCTTACCAAAATCGGTTTCCCAAGGCTGAACAAAGTTCGGGATTTTAAGGTTCGAGACAGAGAATGCCACAAGACCTGCTTTTGGCTTACCACCAATACCCGTTGCGCCTTCATCGCGGATCTCGCCACCAGAACCCGTTGATGCACCCGGCCATGGGGAAATAGCCGTTGGGTGGTTATGGGTTTCAACTTTCATCAAGATGTGAGTCTTCTCTTGATGGTAGTTGTACTGGCGAGTTTCTGGATCTGGGAAGAAACGACCCACTTCAGAGCCCGTCATGACTGCCGCGTTATCTTTATAAGCAGAAAGAACGTGATCAGGTGTGACTTCAAAGGTGTTCTTAATCATCTTGAACAATGATTTATCTTGTTTAACACCGTCGATAGTCCAATCTGCGTTAAAGATCTTATGACGACAGTGCTCAGAGTTCGCTTGAGCAAACATCATCAATTCGATATCAGTAGGATTACGGCCAAGCTTTTCGGAAAAGCTTTCTAGCAAGTAATCAATCTCATCTTCAGCTAAAGCAAGACCTAGGGTAACGTTTGCTTTTTCAAGCGCAGCGCGACCACCGGCCAGTAGATCCACTTCCGCGTATGGTGCAGGTTGTGACACTTTAAACAGTGCCTCTGCAGATTCAACATCGGAGAAAACCACTTCCATCATACGATCGTGCAAGATGGCTTTAAGCTCAAGCTTTTGCAGTTCGTTCAGCTCTGTAGAGGTTTCAACATAATACGCTGTACCACGCTCAAGACGTTGAACTTGGTCCAAACCGCAGTTACGAGCAATATCTGTTGCTTTTGAAGACCATGGCGAGATAGTGCCTGGGCGTGGCGTCACAAGAAGTAGCAATCCTGCTGGATCGTGCTCTTCAATAGTTGGGCCATAAGTGAGGAGTTTTTCTAACTTCTCAAGCTCAGGCTGAGCAAGCTCGGCCGTCAAGTTAGCAAAATGCATAAACTCAGCGTAAATAGCGGTCACAGGCAATTGCTGTTCACGGCAAAGTTCAAGAAGCTTGTTAACACGAAACTCTGAAAGAGCTGGGGAGCCACGCAAAATTCTCATGTGCTTAGGTCTCTCTACGATTAATGAAAGTAATATTGGAATAAATTCAAATGGTTAAACAACACCCATTACAAACTCATGCCAATCCTACCTAGCCGTTGCGCAGGCATTATAAAGCAATTGTTTTTGTGATGTAACATCAAAAGCAAACGTTTGCGCACTTTTTTTTGTCAAATTTGAATTACAGCTAAATTGTGCAAAAACAAAGCGGTGGTCGCGATCGCTTTCGCTGCACTTTGCCTTATCTCGCCACTCTGATATAAAGGCCGTACATGAAGTATGAGAATCACTAAATGAGTAGCCAATTTTTAACCAAAGCACGGACCTATTTTGTGCTTGTTTTCAGCGCGGTTTTACTCGCTGGCTGTCAGATCGAATCTGAACCAAAGAGCGACCTAGACCAAATCCGCGAACGCGGTGTATTGCGTGTGGGTACCCTAAATAATCAGCTTTCTTATTATATCGGTCCCGATGGCCCTGCTGGTTTGGATTATGAAATTGCGCGTCAGTTCGCTAAAGAGCTTGGCGTACGTTTGGAAATGAAGCCCGCTTATCGCATTTCAAACCTTTATCCTGCATTGGAAAATGGCGAAATAGATATTATTGCAGCAGGCCTTACCCAATCTCCTGAACGTATGCAGCGCTTTCGCCCTGGCCCTGCGTATTACTACGTCAGCCAGCAGTTGATCTATGAGAAAGGCAAATGGCGCCCACGTAACCTTGAGCAATTGTTAGCTAAGCAAAACGAATTAATTGAAGAAAATGAAGGGCAGCCGATTGTCACTATCGTTGGCGATTCTCATTTCAACCAGACACTCAGCAAAATTCAGCAAGAACACCCTGAGTTTAAGTTTACGATTGATCCCAATGCTGATGTCAATGACCTACTAAAAGAGGTCTCTGAGAGTGACATTCGCTTTACTGTGGCAGATTCAGTGGAAGTTTCCTTATCACAGCGCATCTATCCTGATGTGGCGACCGCATTTGAATTAACAGAAGATCAACCGACTTCTTGGTTCTTACGCCGCTCTGAGGATGAAAGCCTTTATGCGATGGTGATTGAATTTTTCGGTCATTTAAAACAATCGGGTGAACTGGCTCAATTAGAAGAGAAATACATCGGTCATGTAGGCTCATTTGATTACGTTGATACCCGTGCGTTTATCCGTGCACTGGATAAGAAGCTGCCAAAATGGTCACCGTTATTTAAACAATATTCCGAAGAGTTCGATTGGCGCTTAATCGCAGCATTGGCTTACCAAGAATCACACTGGAACCCAATGGCAAAATCACCAACAGGCGTACGCGGAATGATGATGCTGACGCTGCCAACGGCGAAAAGTGTGGGGGTAACCAACCGCCTTGATCCCGAACAATCAGTAAAAGGCGGGGTTGAGTACCTACGTAGAATGGTGGCACGCATTCCTGACTCGATTGAGCAACATGAGAAGATTTGGTTTGCGTTAGCTTCTTACAACGTCGGCTACGGTCACGTGATGGATGCTCGTCGCCTCACTAAGAAGCAAGGCGGTAATCCTGACCAATGGTCTGATGTAAAAGAGCGCTTACCTCTTTTACGCCAAGCGAAGTACCATCGCCAAACCCGTTACGGCTATGCGCGTGGTGATGAAGCGAAAAACTACGTCGAGAATATTCGTCGTTACTACCAGAGCATTATTGGCCACATTGAGCAGCAAACGCCGGATGAAGGAGAAGTTGATATCAACGATTTAACAGTGATTCAACTCGACCCGAGCGTCTTGTCAGCGGCAAGCAGTTCAATAAGCCCTGCTTCAACCGCAATACCAGCCGTTTCAGGCAGTGTATCAGCCGCTAGTGTAGCCAAAAGCGAAGAATAACGGCGAGATAAGCGAATCCAAATCAAAAGAGCCTCACTTAGTTGAGGCTCTTGCTTGATATTTGCCCTACAAACCAGAGATACTCACTGCCCTTCGCGCAAGCAGAGCAACTGACTCACTCATAGACCTCTGCTGACTATCATCCGCGAAGCTGCTTTCGGACTCCTAATACCACACAACACTGCACTCACTCTTCACTCCGTTTACGAGCAAGAGAGGAGACGTTTGTGTTGAATTTTAGGAATATTTGATTTTACAGATATCTGTAGGAGATTGTGATTATGCGTAAACGTCGCATGCAATCAAAACGCCTTACAAAGACTGTTGCTGCTAACCGCCGTAAACGCAAGCTAGTCAACAACAAGAAAAAGGTGATTGCCCGCCATCGAGCGTTCATGCAGCTATCAAGTTAATGAGCCTTCAGCTGACTTTAGCTCAACTTGAGTGTTAGATGAGACGAGAAGGTTAGTAAATAGCGGTTGATATTTACTAACCTCACTTCCAAAGAGTTACTCACCCTGATCGGCTTCTTTCTTTTCTGCTTGCTTACGCGCTTTAATCTCTTTACGGCGACGCTTAAAAAAAGCCTGCAATTGACTGCGACAATCCTCTTCAAGTAACCCATGTTCAACCTGTGCGTAATGATACGCCGCTTGATGTTCAAAGAGATTGAGAACCGTTCCCGCCGCACCCGCTTTAAGGTCAGGGGCACCAAAGACAACACGCTTAACACGGCTATGCAGTAAAGCACCAGCACACATTGGACATGGCTCTAAAGTGACATAGAGCGTGGTATCCAGTAAGCGATAATTTTCCACCGCTTGTCCGGCTTTACGAATCGCCTGCATCTCGGCGTGAGCACTGGCATCATGCTGGCCAATAGATTGGTTCCAACCTTCTGCAATCACTTCACCATCTTTCACTAGCACCGCGCCAACCGGTACTTCCCCTTCCAACTCAGCCTGTGCAGCCAAAGCCATCGCGCGGCGCATAAAATGCTCATCTTGGGCGCTAAATTGCAACGACGAATCCGCAGGCGAGGACATCGCAGATTGAAGGGAAGAGTGTGGTTGAGAATGGGATTGCGACAAAGTCGACTCCTAAAGACAAACAAAAAAATAGGTATGCGGCAAAGCATACCTAATCTTAGACACAATGGACAACAGTGCGTGTATTACTCGCTCGCTTGCTGCTCAATTGGCGTCACTTTTACACTGACGATACGGTTATTTTCCACCGCCACGATTTCGAAGTGCCACTGCTGGCAATCGATCACTTCACCGATCTCTGGCAGACGACCCAGTAACCATGTAACCCAACCATTCAGCGTTTGGAAGCCTTCACTTTCCCCTTCGAGCTCAGACAGCTCTAAACGGTTTTTCAGTTCACTAATTGGAATCAAACCATCGACGAACAGTTCGCCATCAATCTCTTCAGACCAAAGATCATTAGGATTGTTTGACAGTTCACCCGCAATCGCTTCCAACACATCATAGTGCGTCACAAGGCCTTGGACATCGCCATACTCATCAACAATAAACGCCATCTCAGTGCCTGACTCTTTAAAGTAAGTCAGTAGACGTAAGCCTTTCATTGATTCAGGAATATAGACCGGTGCTTTCGACAGCCCCATAATCACTTGCATATTGAGGTTATTTGCTTGGTTGAGTAGAGCCTTGGCCGACACCGTACCAACAATCTTATTCATATGCCCCTGACACAACGGGAAAACACTGTGCTTGGTTGAGCGAAGTCGCTTGAGGAGCTGTTCAATCGGCTGATCGATATCAATGAAGTCTACGTCGCGACGCGGGGTCATCAACGAACTGACTAAGCGGTCATCAAGCTGCAAAATATTGCGGATCATCTCTTGCTCACCGCGCTCAATCACACCTGACTCTGAACCTTCTTTCACCAGCGCGTGAATGTCGTCTTCCGTCACGCTGTCTTCTTGGCTTTTTTGACCCAATAATTTCAACAGTGTCTCGGTTGACCAAGATAGCGCGAAGACAAATGGCGTGGTGATTTTTGAAATCCAATAAATTGGCAAAGCGACCAACACAGCAATCGTTTCCGCTTGAGATTGCGCAAAGCGTTTCGGCACAAGCTCACCAACAACAATCGCAAAATAAGTAATACCCACCACGACAATCGCTGTCGAAAAAATATCAGCTTGAGTCGCATCTAAGCCCCAAAGCTCAAGCTGTGCCGCTAATGGCACTGATAACGTGGCTTCACCCACAATACCGCTCAATAGACCAATCACGGTAATACCAATTTGGATGGTAGAGAGAAAACGCGTGGGATTTTCTTTTAGGTCGAGTGCAACTTGAGCGGCACGATGCTTTTTAGCTAAGCGTTTAAGTCGACTATTTTTGGCTGCGACTAAAGCGATCTCTGACATCGCAAATAGACCGTTTAAAACAATTAACCCTACTAAAAGCAGAATTTTCATAGTTGGTGATTTTCCATGTATAACGGCAATTACCGTCGCATGCAGTGTATAGCGTGTCGCAAATAAAAAAAAGCCTACCCTGTCGGGTAGGCTTGTAAACATTTGTATCGACTAGATCAAGCAGTGATTACATTGCGTAAGTGTACGGCGCTTGGATACCTAGAGGAATACCAATCATCCAGTATGCGATTAGGAAGATAGACCAACCAATTAGCATTGCGATAGAGAAAGGCATCATCAAAGATGCTAGCGTACCGATACCCGTCGACTTCACGTAACGTTGACAGTAAACCACAACAAGCGGGAAGAATACCATCAGTGGAGAGATGATGTTCGATACCGAGTCACCCACGCGGTATGCCGCTTGAGAAAGTTCTGGAGAGATACCTACTGCCATTAGCATTGGTACTAGGATTGGACCAATCAAAGCCCATTTCGCAGAAGAAGAACCGATAAGTAGGTTAACCGACGCCGTTAGTAGAATCATACCAACGATCGTTGCTTCACCAGACAGGTTCATCGCTTTCAGGCCTTCAGCACCGTATAACGCCAGCATAGTACCGATGTTTGACTGAGCAAATACAGATAGGAACTGTGCACAGAAGAACGACATTACAATGTATGCGCCCATGGTAGACATGGTCGTTGCCATCGCTTTGATAACGTCATTGCTGGTTTTAAACGTGCCCGCTACTTTACCGTAAACGTAACCAGGAATGATAAACAGGATAAAGATCAGTGGAACGATTGACTTCATTACTGGTGCATCAAAAGCCGTCAGTTCGCCAGTTGGTGAACGTAGTGCTGACGTTTCAGGAATAAGTGCCGCGACAAGTAGTGCGATACCCGCCACCATCGCCCAACCCGCAGCGCGGAACGCTTTTGACTCAATAGCAGTGAACGTACCTAGATCCGGTGCTTTTTCTGCATCTTCATCCATAGGCATATTTGCTAAGCGTGGTTCAATGATCTTTTCAGTTACATACCAACCAATCAAGATGATGATGATTGAAGATAAACCCGTGAAGTAAATGTTTGCTAGTGGGTTAACAATGTATTCTGGATCTAAAACTTGAGCGGCAGATTGCGTGAAACTTGCCAATAATGGATCGATACCAGAAGGAATAAAGTTCGCTGAGAAACCACCCGATACACCAGCGAATGCTGCAGCAATACCCGCTAGAGGGTGACGACCCGCTGCGTGGAAGATGATACCACCAAGAGGGATTACCAATACGTAACCCGCATCCGCTGCCGTGTGCGATACGATCGCAACCAAGATCAGCATTGGCGTTAATAGTTTTGCTGGCGTGAAGTTCAGCATTTTCTTTAGGCCAGTCGTGATAAAGCCTGAAGAGTCAGCTACACCAACACCTAGCATCGCAACCAATACGATACCTAGTGGCGCAAAACCTGTGAATGTCGTCACCATGTTCGCAAGGAAGCTAGCAAGCGCTTCGCCCGTTAACAGGTTAGTAACTGAAAGTGCTTCACCGGTGCGAGGGTTTACAAGATCAAACGTAACGTTTGATAAAAGGGCAGATAGCACCCAAGTGATCACGAGAGCCCAGAAGAACAGAATCGCTGGATCTGGAATTTTGTTGCCGGCGCGTTCAATCGCGTTTAGGAAGCGATCCATACCACTCGGCTTTGGTGATGGTGCTTTATTTACAGCTTGATTACTCATGGTAATTCCATATGTGATGTTGTGACTTATGACCTATAGATAGAATTATTATTTCGGTCGATTGTTAGTTGTGCATTTTATTCAATTCACAACACAAAAGCACATAGTCCTGAAAGAATTTCCATATTTGGAGACATATTTTGCAAAACTGGCAAGACAACATAACAACCACAACACCAATTCACTCATAAACAGCAAACTGTATTTAACGATTATGTAAAGAATTGCAGTTTTAACGTGCCAGAAGCAAATTATTGCTCATCGAACTCACTGTATCTCGATAAGTAACTGTTCAAAGAGAGCTGATGAGAGCCCACAGCAGATGATAGCGACAATACGGGTATCAATGGATACCCTTGAACTCTTCGCGACCAACTCACTATAACGGTGACCTGTTTTAACTCCCCCGCTAAGGCGCCACTCACAGCCTTTACCTCGCAGGTCAAATTATACCGAGATCCGCTCAGAGCATTTATGCCCTGCCCACAATATTGCGGTAGCGCTAGATCGGCAAAAGCGATCAAACCAACACCACCGCTCGTGCTCGCCGCACGAGTACGAAAGCGCTCCATTTGTTGTTCAGCCAAATGCAGTGCTTCTAAGCTATGGAGCGTAAAGCTCGTCTGCTGTGCCAGCTTCGCTTGTAAGTGGATCAAACCTAACGCTGCTACCGTGATCAAAGCAAACGAAACCATCACCTCCAATAAGGTAAAACCGTGCGCTTTACCAATCACGCCACGATCCCTGTAACCAAAAATAGACCATTTGCCCATCATGCAGCTTAGCGACCACACTTTTACTCACCAACCGTTGATGCTGCCATGTAAATACCAAACGATAGTGATGAGTCGCGTCCAGTTCGGTAAAGAGCGCTTGATGAGTTAAGTCGCTCAAACAAAGACTTTGCACCTCACTCAACGCCGTTGAGCTATTTCCTTCAGTGAGTTCGACTGGATTGGCGTTGGAGACTCGAAGATAGGTAAAAAGGCACTCAATGGCACCTTCAGCCATCCAGTGCAAGCGGCGCGCGGTTAACTCATTCTGACCAATTTTGATTTGATGGAAAGTGATCCGATAGCTGCCCAATGTGAGCAGCAAAATCACGACCAGCAACAATGAGGTCAATAACAAAGTAACGGCACCTTGCTGTCGTCTTATTGGAAGCTGTCGCTTTGTGGAAAATTGCAGCCTTATTGGACGTCGCAACCTGAATGAAAATCGAGGCTTAATTGAGTTAATTGAAAATGATGAATTCATTGCCAATTTCTCTGCGCGACATCAACGGTTAGCTGGCGAGAATCATTGAGATCTAAACTTTGCACTGCCAGCGTCAAATGCCACAACGTAGAATGGGCGTGGCTGTTACTCAAAGGTGAAGAGGTTATGGCAAACGAGGTAACCCGTAGTACACGCTCATCAAGTAAACTGCGACACGCTTGGATCTGATTGAGGGGTTTTATTGCTGAAGATAAAGCACTCCCCTGCTCGCACACCATTAGCTTTCCGCTGTTGAGGTAATAACGCACCATTCGATAATTATCATTACTCGCCATCTCTCGGTAATAGGCTAAGCCAAATTCACTGGCACCATTTTGCTCAATCACATTCGCGGCACTCATTAAGCGCAAGGTATGACCAAAACCATTATCGAATCCTGCACGCTGAATATCTTCTTCAATGGTTTGAAAAGCATCGCTCATCGATTGCAGCAAATAGAGTTGTTGGCTTTTTTGTCGTGCAATTTTTTGTGCAGAAATAAACAGACTGCCGACTAACGCGAGGGCCAGTGAACCTAAAGTCGCAGCAAGCATCACTTCCACCAGCGAAAATCCAGCACTTACCCGCCCTGACTTTTGCCTATCACGGTGTTTAACTGCAAACGGGATAACCATATCGATCCTCACTGCCACTGCATACTTTCACCCTTCCAGGTGGATTGGCGATGATCACACGCAGCGCGCCACTGGGATCATTGTGTGGATTAAAAGCGATATGACCACCATTAGGACGACCACGCACTCCATCAAAGCTAATGTATGCCGAATGGTAACTGTGTTGAATGCTGATATTGGCGTAAGCCGCACCATCCAAATGCAGCAATAATTGCCCTGTTGATGTAGAAGAGTCGGTAAGCGTGAGATGCCAAACTCCGCCGGTTATCCGCGTAGAGTGAGCAAATGAAAAGTGTACATAGAGCTTTTTATTGCGGGTAATCGCTTCTGACTTCGCTTGCATTAAAAATCCATTCAACGCACCAGCCAAACGCTGCATTTTTACTTTATTCAATAGCGCATCAAAACTAGGCGCAGCGAAAAACAGCAGACTCACCGTTATCGCCAAAGTGATGATCAGCTCTATTAAGGTAAAGCCTCGAACCATTTCTCAAAATCCTTTGCAAGCCGATGGGTAAGTAAATTCAATCTTGCATCCATGCTAGCAGCTCAGAAAAATAAGCGATAAAGCAGGTAGAAAGTTCTGAAAACGAATCCAATTTGACGGTGCAAACATGGCAAACAAAAGATTAAAGGCAATGACACTGATCGAGCTATTGATCGTGATGACGATAATTTCAATCATCACCAGCGTTGCTTACCCTAGCTTTAAAAGGCAAAGCATCAAAGCCAAGCGGATGGTTGCGCTGACGGACCTAAGCCGAATGCAACTCTACTTAGAAAACAGCTACAACCAAGATGCAAATCAAGACTATTCCGTAGCAAAACAGAGTGTCATCTCTGCGGCCAACTGCTTAGTTTGTCAAAGTAATACGCAGCATTATCGTTTCTCGGTGGTCATTACCGCTGACGGTTACACCTTAATGGCCTTACCGCTCAACCAGCAACAAGATGATCCATGCTTAAATACCCCAACCGATACGCTAAGTTTGAACCAAGCTGGAGTGGCACTGCCGTCAACTTGTTGGTATTAGCACTTTGATTAATATGAGTGAACAAGACAACAGATGATCAAACCATGCTGATCGCAGATACAAAAAAGCCCGCTAAATTAGCGGGCTTTCAAATCAAGTCATAACGACATTAACTGGTTAGATCATCAAAGAACTTTTTCACACCGTTGAAAAAACCTTCCGATTTAGGCTTATGCTTAGTTGCTGCATCGCCACCACAAGATTCTTCAAATTCTCTTAGCAGTTCTTTTTGACGTGAGCTCAGGTTAACTGGTGTCTCAACAACAAGTTTGACGATCAAATCGCCAATACCGCCACCACGAACGCCTTTCACACCCTTGCCACGCATACGGAACATACGGCCAGTTTGCGTTTCAGAAGGTACTTTCAGACTAACACGGCCATCCAGCGTTGGGACTTCAACTTCACCACCCAGTGCTGCCATTGCAAAGCTCACTGGTACTTCACAGTAAAGGTTATTGCCTTCACGTTCGAAAATATGGTGCTCTTTAACATGCACTTGAACGTATAGATCACCCGCTGGTGCGCCCATTTCTCCCGCTTCACCTTCGCCGGTTAGACGAATGCGGTCACCGGTATCCACGCCTGCTGGAATCTTAACGTTAAGGGTTTTCGTCTTCTGCTTACGGCCCTGACCATGACACACATTACATGGGTCTTTAATGATCTTACCTTGACCATGACAGGTAGGACAGGTTTGTTGTACTGCGAAGAAACCTTGACGCATTTGTACTTGGCCGTGGCCATGACAAGTGCCACAAGTATCTGCTGAAGTGCCTTTCTTCGCGCCGCTACCATCACAGCTATCACAATGAACCAGCGTTGGGATTTCAATCTCTTTTGATACACCACGAACCGCTTCTTCTAGAGAAAGCTCCATGTTGTAACGCAAATCTGAACCGCGCTGTGCACGTGAATGGCCACCACCACCGCGACGACCGCCGCCGAAGATATCGCCAAATACGTCACCAAAAATGTCGCCGAAATCAGCACCACCGCCACCAAAGCCACCGCCGTAGCCGCCACCACCTTGTTCAAAGGCTGCGTGACCATATTGATCGTACGCCGCTTTCTTTTGAGGATCGGTTAGGATTTCGTACGCTTCTTTTACTTCTTTAAACTTGTCTGATGCAGTTTCATCACCCTGATTGCGGTCTGGGTGGAATTTCATCGCTAAGCGCTTATACGCTTTCTTAATTTCGCGCTCTTCTGCATCACGGCTTACGCCTAATACTTCGTAAAAATCACGTTTTGACATGTTCTAGGTCACCAAAATAATTGCCACTACCGAATGGTCACTTCAGTAGTCTGTGTATCAATCTAGATAAAAGTTCTGCCGGCTGAAACGCCGAATAAAGCTATTATCTAGATCGACAAGTCTAAATACAAATTTACGGGCGTGAGAGTTACCTCTGACGCCCGTATTAATAAGTCTTCGAGACAAATTTCTAAGCAGATAACTTGATTTCTAGGAGGAAACGCGGAGCCTACGCTAGTAGGTGAGCACTTCCAATAACGAAATCAGGCTACTCTGCGACGAAATTATTTTTTGTCGTCTTTAACTTCTTCAAACTCCGCATCTACAACATCATCTTCTTGAGACTGTTGTTGTTGACCCGCGTCAGCACCTTGTTGTGCTTGAGCTTGCTGTTGAGCGATTTCCATTAGCTTTTGAGCTGCTGCTGCTAGCGCTTGAACTTTCGCATCGATTGCTTCTTTGTCGTCGCCTTTACGTGCAACTTCAAGTTCAGCGATTGCTGCTTCAATCTTCTCTTTCTCATCTGCAGGAAGTGCTTCACCAGCTTCTTCAATTTGCTTACGAGTACCGTGAATCATTTGGTCAGCTTGGTTACGTGCTGTCGCTAGCTCTTCGAACTTTTTGTCCGCTTCTTTGTTAGCTTCAGCTTCTTGAACCATTTTCTCGATGTCTTCATCGCTTAGACCGCCAGAAGCTTGGATCGTGATCTTCTGCTCTTTGCCAGTCTGCTTGTCTTTCGCAGATACGTGTAGGATACCATCCGCATCTAGGTCGAAAGTTACTTCGATTTGTGGCATACCACGTGGTGCAGCTTGAATGCCTTCTAGGTTGAATTGACCCAGAGATTTGTTCAGGCTAGCTTGCTTACGCTCACCTTGGATTACGTGGATAGTTACTGCGCTTTGGTTGTCTTCTGCAGTAGAGAAAACTTGGTTCGCTTTTGTTGGGATAGTCGTGTTCTTCTCAACAAGCTTAGTCATTACGCCGCCCATCGTCTCGATACCTAGAGACAGTGGAGTAACGTCTAGTAGCAATACGTCTGTTACTTCGCCTGCTAGTACACCACCTTGAACTGCAGCACCCATTGCTACTGCTTCATCAGGGTTTACATCGCGACGTGCTTCTTTACCGAAGAATTCAGCAACTTTCGCTTGAACCATAGGCATACGAGTTTGACCACCCACTAGGATAACATCTGTGATGTCGCCTACTGATAGGTCTGCATCTGCTAGAGCAACTTTTAGAGGCTCTAGAGAACGTTGTACTAGGTCTTCAACTAGAGATTCTAGTTTCGCACGAGTCACTTTAACGTTCATGTGCTTAGGACCCGTTGCATCTGCAGTTACGTAAGGTAGGTTTACGTCAGTTTGAGTAGTAGAAGAAAGCTCGATCTTCGCTTTTTCTGCTGCTTCTTTAACACGCTGCATTGCTAGAGGATCAGTCTTAAGATTGATGCCTTGCTCTTTTTGGAACTCGTCAACTAGGTAGTTGATCATGCGAGTATCGAAATCTTCACCACCAAGGTGAGTGTCACCGTTAGTTGCTAGAACTTCGAACGTTTTCTCGCCTTCTACTTCATCGATTTCGATGATAGAGATATCGAATGTACCACCACCAAGGTCGTATACTGCGATAGTGCGATCACCGCCTTTCTTATCAAGACCGTATGCAAGTGCTGCTGCAGTTGGTTCGTTGATAATACGTTTAACTTCTAGACCTGCGATACGGCCAGCATCTTTAGTTGCTTGACGTTGTGCATCGTTAAAGTATGCAGGAACAGTGATAACAGCAGCAGTAACTTCTTCACCAAGAAAATCTTCTGCTGTTTTCTTCATTTTTTTCAGGATTTCAGCTGAAACTTGAGGAGCAGCCATTTTTTGGCCTTGCGCTTCTACCCAAGCATCACCGTTGTCTGCCGCTACAATTTTGTAAGGCATGATTTCGATGTCGCGTTGAACTTCTTGATCTTCAAAACGACGACCGATCAAACGCTTGATTGCAAATAGCGTGTTAGTTGGGTTTGTAACAGCTTGGCGCTTAGCAGGTTGACCTACTAGTGTTTCACCGTCTGTGTATGCAACAACAGATGCGGTTGTACGTTCGCCTTCCGCGTTTTCAATTACGCGTGGTTTGTCGCCGTCTAAAACCGCAACACAAGAGTTAGTAGTACCTAAATCAATACCAATGATTCTACCCATCAGGCTATCTCCGAATAAATTCTATTTTATTTTGCTCTATCCCATATGTGGGGATAGAGAATTGGGTTTCAACCCTTGCTCACAAACAAACATTGTTATGTTTGCTTCTTGTATGCACCTTAGATAAGGGCGTCAAAACGCATTTCAAGGGAAAAGGTGAAAAAAATTAGAAATTTTTAGCTTAAACCGAAGGTCTCAACCCTTTTAGCATCTAAATAATGTCATTCATTTCATTATTTAGATTCCCGACTACGCCCCTACGAGGCTATCGGGAATGACCAAAGCTAGAACTGAACCATAGTAGCGACCAATGCAAAACCGTCATTCTCGAGAAGGAGGAACGACTGAGTCGGGAAGCTTATGCCGGAATACCAATCAGATTCCCGACTACGCCCCTACGAGGCTATCGGGAATGACCGAAGCTAGAGCAGAACCATAATAGCGTTCAACGCTAAACCGTCATTCTCGAGAAGGAGGAACGACTGAGTCGGGAATCTTATATTTCATCATACAGATCTCGCCATGTTGGATTAAATTCACTAATTAATCTTTCCTTCCAAGCTCTCTTCCATTTCTTTAACTTTTTTTCTCTTTCAATCGCGGATCGAAAGCTCTGGTGTAACTCGTAATAAACCAAGTAATGCACACAATATTTGTTAGTAAAGCCTTCGCATGTACCATTTTTATGCTGCCAAACTCTCTCTTTTAAGCGCCCCGTGACGCCGATGTACAACGTACTCCGAGAATAATTAGTCAATAAGTAAATTGAAGGCTGTTTCAAGTTGTCGAATCCGTTCGAAAATAATTCCTAGAATTATCTAATTAGATCTGATGTGAGTATGAAATATTCATGATCAAGTGTGATGTCACTTAGATTCCCGACCACGCCTCTACCAGGCTATCAGGAATGACCAAAGCTAGAGCTGAACCACAGTAGCAACCAACCCTAAACCGTCATTCTCGAGAAGGAGGAACGACTGAGTCGGGAATCTCGCTCTTTTTCTCTTCTCTAAAAACTGTCTGAATCAAAAAAAAAAGCGAGCCACTTGGGCTCGCTTTCTAATAACCAATCCACTTACTTACGCGTTATTCGCAGCAAGCTCAGCTTCCATCGCTTCAGCGGTGAGGCCAATCTCACCCTCAGACTTCGCCACAATAGTATTCACCGCCGTGTCACCAACGACGTTAGATGCGGTACAGAACATGTCGTTGATACGGTCAACGGCGGCAACAATAGCCAAGCCTTCTGGTGGAAGACCTAATTGGTGCAAGATTACGCCAACCATCACCACACCGCCGCCCGGTACACCACCCGCGCCAATCGATAGCAATAACACCGTAAAGCCAAGCGTAACTAAGTCCGTCACATCAATCGGCTGACCAAAGGCATTGGCACAAAAAACCGCAGCAATCGCGATGTAGATAGAAGCGCCTGCCATGTTCATGGTTGCACCAAGCGGAACACCAAAACCAGCCACCGACTTTGACACGTTCAGCTTATCCGTCAACGTGCGCATCGTAACGGGAATAGTCGCATTCGAGCTGGCCGTCGATAATGAGAACAACACTTGCTCACGGGTTTTACGTGAGAACTCGCGCGCTGAAATACCAGTAAACAGTTGCACAGCCAGCGGATAGACAACAAAGATCCACAACACCAACATGCTAACCACCAGCGCAACGTAACCCGCTACCGAAGCAAGCGTATTCGCATTCAGTGTTGCGCCAAGTTGGATCATTAGCGCAAAGACACCGTAAGGCGCTAGGCTCATCACCAAGCCGATCAACTTCATCATAATCGCGTTAGCAACGTTAAAGGTTTTGACCGCAGGGCCACCTTTTTCATCCAGAGCTTGAATGGCAAGACCTGTCAAAATTGCCATAAAGATGATTTGCAGCATATCGCCATCGGCAAATGCTTGAACCGGATTGCTTGGCACGATGTTAGTCACCATCGAGAAAATATCAGGGGTTTCGGTCGATTTCAGTGCCACGGCATCTGAGATCGTACCCGCCAAATGAGCCCCTGCGCCGGGCTGAACAATCATTGCCACACTCAAGGCCGCTACAATCGCAATCACGGTGTTAAAAATGTAAAGAGCAAAAGTTTTGCCACCGAGACGACCAAAAGAGCGAATATCTTTTAATTCAACAATGCCGCAAACGATCGACACGTAAACCAAAGGCACGACGAGTAACTTGATCAATGAAACAAACATCCCACCGACACCTTCAGCAGTGCCGAGTAAGTACGTATCAAAAATCGCGATACCGCTAAATAAGTACTGAATCGCCGTTCCCAGCAGCAAGCCAGAGAACAAGCCGATAAAAATCTTACTTGAAAGCGATTTATCCATTCTAAATCTCCCAAATGTTGTGTATTTGCTGATATTTTTATTTTTATAAAGCCCGCAACTTGCGGCGAGCAACACGGATAATACACAGCAAATTAACAATTAAAAGACTCTATTTACATTTTTATCACCAAGTAATGCTTGTTCATCCTATAGACATCTGAGTACATAGAGCACGCATATTTGCTCACCTAAAGCGCCTATTTATTTTTTGACCGCCACAACCATCTCCTTCTAATTAGCTGAATTTAATCTACTCCTTTTAATCATTCATGAATCAGCACACTCATTATTCATGCAGATAAATTTCATCTTCTTCACCGAAAAATGCTCAACTCGCTTGCGATAAAAATGACAAAAGTGTGAACTTGGGACATAAAAAAACGCCCTTCCAAAAGAAAGGGCGTTTCAAATTTTTGCTCAATGGTATGGGCGTTATTTCGCAACCATTACCATTGCAGGGCGAACTACACGACCGTTTAGCTCATAACCTTTTTGCATTACAAACATCACCGTGTTTGATGCATGATCAGGGCTTTCTTGAATTGACATCGCTTGATGGTATTCAGGATTGAACGCTTCACCTTCAGGGTTGATCTCTTTTAGACCAAACTTCGCTAGTGTATCAACGAATGTTTTGTGCGTTAGCTCAACACCTTCGAATAGCGGCTTAACGGCTTCGTTCTCAGCATCTGCTGCTGCGATAGCGCGTTCAAGGTTATCAATTACTGGAAGCAGTTCTTCAGCAAACTTGTTCAGAGCGTATTTACGCGCTTTATCAACTTCTTGCTCAGCACGACGACGCATGTTTTCAACTTCTGCTTTCGCACGAAGTACACCATCTTGCTGCTCTTTGATTTTCGCTTCACTTGAAAGTAACGCCGCCTCTAGTTGAGCAATTTTCGCTTCTTGCTCTTCTAGCGCAGTTCCTTCGTTCCATTCGATATCTGCGTCTGTACCAACTGCTTCAACGTCAGCTTGCGCTGCGTTTTGTTGCTGCTGTAGTTCTTCTTCTTGGATTTTTTTGTCTTCGTTGCTCATGATATCTCCAGAATTCAACGTTTTGTGCAACCTACACGTCACGATTATTCGCCGTTAACTACACAAAAACTCGCATATTTAGCGCACTTGCCATTATTATGGGGATGAAGATTATCGATTCAAGCCCATTTCGGTCGGAAAAGCTATGAAAAAACCTTTTGAAGTGATCGCCATCATTGGAAAACCTAGAGATCAGCAGGCAATTCAAACTCATAAAGAATTGTATGACTGGCTAATGGAACAAGGTTATCGCGTATACATTGATGATAGATTGAGCGAAATTCTTGACGATGTACCTCAAGAACATTTTGCCAGTTTAATTCAATTAGGCAAAGCAGCAGATCTTGCGATCGTCGTGGGTGGTGATGGCAACATGCTGGGCGCAGCTCGTGTGCTTTCACGCTTTGATATCCGTGTGATTGGTGTCAACCGTGGCAATCTGGGCTTCTTAACCGATCTCAATCCAGAGGATTTCCATTCTACGCTTAAAGCAGTATTAGATGGTGAATACATTGAAGAAGAGCGCTTCTTACTTGAAACCGAGATCCATCGACACAAACAAATCAAAAGTCATAACGCGGCCTTAAACGAAGCTGTCCTTCACCCAGGACAAGTAGCGCGAATGATTGAATTTGAAGTCTATATTGATGATACGTTCGCCTTTTCTCAGCGCTCTGACGGTTTGATCATTGCGACACCGACTGGCTCGACCGCGTATTCACTTTCCGGCGGCGGCCCAATCCTCTCGCCTAGCTTAAATGCGATTTCGTTAGTGCCTATGTTCCCACATACGCTTTCATGCCGCCCGTTAGTGGTCGATAGCAAACGCCGCATCAAACTGATTGTTTCGCCGGATAACCGCGGCACCCAAGAAGTAAGCTGCGATGGGCAAGTCTCTTTACCGGTTTCTCCAGGTGATGAAATTCATATCTACCAAAGCCCAAATATGTTGACCTTGATTCATCCAAAAGACTACAGCTACTACCACGTACTGCGTAGCAAGCTCGGCTGGTCAAGCAAACTGTTCTAACCCCGCTTTGGTTCCTCCAAAAAGCTAGATTCCCTACCACGCGACTACGTCGCTGTAGGGAATGACCGTTTAGCGATAAGCGGCGTAACTCCGCTTTTCCCCCTCACCATCATCATTCTCAAGAGCAAGGCACAAGCGAGTCGGGAATCTTTGTCTCGTTTCTCCATTCTCGCCTCTTTCTCGCTTCTCGCTTCTCGATTTCTCGACTCTCTCTAATCTCTGCCTAACTTCTCACTTCTCAATCCACCCACCACCGTCATTCTCGAGAGCGAGGCACGAGCGAGTCGGGAATCTTTTCTCGTTTCT